>NZ_JBFBGS010000022.1:0-17058 GCF_040684795.1 Kitasatospora sp. NPDC089797 | reverse complement strand
ACCGGGAACAAACCCGGTCGCCGACGCCGCGCCCGTTCGGGCAGACTTCCGCGCACGGTCGATCTCACTCGGAGGATGACATGCGTGCGGCCCGAACGGTCCTGGACAGCCTGCGCGGGCTCGCGCTCGGCGACGCCTTCGGCGACCGCTGGTTCTCCGTCCCGGTCGACGAGGCGCCCGCCGCCCTGGCCGCCCGGCTGGTCCGCCCCGCACCCTGGCACTGGACCGACGACACCGCGACGGCCCTCGTCCTGGTCCGTCACCTCGTCACCCACGGCGAGGTCCGACAGGACGCGCTGGCCGAGGGGTTCGCGGCCGAGTACGCCCGGGAGTACCAGCGCAAGTACGGCCCCTCGATGCACCGGGTGCTGCGCGGGATCGGCGCCGGCGGGGACTGGCGCGCCATCACCGCGGGCCAGTTCGAAGGCCAGGGCTCGTACGGCAACGGCGCCGCGATGCGGGCCGCCCCGCTGGGCGCCTGGTTCGCCGAGGACCTGGACGAGGTGGTCCGGCAGGCCGAACTCCAGGCGCTCACCACCCACTTCCACCCGGAGGCGGTCTCCGGCGCGGTGGCGGTGGCACTTGCCGCGGCGCTCGCCGCCCGGAGCCGGGGCCGGGGCGCTCCCGGCCGGTCCGACCTGCTCACCGAGGTCGCCGCCCGGCTGTCGGAGGGCGACGTCCGCTCGGGCCTGCGGATCGCCGCCCGGCTGCCGGAGCACACCAGCATCCGGCACGCCGCGACCGTGCTCGGCTCGGGCCTGCTGATCTCCGCCCCGGACACCGTGCCGTTCGCCCTCTGGTCCGCCGCCGGGCACCTGGACTCGCTGCCCGACGCGCTCTGGCACACCCTGGAGGGCTGGGGCGACATGGACACCACCTGCGCCATCGCCGGCGGCGTGGTGGCCGCCCGCACCGGGCTCTCCGGCGTACCGGGCGCTTGGCTGGCCGCCCGCGAGGAACTGCCCGCCTGGGTCGCCGAGGCGTCGACGGCGCGGTAGCCGACCGGTCCGCCCGGTCCGTACGGCTTGTACGGACCGGGCGGACCAGGTGGCTCGGACGTCGCCTCGAATGTCCTCGAACGTCCTCGTCAGCGACGTGAGTTGCCGAACAGCAACCGGTAGACGATCAGCAGCACCAGTGCGCCGCCGATCGCGGACACCCAGGTCGGCCCGTCGAAGAAGCGTGCCGTGATCGACCGGTGCATGAAGTGCGAGGCGATCCAGCCGCCGACGAAGGAGCCGGCGATCCCGATCAGGGTGGTCACGATCAGGCCGCCCGGGTCCCTCCCCGGCAGCAGCAGCTTGGCCAGGGCTCCGGCCACCAGGCCCAGCACGATCCACGCGATGATGCTCATCCGACCCTTCCCTCCCGTCCTCGGCGCGACGGCCCCGTCCCGTCCGCTCTGCCCCGAAGGACGCCGCCGCACTCGGGCCCGGTTCCGCCCGACCCGGCCGGGCGGCGGAATCCGGCCACCCGGAGTCGACCGGTCCGCGCGCGGCGTCCTACCGACCGGACGGACCCGCCGAAATACTGCGGCCATGCGCATCCTGATCGCCACCGCCGGTTCCCGGGGTGACGTCGCCCCCTTCACCGGGCTCGGCGTCCGCCTGCGGGCGGCCGGACATCAGGTGGCCGTCGCCACCCATGCCACCTTCGCCGATCCGGTTCGGGCCGCCGGGCTGGAGTTCCGCCCGCTGCCGGTCGATCCACGGGCCGAACTCGCCTCCGCCCAGGGCCGACGGCTGCTCCAGGCCGCCCCCGGACCCACGACCGTCCTGCAACTCCTGCGCCTGGGGCGGCGGTTCATGCCCGCGCTCGGCGACGGCATCGCCGAGGCGACGGCCCTCGGCACCGATCTGCTGCTCACCACCAGCACCACCAGCGCGCTCGGTCAGGTCGCGGCCGAGGCCGCCGGCATCCCCACCATCGGGCTGTATCTCCAACCCCTCTCCCCCACCCGCGAATTCGCGCCCGCCGTGACCGGTTCCCGCTCGCTCGGGAGGGCCGGAAACCTGCTCGCCGGGCACGCCGTCCAGACGGCGACCGACCGGCTGTTCGTCCCCGCCGTCCACGGGCTGCGCCGACGGCTCGGCCTGCCACCGCTCGGCGTCGCCCGGGCCCGGCGCGGACACCCCGTGCTGCACGGGTTCTCGCCGCGGGTGGTCCCCCGGCCGACGGACTGGCACCCCCGGCTGGACGTCGCCGGGTACTGGTGGCCGCCCGAACAGCCCGGCTGGGAGCCGCCGGAGCGGCTGCTGGACTTCCTGGCCGCCGGTCCGCCACCGGTCTTCGTCGGCTTCGGCAGCCTGGTCGTGCCCGATCCGGAACGGCTGACCGCGACCGTCCTCGCCGCCGCGCGCGCCGCCCGGGTCCGCGTCCTGCTGCAGTCGGGCTGGAGCGGCCTGGCCGCCGAGGACTCGGACACCGTGCTGACCATCGACGACACCCCGCACGACTGGCTGTTCCCGCAGGCCGCGGCCGTGGTCCACCACGCTGGCGCCGGGACCACGGCGGCGACCCTCCGCTCCGGCACCCCCTCCGTCCCGGTGCCCGCGCAGTTGGACGCCCCCTTCTGGTCCGCCCGGCTGACCGCGCTCGGCGTCACGCCCGGCCCGGTCCCGCTGCGCGCACTGACCCCCAGCCGCCTCGCCACCGCCATCCGCCACGCCCTGGACGACCCCCGCTACCGCACCCGCGCCCGGTCCGTCGCGGCCGCCCTCGCCACCGAGGACGGCGCCGTCAAGGTCCTGGCCGCCGTGGAGGCGACGGCGAACGGATGACGACGGACAGCTGACAGATGACAGATGACAGCCGACAGATGGTGAAATCTGTCGACTGTCATCTGTTCGCCGTCAGCCGCCGGTCGTCCGCCGGCCCCGCCCCGGAAACCCGCTGAGCACCAGGTACAGCACCGACGCCGAGGCGAATCCCACCGCCCAGCCGTAGTCCGCGAGCGGCTTGAGGAAGGGGATCACACCGTCCACCGGGAACGGCCCCTGCTTCACGCCGTGCCCGTCCAACGTGGAGTAGGAGCCTCCGACCGCCAGCAGACCGCCGACCAGCAGCGCCGCGACCGCCCGCCAGTTCCACCCGGCCGCGTACCAGTAGGCTCCGAACGGGCGGTAGAGGTCGACCAGTTGGAGACGGGTGCGGCGCAGCACCCAGTAGTCCGCGATCAGCACCCCGGCGACCGTCCCGAGCAGTCCGCCGACCACGCCCAGCCAGACGTAGATGTAGACGTGCGGGTCGGCGGTCAACCGCCACGGGAAGACGGCGATCCCGACCACGCCCGTGATCAGCGCCCCGGTGCGGAAGTCGACCAACCGGGGCAGCAGATTGGCCAGGTCGTAGGCCGGGGAGACGACGTTGGCGGCGATGTTCACCGACAGCGTCGCCACCAGGACGGTCAGCAGCGCGAACAGCACGGCAGCCGGACTCTCCATCTTCGCGGCCAGCTTGATCGGGTCCCACACTGGCTCGCCGTACACCGCCGCGGAACCGGAGGTGACCAGCACCGACAGCAGTGCGAAGAGGGTCATCGTGGTCGGCAGACCGAGCGCCTGGCCGCGGATCTGGGCCCGCTGGCTGCCGCCGAAGCGGGTGAAGTCGGGGATGTTGAGCGACAGCGTGGACCAGAACCCGATCATCCCCATCAGGGACGGGAAGAAGACCTTCCAGAACCCGCCGCCCCATCCCAGCCGGGAGGGCTGGTCGAGCAGCGGTCCCAACCCGCCCGCCTTGACGGCGATCCACACCAGCAGGGCGAGCGCGCCGACGATGACGAACGGCGCAGCCCAGTTCTCGAAGCGCCGCAGCGCCTCCATGCCGCGGGCGATGATGACCATCTCGACCAGCCAGAACAGCAGGAACGAGGCCCACTGCGTCCACGGGTAGCCGCTGAATTCCGTGGCCGTCCGCCAGGATTCGCCGAACAGCTTGCCCGCCAGCAGGAAGATCCCCTCACCCCCGATCCAGGTCTGGATGCCGAACCAGGCGCAGGCCACCGCCGCCCGGATGAGCGCCGGCAGGTTGGCGCCGCGCAGTCCGAACGAGGCCCGGGCGAACACCGGGAACGGAATGCCGTACTTCGTGCCCGCGTGCCCGGTGAGGAGCATCGGCGCGAGCACGATCAGGTTGGCGAGGGCGATGGTCAGCACCGCCTGCTTCCAGTCCATCCCGAGCGCGACCAGGCCCGAAGCCAGCGTCCAGGAAGGGATGTTGTGGGCCATGCCGACCCACAGTGCGAGGAAGTTGTAGGTGGTCCAGGTGCGCCGCCGCACCGGGACCGGCCGGAGGTCGTCACTGGTGAAGCCGTTGGCCGGCAACGCCCCTGCGGCCGGGTCGAGTTCGACCCGGCCGTCGGCGTGCTGCCACTGCCCGCCACCGCCGGTCGCGGTGTCGCTCATGGGCAACTCCCGTCTGCTGCGGACGAGATCACCACACCCGGGAGTCACCGCGCAGAGATCACCGCGCGGGGAGCGCCGCACGGGGACCACCGCACGGAGGACCACCGCGCGCGGGCTCGTCAGAGGTGGGGGATGACGTCCGCGCCGTAGGCGTCGATGGTGCTCTCGACCGCGTCGTGCATGGCGTAGACCGCGAACTGGTCGACGCCGAGCGAGCGGAGCTCCGCCAGCCGGGCGCGTTGCACCTCGGGGGGTCCGATCAGGCAGAAGCGGTCCACGATGCCGTCCGGAACGAAGGCCGTGTCGGGGTTCCCGGCCCGGCCGTGATGGCTGTAGTCGTAGCCCTGGCGGTCCTTGATGTAGTCGGTGAGCGCCTCGGGCACCAGGTCGGAGTGCTCGCCGTAGTGGCCGACCAGGTCGGCGACGTGATTGCCGACCATCCCGCCGAACCAGCGGCACTGTTCGCGGGCGTGGGCGAGCGCGGCCGGCGAGTCGTCGGCGGTGACGTACGCGGGCGCGGCCACGCAGATGGTGACCGAGGACGGGTCCCGGCCGGCCGCCGCGGCCGCGGACCGGACCGCCTTGACCATGTACTCGGTGAGGTAGGGGTCGGCCAACTGGAGGATGAAACCGTCGGCCTGACGCCCCGTCAGCGCCAGCGCCTTCGGGCCGTACGCGCCCATCCAGACCGGCAGTGAGGCGCCCGGGCCGACCCACGGCAGGTGCATCTCGGTGCCGTCCACCTCGACCGTGCGCCCCTCGGCCAACTCCTTGATGGCGTGCATGGCTTGGGAGAGCCGGTCGAGCGTGGCGGGGCGGCGCCCGGCGACCCGCATCGCGGAGTCGCCGCGGCCGATGCCGCACACGGTGCGGTTGCCGTACATGTCGTTGAGCGTGGCGAACAGGGAGGCGGTGACCTCCCAGGTGCGGGTGGAGGGGTTGGTGACCATCGGGCCGACGGTCAGCCGCTCGGTCTCGGCGAGGATGCGGCTGTAGATGACGAAGGGCTCCTGCCACAGCACGCAGGAGTCGAAGGTCCAGCCGTGGCTGAACCCGGCCCGTTCGGCGCGGATCATCCGGTCGATGAGCAGGCGGGCGGGCGGGTCGGTCTGCAGGACGAGGCCGATGTCCATGGGGTGCTCCGGGAGAGGGGTCGGTCCGACGGCCCGGGGCCGGCACGCGCACGACGCGGCCCCGGGCGGCAGGGGAATCGGGAACGGGAATCGGGAGGGAGGGGAATCGGGACGGGGGTCAGGTCAGGTACTGGCAGGTGTCGCGGCGCAGGAAGGTGCCGTGTCCGGCCCGGCCGAGCCACTGCCCGTCGTCCAGCACCACGGTGCCGCGGGAGAGCACCGTCCGGGCCCGGCCGGTGAGTTGCCGGCCCTCGTAGGCCGAGTAGTCCACGTTCATGTGATGGGTGGCGGCGGACACGGTCTGGACTGTGGTGGGGTCGTAGACCACCAGGTCGGCGTCGGCGCCCGGCGCGACGGTGCCCTTGCGCGGGTGCAGCCCGAACATCCGGGCCGGGGTGGTGCAGGCGATCTCGACCCAGCGGCGCCGGCTGATCCGCCCGTCCACCACGGCCTGGTGCAGCAGGTCCATCCGGTTCTCCACGCCCGGAAGGCCGTTGGGGATCTTCGAGAAGTCGCCGCGACCCAGTTCCTTCTGCCCGACGTAGCAGAACGGGCAGTGGTCGGTGGAGACCACCTGGAGGTCGTTGGTGCGCAGCCCCCGCCAGAGCGCCTCCTGGTGCTCGCGCGGGCGCAGCGGCGTGCTGCACACGTACTTGGCGCCCTCGAAGCCGTCGGCCCCCTGCTCGGCGAGGTTGTCGGTGGAGAGGAAGAGGTACTGCGGGCAGGTCTCGCCGAAGACGTTGAGTCCGGCGTCGCGGGCCCGGGCGAGTTCGGCGAGCGCCGCTTCGGCGGAGACGTGCACCACGTAGAGCGGACTGCCCGCCACCTGGGCCAGTTTGACGGCCCGGTGGGTCGCTTCGGCCTCCAGCAGCTCGCGCCGGACCTCGCCGTGGTAGCGCGGGGAGGTGTGCCCGGCGGCGAGGGCCTGCTCGACCAGGACGTCGATGGCGATGCCGTTCTCGGCGTGCATCATGATCAGCCCGCCGTTGGCCGCCCCGCGCTGCATGGCGCGCAGGATGCGGCCGTCGTCGCTGTAGAAGACGCCGGGGTAGGCCATGAAGAGCTTGAAGGAGGTGGACTCGCCGGAGTCGACCAGCGCGTCCATCTCCTTGAGGACGGCCTCGTTGACGTCGGAGACGATGGTGTGGAAGGCGTAGTCGATCGCGCAGTTGCCCTCGGCCTTGGCGTGCCAGGTGTCCAGGCCCTCGCGCAGGGCGCCGCCGACCGGTTGGACGGCGAAGTCGACGATGGTGGTGGTGCCGCCCCAGGCCGCGGCGCGGGTGCCGGTCTCGAAGGTGTCGGAGGCCGCGGTGCCGCCGAACGGCAGCTCCATGTGGGTGTGGACGTCGACGCCGCCCGGGATGACGTAGTGGCCGGTGGCGTCGATGACGGTGTCGGCGGTCCAGGCCTCGGCGGCGGTGCTGCCGGTGGCGGCCAGGGCGGCGATGCGCTCGCCCTCGATCAGGACGTCGGCGTGGAGTTCGTCGGTGGCGGTGATGACGAGGCCGCCGCGGATCAGGGTGCGCTGCCGCGGGCCCCGGGGGCGCTGCGGGTCGCGGGCGGGCTGCGGGTCACGGGCGGGCTGCTGCAGTTGGTCACGAACGGGCTGCTGCGGGTCGCGGGTGGTCATCGCGCTGCTCCTCAGGCCTCGGCGAGCGGTCCGTAGGCGTCTGGGCGGCGGTCCCGGTAGAACGCCCACTGCTGGCGGACCTCCTCGATCAGGCCGAGGTCGAGGTCGCGGACGACGAGTTCCTCCTCCTTGTCGGAGGCGACCTCGCCGACGAACTGGCCGCGAGGGTCCACGAAGTAGGACGTGCCGTAGAAGTCGTTGTCGCCGTACTCCTCGGTGCCGACCCGGTTGATGGCGGCGACGAAGTACTCGTTGGCGACGGCGGCGGCGGGCTGTTCGAGCTGCCACAGGTAGGCGGACAGGCCGCGGCTGGTGGCCGAGGGGTTGTAGACGATCTGCGCGCCGGCCAGGCCGAGGGCGCGCCAGCCCTCGGGGAAGTGCCGGTCGTAGCAGATGTAGACGCCGACCCTGCCGACGGCGGTGTCGAACACGGGCCAGCCGAGGTTGCCGGGCTTGAAGTAGTACTTCTCCCAGAAGCCCTTGACCTGCGGGATGTGGTGCTTGCGGTACTTGCCGAGGTAGCTGCCGTCCGCGTCGATGACCGCGGCGGTGTTGTAGTACACCCCGGTCTGCTCCTCCTCGTAGACCGGTACGACGATCACCAGGCCGAGTTCGCGGGCGAGGGCCTGCATCCGGCGCACGGTCGGACCGTCCGGGACGGCCTCGGCCCAGCGGTAGTGCTCAGCTTCCTGGACCTGACAGAAGTACGGGGCGTTGAAGACCTCCTGGAAGCCGATGATCTTCGCGCCCTGCGCGGCGGCCTCGCGGGCATAGCGCTCGTGGAGCGCGATCATGCTCTCCTGGTCGCCGGTCCAGCGGGTCTGGACGAGCGCGGCACGGACGATCTGCGACATGGGTACCTCCGCAACTCCGCGTCCCGGCCGTGCGGTCGGGCCCGCGGTCTGAGGGTTGTCGGGGCGGGTCTCACCTGCGGGTCCGCACGGGGAACCGCAGGGGTCCGGATGAGGTGTCTACGTGCGTAGAAAGCGGTCTGTAGACGGTAGGCCGGGCTTCGGTGGCCTGACAATACGTCGGCGGCAACGCGTCCGGGGCGATCTTGTTGCGCGGACACGCGGTCGGTCCTACGTGGGCTCTGGGCGGACTCCGGGCGGGCTCTTGGCGGGCTCTGATCGGGATGAAAAGCTGATCTACCCCGGACGTCACATGCTTACTCATTCGAGTGAAAGCGGACACCGAGGGTGCGGAATCGGCCACCGCAGGGTAAAACCCGCATGGATGTGCGAATGATCGTCATCTGCCGGTGATACAAAGCGACTTCGAAGATCACTCGGAGGCGGTTCGAGGTTCGCCGGTGGATCGTTCGAGCATCGCTCGAAGGTTCGACGCAGGGATCGACGGTCGGCAGGGGGCCGAACGGGGGGTGGTACGGATGGCAGCGGTGCACGAGTCCGAGGAACGTACGGCGGATCCGCAGGCGGCGGCTGGGCGGCCGCCCGCCCTGCCCGCCTGGGCGGGGCTGCTGCTCGCCCCGGGCGCCCTGCTGCCGCTCGCCCTCGGTGCCCTGCCGGCCCTCGGGCGGACGCCCGGCGTCCACCTGACCGCCTTGCAGCTGGCCGGTTCCCGGGCGGCCGCCGAAGCCGTGGCCGGCGACCGCTCCGCGGCCTACCGGTCCGCCCTGCGCGCCGAGTTCTGGCCGATCGGCGGCTACGCGCTGACGCTGGCCGCCGCGGCGCTGCTGGGCGGGTACGTGCTCGGACGGCGGCACCGAGCCGTGCCCGCGCTCGTCGTCGGGCTCGGCGGACTGCTCGCCGCGGGCTGCGACCTCGGTGCGAACGTCCTGCTGCTCCTCGGGCTCGACCGCGCCGACTCCGACACCCCCTTCGCGGTGGCGGCGGCGCTCACCATCGTCGGCCGGCTGCTGCTGGTGCCCGCCGGGGTGACGGCGGCGGGGCTGCTGGTGCTGACGGCGGCGCGGGCAGCGCGCGGCCTGCGCCCCTCGGCCGCGGGGCCCGCGGGCAACGGCCGTGCGGGCACCGGCCCCGCCGACGGTGACGACCCGGACCGTCCGGCGCTGATCCCGCCCTGGCCGGTGACCGGCCGGTCCGGTCGCCCACCGCATCAGGACCGGCACCAGGCCCGGGACCGGTTCCGGAAACAGGACCGGCTCCAGGACCAGGACCCGCTCCAGGAACCGGGGCCGGGCCATGAGCGGGCCGGGGAGCTCGGCCGGCCCGCCGACCGCGCCCCGGAGCACCGCCGCGTGCCGTCGGCGGCCGACGCCCCCGGCGCCCACACCCACTGGCGGGACGCCGGCCGGGTGCCGCCCGGCCGCGAACCCGCCGAACTCGGCTTCTGCGCCTCGGGCGGTGGCATCCGCTCGGCCTGCGTCACGCTCGGCGCGCTCCAGGCGCTGCGGCCGTGGCTCAAACGCGCGCGCTACCTGGTCTCCGTCTCCGGCGGCGGCTACACCGTGGGCGCGCTGCAGCTCGCGCTCAGCGACTCGGCGCCCGGCAGCCCCGTGCGCGCCGTCTCCGGCCTGACGGCCGACACCGTGCTGGAACCCGGTTCCCCGGAGGAGGACCACCTCCGTCGGCACAGCAAGTACATCGCCGACGGCACCGGCGAGTGGCTGGTCGCCCTCGGGACGCTGCTGCGCGGCGTGCTGTCCGCGCTCTTCCTGCTGCTGGCCGCCGTCCTGGTGCTGGGCCTGGGCCTCAGCCGCTTCTACCACGCCGTCCCGGTGACCGACCTGAACGCCCTCGCGGCGGCCGGCCTGCGCCACCACGGCGCCGTACCGGGCCCGCTGGAGTTCCGGGCGCCCGCGCTGGCCGCCCTCGGGGTGCTACTCGCCGCAGCGGCCGGGTGCTGGCTGCTGTGGCTGCTGGTCTTCCCCCCGCTCGGCTGGCACGCACTGCTCCCGCGCGCACTGCGCCGGCTCAACTACCTCGCGCTGGCGCTGTCGGGGCTGCTGGCCGTCGGGGTGCTGGCGGTGCCGGGCCTGGCCTGGGGCGCGGTCCGGCTCCAACAGGCGCTGGCGGCCGGGCCGCAACTGACCGGCGCCGGGCTGAGCCTGACGGTGGTGCTCAGCTACCTCGCCCTGCTGCTCGGCATACTCTGGCGCGACCGCCGGACGATCGGCCGGGGCGTGCGCGCGGCGGCCGGCGCGCTGCGCGGCGCGGGCCGGATCGGCGGCGGGCTGACCGCCAACCTCCCGCAGTACCTGGTGGTGTGGGCCGCGCTCGGCACGCTCACGGCGGGCGCGCTGCTGGCCCTCGGCTGGGCGGCCGCCACCGGGTACGCCTGGCCGACGGCCGTCCAGGTGCTGCTGCCGCTGGTGCTCGGCGCCGTCGGACTCAACCTCGACCAGACCTGGATGAGCCTGCACCCGTTCTACCGGCTGCGGCTGGCCTCGGCGTTCGCGGTCCGCCGGGTCACCGAGGGCGGCCGCGCGACCGCCCGCCGGTACGACTTCTACCGGGAGCAGACCTGGCTGAGCCACTACGCCGCCCGGCGCCCCGACTTCCCCCAGGTGATCTTCTCCGCCGCGGCCAACCTGTCCGGCAACTCCCGTACGCCGCCCGGCCGTCGGGCGGTCTCCTTCTCACTCTCGCACGACTACGTGGGCGGCCCGGACGTCGGCTACGCGCGCACCGACCTGCTGGAGCGGCGCACCCGCCGGCACATCGCCCGGGACCTCACCGTGCAGTCCGCGATGGCCGTCTCCGGCGCCGCCTTCTCCTCCGCGATGGGCCGCCAGTCCCGGGTCTACCAGGGGCTGTTCGCGGTGACCAACGCCCGGCTGGGGACGTGGCTGCCCAACCCCGCACAGCTCGGCCCGGCCTGGTCCGGCACACCGGACTGGCGCCGCGCCGGACAGCCGGCCGTCCGCCGGCTCCCGTACCAACTGCGCGAGCTGACCGGCCGGTTCCCCGTGGACGACCGCTTCCTGCTGACCACCGACGGCGGGCACTACGAGAACCTCGGGCTGGTCGAACTGCTGCGGCACCGGGTGCGCACCGCGGTGAGCATCGACGCCAGCGGGGACTCCGGCTACGCCGCCAACCTGGCCGCCGCGATCACCCTGGCCCGCGAGGAGCTCGGCATCGTCATCACCCTGCACCAGCCCGAGCTGCTGATCCCGGGCGGCCCGCCCGCCGGCCGTGACGGGGCGGGCGCACCGCTGCACGGGCTGGCGGCCCAACTGTCCGACCGGCTCTCGGCCCGGGGCGTGATCACCGGCGAGATCCGGTACCCGGCCGTCGACGGCGAGCCGGACCCGGGCCCGCCCGGAACGCTGATCGTCCTCCAGGCGGTGCTGACCGCCGACATGCCCTACGAGTTGCAGTCCTACGCGGTGGCCAACCGGGCCTTCCCGAACGACGGCACCAGCGACCAGTGGTTCGACCACCAGCAGTTCGACGCCTACCAGACGCTCGGCCGCTACCTGGGCGAGCAAGCCGGGCCGGTGATCGAGCAGGCCCTCGCGGCCGCGTCGCCCGCCGCCGCGCCCGGGTCCACGACCCCGCCCACCGCCGCGTCCACGACGGTGGCGGCCCCGCCGGCCCCGCGCTCTCCCGCCGAGGGCTGAGCCCGCACCCGGGCCGGCACTCGACGCCGTGCTCGACCCCACGCGGCCCCGTGCTCGACCCCGTGCTCGGGCCGGGGCCCCGTGCTCGGGCCGCGCTCGGGCCACGGCCGCACCGGGCCCGAGCCGAGGTCGAACGGCGGCCGGGCCGTGACCGCGCCGGGGTCGAGCCGGGGCCGGGCGCCGGTTTACAGGCCGCAACAAGCGCGTGCCCCGGCTTGACTTCGTCCGACCGGCTCGGAAAAGATCCGGGGCATGGACTCCGGCACCCTCCTGGTTTGCCGCCTGCACGTCGATCTGCGACGCCAGGCGAGTTCCATCTGTGCCTGTTGACCCTGCTCCGCTTCGCCGGCACCGCCCTGTGACCTCCGCCAGGGCCCGTACCGCGCACCCGCACCCGCAGTCCTGAAACCCGCTCCCGCCCGGCGCACCCCTACGTGTCGGACCGGGCCGCTCCGTCGGCCCGCGCCCGCAGTCACCCGGCCCGCCGGCACCGGACGCATCCACCGACGACGTTCCCCGCCGCACCCGAGGACGCCCCCATGACCCTTGACCTCGTCTCCGACCCGCCGACCCGCGCCCCGGGGCAGCCGACCGCCACCGGAGCGGAGCAGACCCCGCTCTCCCCGCGCACCCTGCGCGGCATCGTCCGCGAGCTGGCCGAGCAGCCCGACCGGTGGATCCACCTGGTCCGGCTCTCCACCGAGGAGCGCTGGTACCAGCGCCTGGTCGCCGACGACGACCACGAGGTCTGGCTGATCAGCTGGCTGCCCGGCCAGTCGACCGGCTTCCACGACCACGGCGGCTCGCGTGGCGCGTTCACCGTCGCCCTCGGCGAGCTGGAGGAGCTCTCCCTCGGCGGCCCGGACCAGGGCCTGCTGATCCGGCGGGTCCCGGCCGGCACGGCCCGCGCCTTCGGCCCGGAGTACGTGCACGACGTGCGCAACACCGCCTCCGGCCCGGCCGTCACCCTGCACGCCTACTCGCCCCCGCTCAGCTCCATGGCGCACTACGACCTGCGGGCCGGCGGGCTCGTCCGCACCTCCGAGGAAGGACCGGAACAGTGGTGACCACGATCGACGACCTGGTGGAGCGCGCCCGCGAGGGCGTCCACCGGCCGCGCGCCCGGGAGGCGTACCAGGCCCACCTGGAGGGCGCGCTGCTGGTGGACATCCGCCCGGCGGCACAGCGGGCGGCCGAGGGCGAGATCCCCGGCTCGCTGATCATCGAGCGCAACGTCCTGGAGTGGCGGCTGGACCCCACCGGCAGCCACCGCATCCCCGAGGCCTCGGGCTACGACATCGAGGTGATCGTGGTCTGCTCCGAGGGCTACGCCTCCAGCCTGGCCGCGGCCTCGCTGCGCGAGCTCGGGCTGCACCGGGCGACCGACCTGGACGGCGGCTTCGTCGGCTGGGCGGCCTCCGGACTGCCGACCCGCCCGGGCGGCTGAGCCGGGATCACAGCGCGTCGCGGTGGCCTCCGACCCGGAGGTCACCGCGCGTGTCCCCCGGCCGCGAGCCGGGGGACACCCCGTGCCGGGCCGTAAATCAGGGACAGGAGATGACGCAGGTCATAGTCTGATCAGAGTTTCCGCCGGTCCGAACCTGGGCAGCCACGCGGGCGGAAGTACGCCCGGGCGGGTGAAACCGCCGTCAACCGAACGACCCGAAAGACCGACGACACAGGCGCCGCCTCCCCGGGGCGCCCTGACGAGGAAACACTCCGTGATCAGATTCGAGGGCGCCGGCAAGCGCCACCCCGACGGCACCGTTGCGGTCGAGGGACTGGACCTTGAGGTTCCAACCGGTCGGATAACCGTTCTGGTAGGACCGTCCGGCTGTGGCAAGACCACCCTGCTGCGCATGGTCAACCGGATGGTCGAGCCCACATCGGGCCGGGTGCTGCTGGACGACGCCGACGTGGCCACGCTGGAACCCGCCAAACTGCGCCGCGGCATCGGGTACGTGATCCAGCAGGCCGGGCTGTTCCCGCACCGCAAGGTGATCGACAACATCGCCACCGTCCCCTACCTGCTCGGCTGGGACCGCAAGAAGGCCCGCGCCCGGGCCGCCGAACTGCTCGAACTGGTGGGGCTCGCCCCCGAGACCGCCAAGCGGTACCCGTTCCAGCTGTCCGGCGGACAGCAGCAGCGGGTCGGCGTGGCCCGGGCGCTGGCCGCCGACCCGCCGGTGCTGCTGATGGACGAGCCGTTCAGCGCCGTCGACCCGGTGGTGCGGGCCGGGCTCCAGGAGGAGCTGCTGCGGCTGCAGTCCGAGCTGCACAAGACGGTGCTGTTCGTCACCCACGACATCGAGGAGGCCGTCCGGCTCGGCGACCAGGTCGTGGTGCTGCGCGAACACGGCCGGATCGCCCAGCTGGCCGACCCGCACACCCTGCTGACCTCCCCCGCCGACGACGGCGTGGCCGCCTTCCTCGGCCGCGACCGGGGTCTGCGCGGACTCGCCCTGCGGTCCGCGAAGGCCGTGGCGCACCGCCCGGTCGGCGACGGAGTCCGGCACGGCAGCTGGGAGTTGACCCTGGACGACGAGCGCCGCCCGATCGGCTGGATCGACCGGAGCGCCGTCGCCGCCGAGCTCCAGCCGGCCCCCGGCTACCACCCGGACGGCGACACCCTGCGTTCCGCCCTGGACGCCGCCGTGCTCTCCCCCGCGGGGGTCGCGGTCGCGCTGGACGCGGACGGGCGGGCGATCGGCACCGCGAGCCGCGAGGCCGTCTTCGCCGCACTCACACCCACCGCCGGCAGCGGACCGCTCGGGCCGGTCGGGCCGGTCGGGCCGACGGGGAAGGTCGAGAAGGCCGGGCCGGTCGGACCGGAGAAGCCCGGCACAGCGGTCGATGTCGACAAAACGCCCCCGGCGAACGGAGCCGACGGTGGACGATGAACCGATCGTCCGCTGGTACTGGATCGGCGACCACCTCGGCTACCTCGGCAACCTGCTCGCCGACCACGCCGTGATCGCCCTGGTCCCGGTGCTCATCGGACTGCTGCTGGCCGTCCCGCTCGGCCTGGCCTGTGCCCGCTTCCCCCGGCTGTACCAACCGCTCTCCGCCGTCTTCAACATCGTCTACGCGCTGCCCTCGCTGGCGGTCTTCGTGGTGCTGATCCCGTACACCGGGCTCGCCACCCAGGCGACGGTGATGATCCCGCTCACCTTCTACGCCCTCGCCGTCCTGCTGCCGACCACGGTGGACGGGCTGCGCGCCGTCCCGGACTCCGTCCGGCAGGCCGCCACCGCGATGGGCTACGGGCCGTGGCACCGGCTGACCGCCGTCGAACTGCCCGCCGCCGTCCCGTACCTGATCGCCGGGCTGCGGGTCGCCGCGGTGTCCAGCATCTCGCTGGCCAGCGTGGGCGCGCTGATCGGCCGCGGCGGGCTGGGCTACCTGTTCATCGACGGCTTCCAGCGGACCTTCCCCACCCCGATCGTGGCGGGCATCGTGCTGATCGCCGCCCTCGCGCTGGTCGTCGACCTGCTGTTGGTGGCCGCCCGCCGGCTGCTCGCACCGTGGGCCGTCCGGGAGCAGGGGGCGGGCTCGTGAACTGGCTGAACTGGCTGAGCGACTTCTTCTCCGACCCGGACCGCCGCAGCGGCCCGGACTCGATCGTGCACCGGGTCTCCGAGCACCTGCTGTTCTCCGGCGAGGCGCTGTTCTTCGCGGCGCTGCTCGCCGTCCCGCTCGGGCTGCTGATCGGCTACACCGGCCGCGGCGTCACCGCGGTCACCGCGTTCGCCGGGGCCGCCCGCGCGCTGCCCACCCTCGGCCTGGTGACCCTCGCGGTGCTGCTCGCCGGGGTCGGCGACACCGCCGTGCTGATCCCACTGGTCGCGCTGGCCGCGCCACCGCTGCTGGTGGCGGCCGTCGAGGGGGTGCGCGGCACCGACCCGGACGTCCGGGACGCCGCGCGCGGGATCGGGCTGACCCACCCGCAGGTGCTGCTCCAGGTCTGCCTGCCCTCCGCCGCACCGACCCTGCTGGCGGGCTTCCGCACCGCGACCGTCCAGGTGATCGCGACCGCCACGGTGGCCGCCTACGTCGGGCTCGGCGGCCTCGGCCGCTACGTCATCGACGGGCTGGCCACCCGGCAGTACGCGGTGACCGTGGGCGGCGCGCTGCTGGTGGTGCTGCTCGCGGTCGGCGCCCAGCTGTTCTTCTCCCTGCTCGCCCGGTTCGCGCTCCCGCCCGGGGTGCGCGCCCAGCGCCGGGCCCGTTGAGACTCTGCTCCCCCATCCGTTCCGGAAGGACTACTGTCACCATGTCGACAATGAAGAGAAGCAGGCGCGCCGTCCTCCTCGGCACGCTCGCCGCGCTCGCCCTGGGCGCCACCGCCTGCGGCTCCTCCGGGAGCAGCAGCAACCCGCTCGGCGGCGGGTCCACCGCCTCAGCCGGCAGCAGCGCGACCTCCGGAGGGTCCGGCGGCTCCGGCGGCACCGTGGTCGTCGGCTCGGCGAACTTCCCGGAGAACGTCCTGCTCGGCTCGATCTACTCGCAGGCGCTCAAGGCCAAGGGCGTCAAGGTCGAGGAGAAGTTCAACATCGGCAGCCGCGAGGTGCTGTACGGGCAGCTGCAGAGCGGCAACCTGACCGTGCTGCCCGAGTACAACGGCGCCCTGCTCGCCTACCTCGACGCCAAGAACACCGCCGTCACCACCCAGGACGTGAACGCGGCGCTGACCAAGGCGCTGCCCTCCTCGCTGGCGATCCTGGACTCCTCGCCCGCCGAGGACAAGGACTCGCTCAGCGTCACCCAGGAGAACGCCGACAAGTACGGCCTCAAGAGCATCTCCGACCTCGCCGCCAAGGCCGGTGAGTTCACCATCGGCGGCCCGCCGGAGTTCAAGACCCGGCGCGAGCAGCAGTTCAAGGACGTCTACGGGCTGACCTTCAAGGAGTGGAAGCCCACCGCCGACACCACCGCGAACGCGCTCAAGGACGGCAGCATCCAGGTCGGCAACGTGTTCACCACCGACCCCAAGATCGTCCAGTACAAGCTGGTCGCGCTGAGCGACCCGAAGAACGTCTTCGGCGCGCAGAACGTCACCCCGCTGATCAACAAGGCGGGCGTGGACGCCTCCGCGACGGCGGCGCTGAACGCGGTGTCGGCCAAGCTCGACACGGCAGGGCTGACCACGCTGATGAAGCGCGTCTCGGTCGACAAGGAGGACCCGTCGGCGGTGGCCAAGGACTGGCTGAAGGCGAACGGCCTCGGCTGAGCCGACTGACCACCGACGGCTGACAGTGATGATGTTCGTGGTGACGTCGCTGGTGGGTCTGACTCCTCGGCTGACTGACGTCTCGACTGTCCTGTTTGGGATCTGTCGGC
>NZ_JBFBGS010000021.1:135931-149586 GCF_040684795.1 Kitasatospora sp. NPDC089797 | reverse complement strand
CTGGGAGTCGGGGGTCGAGGGCGTGTCTGACAATTCCCGCCGGGGGGGGGGGGGAGGGGCTAGACGCCGGGAGCCCCGGGAGATTTACCACGAAAGCCCCAGACGAGGAGGAACACGACGGCGGCCCCCCCGGGGGCCCCGCCCCCCCCCCCGGCGCTCGGCCGGGGCGGGGCTCGCGACTGCACCGCAGAGGCTAGACCAGCTCGACCAGGTCCGCGATGGACTTGACCACCCGGGTCGGCCGGTACGGGAAGCGCTCCACGTCGGCGGCGGAGGTCAGACCGGTGAGCACCAGGATGGTCTCCATGCCGGCCTCCATGCCCGCGACGATGTCGGTGTCCATCCGGTCGCCGATCATCACGGCGGTCTCCGAATGCGCCCCGGCCGTGTTCAGCGCCTCGCGCATCATCAGCGGGTTGGGCTTGCCGACGAAGTACGGCTCCACCCCGGTCGCCTTGGTGATCAGGGCCGCGACCGAGCCGGTGGCCGGCAGCACGCCCTCGGTGGAGGGGCCGGTCTCGTCCGGGTTGGTGCAGATGAACCGGGCACCGGCGTTGATCAGGCGGATCGCCTTGGTGAGCGCCTCGAAGGAGTAGGTGCGGGTCTCGCCGAGGACGACGTAGTCCGGGCTGTTGTCGGTCAGCACGTACCCGGCCTGGTAGAGCGCGGTGGTGAGGCCGGCCTCGCCGATCACGTAGGCGGTGCCGTTCGGACGCTGGCTCTTGAGGAACTTGGCGGTGGCCAGGGCGGAGGTCCAGATGCACTCCTCCGGCACCTCCAGCCCCATCCCGGCCAGTCGGGCGCTGAGGTCGCGCGGGGTGTAGATGGAGTTGTTGGTGAGGACGAGGAAGGGCTTGCCGGACTCCCGCAGCTTGCGCAGGAACTCCTTCGCGCCGGGGATCGGCGTGCCCTCGTGGATGAGGACACCGTCCATGTCGGTCAGCCAGGACTCGATGGGCTTGCGGTCTGCCACGTGCGTGTCTCCCGAAGTGTTGCAACGTCTTGCGAAGGGCCCTGACCCGCCACAGCCTAATCCGCGCCGGTGGCCGGGGACAGGACGTCCCGCTGGGCGGGATCCGGCGGCCGGCGGGCGGAAACCGGGAGCAACCGGGCGCCTCGTGGTTGAGTGGGGCGCATGAACCCGCTGCCCGCTTCCCGCCCCTTCCGCGTCGGCCTGATCGGTTACGGCCTGGCCGGTTCCGCCTTCCACGCCCCGCTGATCGCCACCACCCCGGGCCTGCGGCTGGACGCCGTGGTCACCGCCAACCCGGAGCGCCGCGAGCAGTTGCGGCGCGAGCACCCGGACGCCCGTGCCGTCGACACCCCGGAGCAGCTGCTCGCCGACCCGGACGCGCTGGACCTGGTCGTCATCGCCTCGCCCAACCGCACCCACGCCCCGCTCGCCCGCGCCGCGCTGCGGGCGGGCCTGGCCACCGTCGTGGACAAGCCGCTGGCCGGCACCGCCGCCGAGGCGCTGGAGCTGTGCCGGCTGGCCGAGGAGCGGGGCGTCCTGCTGTCGGTGTTCCAGAACCGGCGCTGGGACGGCGACTTCCTCACCGCGAGCCGGTTGGTGCGCGGCGGCGCGCTGGGCCGGGTGCACCGCTTCGAGTCCCGCTTCGAGCGCTTCCGCCCCAAGCCCAAGCCGGGCTGGCGCGAGCTGGCCGACCCGGCGGAGGTCGGCGGCACACTGTACGACCTGGGCAGCCACCTGGTCGACCAGGCGCTCACCCTGTTCGGGCCGGTCGAGACGGTGTACGCGGAGGTCGACGTGCGGCGCGACGGCGCGGTGGTGGACGACGACGCCTTCCTCGCCCTGACCCACGCCTCCGGCACCCGCTCGCACCTGTGGACCAGCGCCGTCACCCCGCTGATCGGCCCCCGGCTGCGGGTGCTCGGCGACACCGCCGGGTACGTCAAGCACGGCATGGACCCGCAGGAGGCGGAGCTGCGCTCGGGCCGCCGCCCGGACGGCGCCCACCCGTGGGGTGCCGACCTGCCCGAGCACTACGGGACCCTGGGCACCGACGAGTCCGCGATCTCGCTGCCGACCGACCCGGGCGACTACCCCGCCTACTACGCCGGCGTCGCCGCCGCCCTGGCCGTCCCGGGCACCCCTCCCCCGGTCGACCCGCGCGACGCGGTGGCCACCCTCGCCGTCCTGGAGGCCGCCCGCACCTCGGCGGCCACCGGCTCGACGGTCCGGCCGGCCTGACCCGCCGGGCCGACCGCCCACGGCCGCGATCCGCTCGGCGGGCCTCGCTTTACCTGCGCTTGACCATTCCTCCTACGATGGCCGCGTGAGCACGCATCAGCCGCGGCGGCTCAGCGTCGAGGAGCGCCAGGAGCGCGAGCAGGCGTGGTCCGCCGAGCAGAGGAAGCGCGAGCGGGCCTGGACCGCGGCGTTCGAGGAGCGACAGCGGGCGGGCGCGGCCGAGGCGGCGCTCACCTCCACCGCCGAGGAGCGGGCGGCCTGGGCGAAGGGCGAGCGCGGCGGGCGCATCGGCTACCTCGACGTCACCGGGCCCGCCGCGCCTGCCGGACCCACTGGGCCCGCCGGTGAGCCCGTCCGGATCGCGGTGGTGTGGCTCGGCCGGTACCGGGCGACGAGCAGGCGGCTGAACGACTACGTCCCGCTGCGCGGTGTGGGCGGGGACGGCTGCGAAGGGACCCTGCTGCTGATCCCGGTCGCCGCGCTGATCGGCCTGGACTTCGGGCTCCGCTGGACCGTCCTCCGACTGCTCGGCCGCCCCCGCTGGGCCGTCGCGGCCGCCGTCGGCCCGTACATCGGCACCCGCGGCAACAACCTGGTGCTGCGGCGCTTCCGGAACCGCAAGGACGCCCTGCGGCACGCGGCGGCGCTCGCCGACGACGTCGAACGCGAGGGCCCGGCCGCGCTGTTCAGACCCCGGTGACCCGGAGCGCGATGACCCGGAGCCCGGTGCCTCGGTTCCCGGTGACCCGGGGCCCGGTGCCTCAGATCCCGATGACCTCGACCGCCGAGCCCAGCCCCCGGAAGTCCGCCACGTTGCGGGTGTAGAGCGGCAGTCCGTGCGCGGAGGCGACCGCGGCGATCATCAGGTCGATCCGGCGCGGGCGGGGCTGGCGTCCGGCGGCGATGGTGAGGGTGACCAGGGTGCCGTAGCGGGCGGCGGCGGACGCGTCGAAGGGCAGCGGGTCGAAGTCGGCCATCGCCGCACCCAGCACCTCCAGCCGGGCGGCGCGGCTGAGCGGGTCGCGCGCCATCGAGACGCCCTGCTGGAGTTCGGCGAAGGTGATCGCGGTCAGCTCGGGCACGGCGGGCAGGTCGCCGGGGTTGAGCAGCGCCAGGTCGATGTAGACGCAGGTGTCCAGCACCCCGGCGGGCCGTCGCCGGGGTGCTCTCCGGCGCTCAGCCACGCCGCCGCTCGAACGGGTCGTCGCCCTCGTCCCCGACCAGTTCCTCGGGCCCGAAGTACTCCTCGGCCTCCTTGCGCATCTGCTGGTAGTCCACCCGCGGCAGCTTCACGTGCCGCGCCACCAGTTCCTCCGCGGTGAGCCGTCGTCGCCCGGACACCGGTCGCAGCTCGGCGACCTCGACCCCGTTCCTGGTGATGTGGAAGGTCTCCCCCGCCTCGACGGCGTCCATCACCGCGGCGGAGTTGTTCCGGAACTCGCGCTGGGTAATCGTCTTCATGGATCCACGGTAGCCCCGTGTAGCACCATCGGCTACAGTCCCGACGTCAGGAGACCAGGGACCAGGGACCAGGTACCCGGTACCGCCGGGACCCCGGCGGGCCGTACGATCGTCCTGCTGTACGTCCGGGAGCCGGGAGGCACCGGGGAAGACCGGGGAGACACCGAAAGGGGGGCGTGCCATGGGCGTTGTGACGTTCCTGCTCGGGCTGCTCCGGGTGTTGACCGGGAACATGGTGAGCGACGGCGGCGCGCTGGCGTCCGTCGCCGCCGTGGCGGCCGTGGCACTGGTCGCCGGGGCGGTCGCGGGGGCACTGGCCGGGGCGCGGCTGCTGGGCGCACGGGCGCCGGCGGCGGTGCGCAGCGGGGTGCTGCGACGCCGGGCGTTCGGTACGGCCTTCCTTCCGCAGCGTGATCCGGACGCCCGGGGCCGGCGACGCCCCAGGGCGCCGGGAGCGGCCCCGGCGGCCGCGTAACTCCGCATCGCCGTAAGCCCCTTCGGCATCGCCGCAGGTGCCCTCGGCCTCGCCGTACGCCCTTTTCGCGGCCGCCCTCCGCCGACCACTCACGTCCTGAGACCCCGGAGGGCTCGCTCCACCATGTCCGTTCTCGCTGTTCTCGACCCGGCCGTCGCCGTCGCCCACGCCGCGGTCGCCGCCATCGCCCACGTCCTGCCGACCGCACTGGCGATCGTCCTGTTCGTCCTCGTCGTACGACTGGCGCTGCACCCGCTGGCGCGGGCGGCCGCACGCGGGGAGAAGGCCCGCTCGACGCTCGCGCCGAAGATCGCCGAGCTGAACCGGAAGCACAAGGACCGCCCGGAGAAGCAGCGCGAGGCGCTGGCCGAGCTGTACCGGAAGGAGCAGGTGTCGCCGTTCGCGGGCTGCCTGCCGATGCTGGTGCAGATCCCGTTCTTCTCGGTGATGTACCGCCTGTTCACCACTCCGAACGACCTGCTGGACCACACCCTGTTCGGGGTGCCGCTCGGCCTGCACGTCGGGAACGCGCACGGTGCCACGCAGTTCGCGGTGTTCGCGGTGCTGGAGGCCGGGCTGGCGGCGGTCGGGTACGTCAACTACCGCCGGGCCCGGCGCGCGGCCGCGGCGCAGACCACCCCGCAGCCGGGGGCGGCGCTGCTGCCGTACCTGTCGTTCGGGTCGGCGCTGTTCGCGCTGCTGGTGCCGGTGGCCGCCGCGCTGTACCTGCTGACCACGAGCGCGTGGTCGGCCGCCGAACGGGCCTGGCTGTACCGGGGTACCGACCAGGCCCCGGCGGCGGTGCTCGCGGCCTGAGGCCCCGGAAGCCGCCCGGCTCGCGGCTCGACGGGTCAGAAGTGGCGCAGCAGCTCGGGGAAGGCCGTGAGCTGCAGCGTCGCCTCGTCCGGGCCCAGGTCCTGATGTTCCAGCACCCAGGTGTGCTCGTGCGGGATGAAGACGGTGCGCAGCCCGGCCTGCCGGGCGGGGGCGATGTCGGACTTGGGCGAGTTGCCGATCATCCAGGTCCGGTCCGGGTCGAGGCCGAGTTCGGCGATGAGCTGCCGGTAGGTGTCGGCGGACTTCTCGGCCACGATGTGGACGCCGCGGAAGTGGTGGTCGATCGTGGAGGCGGTCACCTTGGCCTGCTGCTCGCCCTGGTCGCCCTTGGTGAGCAGCAGCAGGCGGTGGCGGCCGGCCAGGACGTCGAGGGTGTCGGCGACGCCGGGGATCAGCTCGACCTCGCCGCGCCGGGTGAGCGGGGCGAGCAGCGCGTCGATCCGGTCGAGCTCGGCCGCGGTGGGGGTGCGGTCGTCGTTCAGCCGCCGCAGGCAGTCGGCGAGGCTCTGCCGGAAGACGGCCGCGCCGTAGCCGAGGGCGGCGGCGTTGGCGGCCTCGATCCGGTCGAGCAGGGCGCGGGTGCCGTCCCGCTCGGCCGGGGCGGCGACCCAGTCCAGGAAGCCGTCGATGACCCGCTCGAAGAGGACGTTGTTCTCCCACAGGGTGTCGTCGGCGTCGAAGATGAGGGTCTGGTCGGCGTGGATCAGGGTGTCCTGGTCGGCGTGGGCCACGGTGTCCTGGTCGGTGTGGGCCACGGTGGGCCGGTCGGTGTGCGTCACGGTGTCGGGGTTCCTTACGGGAGGCTGCGGTTCAGCCGAGCAGGCGGGCGGCGCGGTGGAGGGTCTCGCGGAGGTTCTCCTCCGTGGTGCGCTGCCGGGCCTCCTCCACGGTGAGCCATTCCAGCGGGGAGGCCGGGTTCTCCGGCCGGGCGTCGTCCGGGGTGCCGGTGGCCAGCAGGAAGCGCAGGTCGGCGTGTTCGTGCGCGGGCTCGACGGGCGAGGCCGTGACGGGCACCACCGCGAGGTGGAGGAGCGCGGCGTCCGGCCAGGGGGTGAGGTCGGTCAGGCCGGTCTCCTCCAGGCCCTCGCGCAGGGCGATGTCCAGCGGGCGGGTCTCCCCCGGGTCGCCGTGGCCGCCGACCTGGAGCCAGGCCTGCTGGCGGACGTGCCAGCGCAGCAGCACCCGGCGGGTCGGCGGGTGGACGATCAGTGCGGAGGCGGTGAAGTGCAGCGCGGTGCCCCGGTCCCAGAGGGCGTGGGCGTCACCGGCGGCACCGGCAGCTGCGACGGCACCGTCCCGGGCCCGGTGGCCCTCGTGGGCGGCGAGCAGCGCGGCGGCCCGGGCGTGGTCGGCGGTCTCGGCCGGTCCCTGCGGCCGGTGGTCGGCCAGCAGTCGGGCCAGGTCAGGGCTCTGCGGGGCGGTACCCGTGGTCACCATGGGGCTGCGCTCTCCTCGTTCCGCCTCCGGGGCCCGGTCTCCCCGCTGCGTGCCGGGCCCGGGGCGGGCCGACGGCCGGTGGCGCCGGCCGGCGTCAACGGGCTTGTGGGAGCGGGCGATCGGGCCCGGGGGCTCCGGTTCCGGTGAACCCGCGAAGCCTAGCCCGCGCGCGGTGGGGCGGCCCACCGGTTTTCCCGGCCGCAGCGGCGTACCGGCTGGTCAGGGTGGTCACCCGGAGGCCGTAGCCTGTGGTGATCGTTTCGGGTCCCGTTCCGGGACAGCGGGTCCCGGTCCGGGACAGGTGGAGGGATGTCGACATGGTGGCTGCTCCGGCGCTCGCCGAGCTGCGCGAGGTGTGCCAGCCGCAGGCCAAGTTGCAGAGCCGCAACGGTGAGCACTGGGCGGGCCGGCTCTACATGCGGGCCGTCTCGCTGCGGACCACCCGGCAGCTGGTGCGCACCTCGGTCTCGCCGAACACCCTGACCTGGGTGATGGTGGTGTGCGGGGTCGGCGGTGGCGCGGCCCTGCTGATCCCGGGCCTGACCGGCGCGGTGCTGGCCGTGGTGCTGTTCCAGCTGTTCCTGCTGTTCGACTGCGTGGACGGCGAAGTGGCGCGCTGGAAGCGCCAGTTCAGCATGGCCGGGGTGTACGTGGACCGGCTCGGCGCCTACCTGGCGGATGCCGCGCTGATGATCGGCGCGGGCGTCCGGGCGGCCCGCGGGGGCTCGGAGCTGTGGGTGTCGGCCGGTCTGGCCGCTGCGCTGGGCGTGGTGCTGCTCAAGGCCTCCACGGACCTGGTGGACGTGGCCCGCGCCCGCAGCGGCCGGCCGCCGGCGGACGAGGAGTCGACCCAGCCGCGGTCCCAGGGCATCGCCACGGCCCGCCGGTTCGCCTCGATCTTCAAGATCCACCGGGTGACGAACGGCATCGAGGCCTCGCTGGTGCTGCTGGCGGCGGCCGCGGTGGACGCCGGGCTGCACAACCTGGACGCGACCCGGTGGACGCTCGCCGGGATCACGGTGATCACCTGGGGGATGGTGGTGGCGCACCTCGCGTCGATCCTCTCCTCCTCGCGGCTGCGCTGAGCCCCCGCAGCGGCGGGCTCGGCCGCACGGACGCCGCCCCGCCGCCCCGCCACCCGACCGCCCGGTCGCCCCGCCACCGCTCCGGAGCCCCGCGCGACGGAGCCGGTCAGGCGTCGCCCCCGTTGCGGGCGAGCGCGGCGAGGACGGTGTCCAGCAGCCCCGGGAAGCGCCGTTCGAGGTCGACCGTCCGCAGCGCGGAGAAGCGGCGGTTGGCCTCCTCCCGCTGGCTGATCACACCGGATTCGCGCAGCACCTTGAAGTGGTGGCTGAGGGTGGAGGGCGCGACGTCCACCGGGAAGCTGCCGCAGGCCCGTTCGGGTTCGGCCCGCAGCACCCGGACGATGGTCATCCGGGTGGGGTCGGAGAGCGCGTGCAGGACGTCGTAGAGGTCGATGTCCTCGGCTGCGGGGTGGGTGGGCGCCGGGCGGCGGCGGGTGCTGCGGGGCACGTCCGAACCTCCTCTGATCTGCGATGTTCGACAAGCATCGAAAAGCGGTGGTACCACTGTGCCACGGCAATTTCGCCGTTCGTCGAACATCGTAGTCGAGGGGGCCCGACATGCGCGCACTGGTGATGACCGCACCCGGTGGAGCCGAGAACACCGAGATCCGCGAGACCGCGGCGCCGCACCCCGGGCCCGGCCAGGTGGCGATCGACGTCGCGTGGGCCGGACTGAACTTCGTGGACGTGATGGCCCGCCGCGGCGACGCCGGCTACACCGCCGAGTGGCCGTACCGGCCGGGCAAGGAGGTGTCCGGCACGGTCCGCGAACTGGGCGAGGGCGTCACCGGTCTGGCCGTCGGCGACCGGGTCGCGGCCGCGCCGGTCGGCGGCGGACTCGCCGAGGTCGTCCTCGCCGACGCCGTCCTGACCGTCCCCGTCCCGGACGGGCTGGAGCTCAGCGCCGCCGCGGCCGCCCCGCTCGGCCTCGCCACCGCCGTCCTGCTGCTCACCGACGCGGGCCGGCTGACCGCCGGGAACAACGTCCTGGTCCACTCGGCCGGCGGCGGCATCGGCAGCGCGGTCGCCCAGCTCGCCCCGCTGCTCGGCGGCGGAGGCGTGCTGATCGGCACCGTCGGCCGCCCGGAGAAGGCCTCGGCGGCCGTCGCCCTGGGCTACCACCACGCCTTCCCGCGCGACGAGGGGCTCGCCGACGCCATCCGCACCGCCACCGGCGGCCGGGGCGTCGACCTGGTGCTCGACCCGCTGGGCACCGCCGCCCTGGACCTCGACCTGGCGGTCACCGCCCCCGGCGGCCGGATCGTCCTGTTCGGCAACGCGGGCGGCGACCGGGTCGGCGAACTCCCCACCCTCGGCGCCCTGATGGGCGGCAACCTCTCCGTCACCGGCTTCAGCCACCGCGCCTACGCCGCCACCGCCCCCGAACGCCTCGCCCGGGCCATCCGCACCACCCTCCGCCTCCAGGCCCACCGCGACCTCGCCCTCCCGCTCACCGAACTGCCGGGCCTGGAGGCCGTTCCGGCAGCGCACGACGCGCTGGAGCAGGGGCGTGCCACGGGCAAGTACGTGGTCCGGGTGGGCGGTTGAGCCGGCACCGGGACGGTTGATCCGACCCCTCGACGGGGGCGGGCCGACCCCCGGACGGGGGCGGGCAGGCCCCTGGACGGGCGGGCCGACGCCGGGGTATATCACTGGCCCGGCGGAACGGCGCGTCCCTAGGATCGCGTCATGCCTGCCGATGCTCCGTCCACCCGGGAGTCGTTCCGACGCATCCTGCCGATCACCACGCCCGCTCCGATGGCCCGGCTCCCCGGTCGCGTCTGGACGGACGCCGAATGGGAGCGGATCCGGCGGGGGTACCGGGCCTACGACATGGACGAGAAGTGGAACGTCTTCACCGAGGACGACGTCGTCTTCCTGCACCGCAGCTGGAAGGGCTTCGGCGTCTTCGAGGCGACGTTCGCGCCCGTCGGGGGCGGCGGCCGGCGGATCGTCTCGGCCGTCGTGGAAGCGGGCCGCGGCGGCCTCCACGGGAGCTCGGCCGACTACGACTGCCTGATGCTGGAGCTGGTGCTCAGCGGTGTCGTGCTCGGAGAACCGGCCACGGAACTCCGCCGGCAGCTGGTGGAGGTGGTGCGTCAGGCCCCGGGGGCCGCGGACGCCTCCGCCGGTGCGGTCCGGCACAGCATGCTGGGTCTGCGCTCGGGCTCGTGACCAGGAGGCCGGTCGGGCCGGTCACGACCGGTCACGCACCGGCGCCGCCCGCCGACCCCGACGACGCCTCGGGGTCGGCCGCACCCGGCCGCCCCCGGCCGCGCTCAGCACCGCTCAGTCGCGCTCGACCGCCAGCTCGATCTCGCGGCGCGTCCCGTCGCCCGGCACCGGCGCCGACGCACCCGAGTGCCGGAAGCCGGCCCGCAGGTACATCGCCTCGGCCCGCGCGTTGTCCTCGTGGACGAACAGCCGGACCCGCTGGAGCCGGGGTTCGGTGAGCGACCAGGCCCACTCCTGGGCGGCCGAGATCAGCCGGTGCGCCAAGCCGGTGCCGCGCGCCTCGGGCCGGACGTAGACCCCGACCACGTGCGCCTGCGGCACGGTGATGACGTCGTCATCGAGCGCCCCCGGCGCGCCGGGCAGCTCGACCAGCACCGTCATGGTGCCGAGCCACCGCCCGTCGGCGGCCTCCGCGACGAGCTGGCAGACCGAGGTACCCCCGGCGGCCCCGGCGGTGCGCTCCCGCCAGAACTCGTCGGCCCTGGCGGCGGCGGACTCGTAGGTGTCCAGGAAGGCGAGGTGCGCGACCGGATCGCGCAGGGCGTCCAGGCGGATCGCCTTGCCCTGCTCCCACTCGTCGGCCCGTACGCGTCTGATCACTGTGCTCATCGCATGATGGTCGGCAGTTCCGGATCATCCGCGCAACCCATTTCGCGCCCACCGGGGCGGGCCTTCCACCCGGCTGAGCGGCGCTCAGCCCGCCGGCGGCGGAACGACCGGGGTGAGGATGGCGACGTTGGTGAGGCCCACGGGCGTGGTGATCCGGGCGAGTTCGTACTGGTAGGCCAGGAAGTCGTCCCGCACCTTCCAGAGCCGGGTGGCGTTGAACCAGGCCGCCTCGCGGGCGGTGGCCATGCTGAAGGCCGAGACATAGTGCTTGAGCGACTCGGCCGGCGCGGTGGCGATCCGCTCCAACTGCAGCTCGAACTCCGCCCGGATCTCCGCCTCGGCACTGGCGAGCAGGTCGTTCACCTTCTCGAAGTCCTCGTGCACCGGCGGGTTCTCGGGCGCGGTCCTGCGCTGCTTGCAGGTCTCGACGAGAGCGAGGGCGAGGTCGTGGTCGATGTGGGCGTTCATCGCGGCCAGGGCGAACTGGATCGGCCAGAGGACCGGGTTGTGGCGCTGGTCGAAGATCGGCTGCCAGGCGGGGTCGACCGGACCGCCCGCCTTGGCGGCGTCGACGTTCTTGAGGAAGAGCCCGGCGAAGTTCACGTCCATCTGCTCGATGAACGCATTGTCCTTGAAGGTGCCGCCGGTCACCCTCTCCTTCACCAGCTTGGTGACCTTCAGGTAGATGCGGTTGAAGCAGGCCACGCCGTCGCGGGGGTCGAGCTCGGCGTCGAGTTCCGCCAGGCGGGAGATCACGCCGTCGACGGTGGTGGGGAGTTGGGCAGCCATCACAAGCCTTCCGGGGGACGGGTCGGGGTGCGTGCCACGCGGCGCCAGGGACCGGGACCGGTCACGGAGAGTGGCGACGCAGCAGGAAAGATAGTGCACGCACCGATGGAAGTCCGGAACGCCGCGCGCGCTCCCCGGCGCGTCACACGACAGCAGGCGGCGGTCACGCGACAGCAGGCGCCGGCCGGACGACCCGGCGGCGTAACGGATAGTGAAGGGCGTTGTCGGCGGCCACCCACGAGGGGCGGCGGCCGAGACGAGTTGCCCCGACCGTGACCCAGTTCACAGAACGGAGGTGCATAGCGAGCCGGTTGCCAGTGCCTTTCCACAGGTGCAGGCGTTCGGAGGACGAAAGGTGGTGCTGGATGAGGCAGTCGCGAGCGGATGGTTTCGACGAGTTCGTCGAGGCCCGCTGGTCAGCACTGTTCCACCTCGCGCGCCTGCTCACCGGCGGGGACCGGCACCGGGCCGAGGACCTGCTGCAGGAAGGACTCCTCAAACTGTGGTCCGCCTGGCCGAAGGTCGCCGGGCAGGCGCCCGAGGCCTACCTGCGTCAGATCCTGGTGCGCGCGGCGGCCCGCTCGGCCCGCCGCCGCTGGTGGGGCGAACGCCCCACCGAGGACCTGCCCGAGACGCCCGTCGGCCAGGACCTGGCCGCGGTCGTGGAGGAGCGCACCCGGCTGGAGTCCGCACTCGCCCTCCTGTCGGCCCGCCAGCGGGCCGCGGTCGTCCTGCGCTACTACCAGGACCTGCCGGAGGCGCAGGTCGCCGAGGTGATGGGCTGCCCGGTGGGCACCGCCCGCTCCCTGACGTCACGCGGAGTGGCGAAGCTGCGGGAGGCTCTGACCGAGGCCAACGAGCCGGCGAGGTGAGGGAGGAACTCATGGACGATTTCGAACAGGAGCTGGCCCGCATGATGCGCGACACCCAGGAGCACACCGCCTTCGGCCCCCACCACCACGAGCGGCTGCAGGCCCTGCTGCGGGCCCGGCGCCGGGCCCGGACGGCCCTGGTGACCGGCGGCTCCCTCCTGCTGCTCGCCGGGGTCTGTGTGGGGCTGCCCGTCGCCCTCGCCCAGGACCACCGCCCCGCCGGCCCGGCCTCCACTCCCACGTCCACCCCCACCTCCGGTCCGTCGGGGAGCCCGACGGACTCCCCGACGGACCTCCCGACCGGGGGCGTAACGGACCTCCCGACGTCCGGCGGCACCCCCTGGATGACACCGGGCACCCCGGGAACGCCGGGCACCCCCGGCGGGTCGGCTCCGACGTCGACGACGCCCGGCGGCACCCACCTGCCGACGACGGAGCCGACGTACGCCCCGACGTACGCGCCGACGACCACCCCGACCTCGATCCCGACGGCGGCCTCCACCTCCGACCCGACGACGCCCCCCATGTCGATCCCGACGGCACCGCCGACCTACGGCCGGACGACGGCACCGACGGCCTTCGCCGGCTCCGCGCCGACCTCGACCCCGACGCCCTACCGGACCCGGTAGCGGGCACCCGACGTCCGGGCGGCCGCGACGGAGGAAGCGGCGAGGCCCCGACCCGCGAACGGCGGTCGGGGCCTCCTCCTTCACCGGCCCGGTGCGCCCACCGGGCCCGTGGGCCCACCGGCCCCGGACGTGGGCCCACCGGCCCCGGACGTCAGAAGTTCGGGCGGAGGAAGCTGCCGAAGGTGTACGGCCCGCTCGGGAGCCACCTCGCCCCGCGCATCGCCCGGACGCCCGAACCGCCGCTGACCGGCTGGAGCGAGGAGGTCAGGAACTCGTGGTCCTCCAGGGTCACGGACAGGCAGTCGGTCCAGGTGTAGCTGCCCGCGGCGAGTTGGACGGTGCTGCTCGCCTCGGGAGCCCGGTCGGCCCAGCCCCAACTGTAGGAGCCGGCGGCCAGGTCGACGGTGCGGGACGTGCAGGTCGGGCCGAGCCGGCCGATGTTGAGGACGATCGACTTCGTGTCGTACAGGGTGGTCGCGGCGGATGCGGTCGTCGCCGCGCCGAGGACACCCGCGGCGGCTACCGCCACCGCGGCTACGGCGGTCTTCCTGGTGAGCATGAGAGGCCTCCCCCGATTCGACGGAGCTGCGTCGAATTCCTGTGGTCTACCGTTGATTTCGCACCGGCGTTCGTGCGGTCGCCGACTCTCCCAAGCGAGCTGATCCAGCGTCAAGCCACTTGTTCATCACGGTTGTTGTCGCGCCACTTCGACCACGGGAACGTTTACGGATCTTGGCGGCGGGCCGCAGCGGGCGAGGGTGTACGCAGGACGTCGACCGGGCCGACGTCCTGCGTACAGAGGAGGACCGGAGGCCGGGCCACAGCCGGGGACGGAGGCCGGCGAAGGGCGTCCGGCCGCCTTCGGCTCCCACCGGAAACCGGCCACCCGCCCCCACCGACGCGGGACGACCGGGGCCAGGAGCCCGCGTCCCGCCGGGGGCCGCCGGCGCGGTTCGGACCACCGGCGTTGACCTGCTAGTCTTCTTCTCGTCGCGAGGGAGATGATTCCTCGTC
>NZ_JBFBGS010000021.1:0-135831 GCF_040684795.1 Kitasatospora sp. NPDC089797 | reverse complement strand
AGGCGTCAGCGGTGCTACCAGAGCACGTCCTACTTTCAGTAGGAAGAGTCCGTGCGATCCGGGCCTGGCGCTCCACGTCGGAAGGGTCCGGCACCACATCAGGTGCCGGGCCCTTCCGCGTTTCGGTCGCCTCCTCCCCGATTCGGATCATGGCCGCTGACCTGCTAGTCTTTCTCTTGTCGCGAGGGAGAAGATTCCTCGTCAGGCGTCAGCGGTGCTACCAGAGCACGTCCTACTTTCAGTAGGAAGAGTCCGTGCGATCCGGGCCTGGCGCTCCACGTCGGAAGGGTCCGGCACCTCACCAGGTGCCGGGCCCTTCCGCGTTTCCACCGGAGATCCGTTCGGACCGGTGCGCCGTCCCGCAGATGACGCCGTGACGGCCCGGACCGAGGCCCGGCGGACTAGGACCAGCGCCCGATGGCACCCGGCCCACCGCTCCCTAGGCTCACTGCCACCGGACCCGTCCACCCCTCCCCAGGAGGCAGCACCATGCCCGCCGACGCCACCGCCCACCTCCGGATCGCCCGCCCCTCCCGCAACCTCGAAGCGGCGGAGGAGTTCTGGGTCTCCGGCCTCGGCCTCGACGTCCTCTACCGGCACACGGCGGACGGCACCCCCGGCGACCACTCGCTCCTCATGGTCGGCTGGCCCGCCGCCGCCTGGCACCTGGAGCTGGTCCACGATCCCGCCGCGCCCGTCGCACCGCAGCCCACCGCCGAGGACCTGCTGGTCGTCTACCTCGGCGAACCCGTCGGCGACGACCTGCCGGCGCGGCTCGAACGGCACGGCGGCAAGCGCGTTGCGGCGCACAACCCGTACTGGGACACCTGGGGCGTCACCGTCCAGGACCCGGACGGCTACCTCCTCGTGCTCTCCTCGCGCGCCTGGGCCAACGCCCACTGACCCCCGGTGACTTCCTGAGCCGTCCGGCCGGCGGACCGGCGGACCGGCGGACCCGAGGAGGCGCTTCCTCCGGGCCGGAACCACAGAGCGTCGCCCGGGCGTCCGAACTCCCGGGACGTCGTCAATCGCACCGGGGGTCGGATCGTCGTGTGGGCCGTCCTCGGCGTGCTGTTCGCACTGCTACCGCTCGTCCACTGGCTGCTGCGCGCCCGGGCGACGCCGTTCCGGCTGCCGCTCGCCGGCGCGCTGCTGCTCTGGCTGGCGCTGGTCCTCGCCGTCGCCCTCGACCTGCTGCGGCCGCGCAACGAGGCCGAGCTGTACCTGCTGTACACCCCGCTCGCCGAACTGGCCGTCCTGCTCGGCCTGTGGCTGGAGCGGCGGATCGCCGGACCGCGGGCGGAACGCCCGAGCGGCTGGTCCCGGGCGGCGGGCATCGCCTTCCACGCCCAACTGGCCCTGGTCCTGTGCCTCACCCCGCTGCTGGCGCTGCTGTTCTTCCACGAGGCGGACGTCCCCTCCGCGCAGGCCCTGCCCGAACCGCCGCCCGGCTACACCGCGCTCGGCAGCGGCCAGGACTGCGGCAACGGCAGCGGCGCCACCTGCTGGCGCACGCTCTACCTCGCCGCCCCGCCCGGCGTGCCGACGGCGGAGGCCGCCGCCCGCCTCCGGCCCCGGCAGCGGTGCGAGGCCAACGGCTGGCTGCTCGACCGCCGCGAACTCTGCACCGAGGTCAGCACCGACGACACCACCATCGTCTACCGCGTCCTCCTCGGCGGCAGCCTCTAGGGCCTGCCGGTCCCGGCCCGTCCCCTGGCTGTCGTACCCGAACGGAATAATCGGCGCATGCCCGAAACCTTCCTCGACCTGGGGTCCGTCACCGCGCCGTCCGGCGTGCTCGTCCTCGGCCTGGCCGGCTGGATCGACTACTGGCCGGAGCTGGGACGGCCCCTCGCCGAGCGGGCCCGCGCCGCGGCCGCCGCAGGTGGCGCCCACCTCCGGGACGGGGAGTGCGAGGCGGTCGCCGTCCCGGCCGCCGCCGACCGGCCGCTGCAGGTGCGGGCGACGGTCTCCCCCTCCCCCTTCGACGAGGAACCGACCGTCGCCACCTTGGAGATCGAGCTCGGCCTCCCCTGGCCGGGCGGCCCGGACCGGTCGACGCCGGTCCCCCTCGGCGACCTGCCGGTGGACCGCTGCGGCATGGTCATCGGCGACGCCACGGGGTTGGCGGCCTGGACCGGTCCGGACGACGAGTCCACCGACGGGCTCGCCGACGTGACGTACTGGGGCCGCTACGAGGAGGACGCCCACGCCCGGTTCGGCGGTGAGCGGATCGCCCAGTACGGCGCCGCCGGACCGTACGGCTGGCTCGACCTCCCGGTCGCCGAAGCGACCGCCCGCGCGAGCGACCTCACCGACTGGCAGCGCCGCCACCACGGCAAGGGCCTCGCCGTCTCGGTCGACCGGCACACCGACCACTACCGCTTCCAGCGCGCCGGTTGGCACCACCCGCTGCTCGTCGGCGCGATCGAGGTCGGCGGCTGCCGGGTGCTCGGCCTCGACTGGGACCAGGGCGACCACGCGGTGCGGCACCACGGCGGGCGGGACTGGGGCCGGACCTACCCGGTCGTCCTCGCCGCCACCGGCGACGGCGGAACGGTGCTGCGCTGGACGATCCCGCCGTACGACGAGGACGAGGACGAGTAACGGGCCCTGCCGCGTCCGTCTCGGGCCCGACGGCGCCGGAGCCCGTCGAGCCACTCCCGCACCTGCTCGTCGTCGTACAGGTACGGCTCCCCGGGGCCGTGGACCGAGTCGATCCCGCAGAGCAGGTACAGGGCGTCCAGGGAGGGTTCGTCCCACGCCAGGTCGTCGTCGTGGTACCAGCGCGACGCCCACCGGTCGGCCTCGTCCCGGCCCGCCGGCACATCGGCGTACCACCGCTCGATCTCGTCCAGGTCGGGCTGCTGATCCGGGTTCATGACGTCAGTATTTCGTGGCCAGTATGACCATACGAATTCCCTGATTCCAGAGAACGGCCTGATCCCACCGCTTCCCGACCAACCGCGCGGAAGCGGGTTTTCCGCTCTCGACACCCGGGGTAGTGCGGAGACGTTCGCACTCCGACGATCACCACTTCGCGCCCGGAGGCGAATCCCCGACCCGTTTACGGAAGGCATTTCCCATGAACAGGATCGTCCGCAACGCCCTCGCCACCGTCCTCACCGCCGGTGCCCTCACGGCCGCCGTCGCCCCCGCCGCCATGGCCGCCGAGCGGGCGCCGTCGGTGGCCGGGGTGCAGGCGCAGGTCCGCAATCCCAAGACGGTCAAGGCCGCCGACTACAACCAGGCCCGCAGCACCCTCGCCAACGCGGGCAGCAAGACCGCCGCCAAGTCCCACCCGGTCCACGGCACCAACGACGTGCCGGTCTCCTACGGCACCAGCCTGCTCGCCGCCGCCCGCGACGAGTTCCGCGCCGCCGACAAGAACCTCCCGCCGAAGGACAAGAAGTCGGACATGTCGATCGCGCACTACAACGCCATCCACAGCGCCGCCAAGACCATGGGCATCGACACCTGGTGACCCACCCGGCCAGACGCTTCCGGCCCGACGCCCCCGGCCCGGCACAGATCCGGCCCGACGCTTCCGGCCCGACCCGCACGGCCCCGCCCCCGCGCGCTCAGGCTTCCTGGGCGCGCGCGGGCGCAGCGGGCCGCGGGGCGGCCCGCCGGAACGCCCTCCGAAGCGGCAGCACCGTCCCGAACACGAACAGCCCGAAGAGCGTCATCGGCAGCAGCCCGACCGGCTGGAGGTAGTCGAGCGGACGGCGGATCAGGCTGTCCCAGCAGATCCACCAGTTCGCGACCAGGTCGGCGACCATCACGGCCGCGCCCAGCAGCGGCCCCGCCGGGTGGCCTCGGACCACCAGCAGGGCGGCCAGCGGGTCCAGCACGAGCAGGGCGTGGAACAGCAGTTGACAGGGAAGCGGCATGCCCTGGTAGGCGTGGAGTCCGCCGGTGAGCACGTCGTAGAGGTGCGCCCCGGTCCCCTCGACGAACCCGATCACGTACACCGCCGCCACCCAGCGCGCCCAGCGCGGCCCGGCTCCCCGTCCCCCACGGATCCATGTCTGCACCGGGACAGCCTAGGAAGAAGGCTCCGCGGTGGCACCCCCCTGTTTGGGCAGGACCCGGGGCCCGCTCAGGCTGCCGTCGGAGCGGACGTCGAAGACGGTGAGCTTCTCCCGGCCGGTCACGGTGATCTGGTCCGGGCCGGACCAGTCGATGCGGACGAAGTCGCCGCTCTGGGTGTCCCAGGTGCCCATGCTCCAGTGCCGGGCGGACCAGCCGTCGCCGGCCTCCAACTCCACCTGGTAGATCGGGTCGATCGAGAAGGCGACGTTGGTGACGGTGAGCACCCGGTCCGGACGGCTCGGGCTGACGAAACGATCCTCCCGACCACCGTGGCCGCTGAACAGGAAGGACAGGGCCAGGACCGGGACCGCCGCGACGACCAGCGGCGCCAGCACGGCCGCACAGCCGATCTGGGAGAACCGGGTGCGGAACTCCAGTCCGACCACCAGCGACACCACGAGCAGCACCACCGCCGCCCCGATCAGCAGCACCGGCCGGTTCAGCCAGTGCTCGACCACCACCAGGCCGCCCGACCGCGAGGCGTGCCAGCCCGGCAGGTAGGCCAGCAGCGGGAGCAGCGCGGCCCCTCGGAGGCCCCACGCGATCCGTCTGCGACGCGTCGCCGTCATCCGTCCCCCCGGGCGGTCTTTTGCCGATCTTTGCGCGGACTTTACTACAGGGGGGCGACCAGGGCCCGACGGCTGTTGCCGGACCGCTCGCGCGGGGCTGGAGCTACGGAAACGCCGTCCCAGGGGCGGGTTCCGGGGACGGCCGGTGCCCGCTCCAGCGCCGCGGACCGGACGGCGGCGGACCCGCGACGGATCCGCAACGGACCCCCGGCGGACCCTGGCCCGGCCCCCGCCCGGCCCCCCGGCGGACCCTGGCCCGGCCCCCGGCTGCCGGACCGCGGCCGAACACGCCGGTACGGCCCGGGTGGTGGGTCTCCCCACTCCCCGGGCCGTCCGGCGGCTACCGGCCGTACCCCCGTCACCGCCGGTAGAAGACGCTCCGCGACCAGAAGTAGCCGACCAGGGTCAGCCCGGTGCACCAGGCGAGGGCGATCCAGCCGCTGTTGCCGATCCCGGTGCCCATCAGCAGGCCGCGCAGGGTCTCGATGATCGGGGTGAAGGGCTGGTACTCGGCGAACCAGCGCAGCACGGTCGGCATCGAGTCCGGCGGGACGATCGCGCTGCCGATGAAGGGCAGGAAGGTCAGCGGGAGCGGGGTGTTGCTGGCGCTCTCCGGGGTCTTCGAGACCAGCCCGATCCCGGCCGAGACCCAGGTCAGCGTCAGCGTCACGAACAGCAGCAGTCCGGCGGCGGCCAGCCACTCCAGCGGGCCCGCGCTCGACCGGAACCCCATGGCGAAGGCGGCGCCGATCACGAACACCAGCGCGACCACGGTCTGTATGACGCTGCCGACCACATGGCCGGTGAGGAAGGCCGAGCGCGAGATCGCCATCGTCCGGAACCGGTTGACGATCCCCTCGGTCATGTCGACGCAGACGCCCACGGCCGTGGCCACCGAACCGGCCGTCGCCGTCATCAGCACGATGCCGGGCGTGACGTAGTCGATGTAGCTGCCGCCCCCGATGCCCGCTCCCAACGCGCCGCCGAAGGCGTAGTTGAAGAGCAGCAGCATCATCACCGGCATCACCACGACCGAGAAGGTCATCGCCGGATACCGCTGGGCGCGCTTGAGGTTGCGCCGCAGCATGGTCAGCGAGTCGCCGACCACATAGGTCGTCGCGCTCATCGCGCACCCTCCCCGGTGAGTTGAAGGAAGACGTCGTCCAGGTCGGCCGTCTCCACGACCAGTGACTCGGCCCGCACGGAGGCGTTGTCGAGCGTGTCCAGCACGGCCTTCACCGTGAGCACGGAGTTGTCCCCCGGGATGTCCAGCCGCAGGGCCTCGGTGTCGGCGGAGGCGTACTCGAACAGCCGTGCCGCGCGGTCCAGTTGGCCGGCGTCCGCGAACTGGAGCCGGATCCGCCCGCCGGGGACGATCCGCTTGAGCTCCTCGGCCGTGCCCTCGGCGACGATCCGGCCGCCGTCCAGGACGGCTATCCGGTCGGCGAGTTGGTCGGCCTCGTCCAGGTACTGGGTGGTGAGGAAGATCGTCACCCCGTGGTCGGCGACCAGCCCCCGGATGATCTCCCACATGGTGCGCCGGCTGCGCGGATCCAACCCGGTGGTGGGCTCGTCCAGGAAGATCACCTTCGGGTCGCCGACCAGCGTCATCGCCAGGTCGAGCTTGCGCCGCATCCCGCCGGAGAAGGTGGCGACGGGCTTGCGCGCGGCCTCGGTGAGTTCGAAGCGCTGCAGCAGGTGCTCGGCCCGCCTCCGCCCCTCCCGACGGCGGAGGTGGTTGAGGTCCGCCATCAGCATCAGGTTCTCCTCGGCGGTGAGCAGGTTGTCCACCGCCGAGAACTGGCCGGTCACCCCGATCGCCTTCCGCACCCCGTCGGCCTCGCGGACCACGTCGTGGCCGGCCACCCGGGCCGTGCCGCCGTCCGCCGGGATCAGGGTGGAGAGGATCTCCACCGTCGTGGTCTTGCCCGCGCCGTTCGGCCCCAGCAGGGCGAACACGCTGCCGGCCGGGATGGTCAGGTCGATGCCCCGGAGCACCTCCTTGTCCCCGTAGGACTTGGTCAGCCCGACCGCCGAGATCGCCGCCATCAGGCCCTCCGGACGGTGACGCTGCCGACCTGGGTGGTGCCGCGGATCTCGGCCGTCTCCCGGGCCTCGCCCGGGCCCTCCGCCGCGCCCAGCTCGTTGCGGACGGCGCCGAACTTGCTGTGCACGTCCAGCCAGGCCGCCGTGCCCTCGGCGATGCCGATCTCCAGGTCCCCGACGCCGGCCTGCAGCGAGACCTTGCCGCGGACCACCCGGCCGAGCCGGATGTGGCCGTTCGCCGTCTTGACGTCCACGCCCGCCTCGGCGCGGCCGACGTGGATCCGGCCGTTGGAGGCGTTGGCGGTCAACTCGCCGTGCACCTCGTCGATCTCGATGTCGCCGTTGCTGTTCTTGACCGTCAGCCGCCCGCCGACGGCGCCGACCTCGATCCGGCCCGCGCCGGTCACCTCGGCGTCCCCGGCGATCGCGCCGAGCCGGATGTCCCCGTGGTCGGTCTTGAGCCGCGCGCTGTCGGCCCGGTCGAGCTGGATCCGGCCCATCGAGGTCTTGAGCCGGACGTCGCCGAGCGCGCCCTCGGTCACCACGTCCGCCATCGGGGAGTCGAGGTGCAGCTCGGAGCCGACGGGCAGCTCGACGAGGATCTCGATCGAGCCCTTCTTGCTGGAGAAGACGGTGCGCTGCTTGGGACCCTTGACGGTGAGCCGGCCGCCGGAGAAGTCGACCTGGGTCAGTTGGGCGGCCTTGATGTCCGCCTCCCGGCCCGCACTGGCGGGGCGGACCTCGATCACGGTGTCGGCGCGCTTGCTCGCGCGGATCCACACCGAACCGATTTCGAAGTCGAGGGAGGCGGAGATCGGTCCGTCGGTCTCGTACGTAGGCATGGCTGTGCCGTCCTCTTCACTCTCGTGGGTGTTCCCGCTGGTCGGAGCGGGGGTGACGTCGAAGCTGCGGTGGGTTCGGGTGGTGCAGGCGGTACGGGTGGTGCGGGTGCTGCGGCGGTACAGGCGGCGCGGAGGCGTCAGTGGACCCAGCCGGTGAAGCCCTGGCCGCCGACACTGCGCGGGGCGCGGGAGCCGGGGTCGGCGGCCGGGCGGGCCGGCGGCCGGCCGCCCTCCAGTGCTCCGGCGACGGCCCGGGCCAGCCAGGCGTTGAGGGAGAGGCCCTCCTGCCCGGCGGCCTCCTCCGCCCGGGCCTTGAGGTGCGCGGGCAGGCGCAGGTTGATCCGGGCGGTGCCCGTCTCGTCCGACTCCGGCACCACCGGTGGCACCACTGGCACCACGGCGGGGGCGACCGGCGCCACCGGTGGCACCACGGGCGGCACGTCGCCGTGGAAGCCGGCGGCGCCCGGCGGCGCCGTCACCACGAACTCGGGATCGAGCCCGCGCAACCGCACGTCCACCGAGCCCGGGGCGAGGTCCCGGGTGACCTCGCCCATGGCGGCGGACAAGGCGTTGAGCAGCGTGAGCCGTACGGCCGACTCCAGCGGGAGCGTCAGTCGGTCGGCCAGCGCACGGGCTTCTTCCCCGCCGGTGGCGGCGGCCACCGCGAGCTCGTTCCGGAGGTTGTCGACGTACGGCGTGAGGTCCATGGCTCAACTATGGCACGCGGATGGCGCCATGTCGAGCCATTTGTGGTGCCACTATGGCGCCACCCGTTCGGAGGGTCCGGCGCAGACGACGGAACCGCCCCGCCGGCCGAGGCCGACGGGGCGGTTCACCAGGGGGAACAGCGGGAGCGGAAGGGCGTCAGCGCTGCTGCCAGCCCGCCAGGTAGGAGTCGATCTCGCCGAACAGCCGGGTCTTGCCCGCCTGCTCCAGGAACGACGCCTCGACGGCGTTGCGCGCCAGCGCCGCCACCCCGGCCTCGTCCAGCCCCAGCAGCCGCGCCGCCACCGCGTACTCGGTGTTGAGGTCGGTGCCGAACATCGGCGGGTCGTCGCTGTTGACCGTGACCACCAGCCCGGCGTCCACCATCCGCTTGATCGGGTGGTCCTCGATCCGCTCCACCGCCCGGGTGGCGATGTTGGAGGTCGGGCAGACCTCCAGCGGGATCCGGTGCTCGCCCAGGTGGTCGAGCAGCGCCGGGTCCTTGACCGCCTGGGTGCCGTGCCCGATCCGCTCGGCGCCGAGGTCGCGGATCGCGTCCCAGACCGTCTGCGGCCCGGTGGTCTCGCCCGCGTGCGGGACGGAGCGCAGGCCGGCCGCCCGGGCCCGGTCGAAGTACGGCTTGAACTGCGGCCGCGGCACCCCGATCTCCGGGCCGCCCAGGCCGAAGCTGACCAGGCCCTCGGGGGCGAGCTCGGTGGCCAGCCGGGCGGTGACCTCGGCCGCCTCCAGGCCGGCCTCGCCCGGGATGTCGAAGCACCAGCGCAGCACCACGCCGAGGTCCTTCTCGGCGCGCAGCCGGGCGTCCTCGATCGCCTCCATGAAGGCCACGTCGGGGATGCCGCGCTTGACCGAGGAGTACGGGGTGAGGGTCAGCTCGGCGTAGCGGATGTTCTGCCGGGCCATGTCCTCGGCCACGCCGTAGGTGAGCGCGCGGACGTCCTCGGCGTCGCGGACCAGGTCCACCACGCTCAGGTAGACGTCGATGAAGTGGGCGAAGTCGGTGAAGGTGAAGTACTCGGCGAGCGCCGCCGGGTCGGTCGGCACCCTGGACTCCCCGGCGTACCGGGCGGCCAGCTCGGCGACGATCCGCGGCGAGGCCGACCCGACGTGGTGGACGTGCAGTTCCGCCTTGGGCATCCCGGCGATGAACGCCTCGATGCTCCGGTCACTCAGGTTTCCGATCCGACTTCCGTCCGGCTGGACCACGGTCGTTCCCTTCTCTGCTTCTACGCGCGTTCCGAGTTGTGCTGGCAAGGATAGGCCCGCCCCCGGATCACCCGCCGAGGGCCACCGCCACGCTGTGGATCAGCAGCCCGGCCAGGGCACCGACCACGGTGCCGTTGATCCGGATGAACTGCAGGTCGCGCCCCACGTTGGCCTCGATCTTGCGCGAGGCGTCGTCGGCGTCCCAGCCCGCCACCGTCTCGGAGATCAGCGAGGTGATCTCGGCCCGGTAGGTGTCGACCAGGTACTGGGCGGCGTCCTGCAGCCAGCCGTCCACCTTCGCCTGGAGCTTGGCGTCGGTGGCCAGGCGCCCGCCGAAGCTGTGCACGCCCTCGCGGATGCGCCGGCGCAGTTCGCTGTCCTCGTCCTCGGCCGCGCCCATCACCAGGGTGCGCACGGCCGCCCAGGTGGAGTTGATCAGGTCCTGCACCTCGGGACGGGCCAGCAGTTCGCCCTTGGCCCGCTCGACCCGGGCGATGGTCTCCGGGTCGGTCTGCAGCTCGGTGGCGAAGTCGGCGAGGAAGTTGTCGACGGCGCCGCGGGCCGGGTGCTCGGGGTCGTCCCGGATGTCGGTGACGAAGCGCAGCAACTCCTTGTAGACCCGTTCGCCGACCTGGTGGTCGAGGAACTTCGGGGTCCAGCCCGGGGTCTTCTGGGTGACCTTGCGGACCACGTCCTCGTGGTTGGCGGTCAGCCAGTCGTGCGCCCGGACGGCGACCAGGTCCACCACGCCGTGGTGCCCGCCGTCCGCGACCACCTTCCCGAGCATCCGGCCCATCGGCTCGGCCACCGAGGTCGCGGCGGCGCGCCGGGTCACCGCCTCGGCGACCACCGCCCGCACGTCGTCGTCGCGCAGCACCGCGAGCACCCCGCGCAGCGCGGCCGAGGCCTCCTTGGTGACCCGCTCGGCGCTGCCCGGCGCGGCCAGCCACTCCCCCAGCCGGCGGCCGACGCCGAGCGCGGCCAGCCGGCCGCGCACCACGTGGCCGGCCAGGAAGTTGTCGCCGACGAAATCGCCGAGCGAACGCCCGAAGGCGTCCTTCTTGGTCGGGATGATCGCGGTGTGCGGGATCGGCAGGCCGAACGGGCGGCGGAACAGGGCCGTCACCGCGAACCAGTCGGCCAGCGCGCCGACCATGCCCGCCTCGGCGGCGGCCGCCACGTACCCGGCCCAGGCACCGGCGCCGGCCGCCTCGGCCCAGGTGGCCAGGGCGAAGACCAGGGTCGCGAAGGCCAGCAGGCCGGTCGCGATGGTCTTCATCCGGCGGACGCCGCGTCTCTTCTCCTCATCGGCCGCGGTGAACCGGACCCCGGGGCCGGTTCCGCTGAAGGCTTCGTCACTCACCCCGCCAGTCTGCCCGGTGACCGGCGCGGACGGGGGCGTGCGCCGCGATCACACCCCTCGGGCTGTCCACACGCGCCGCCCACGGCCGCGCTCCCGCCCTGCCTCCCGGGCCCGCACCCCACCGCCGCACGCCCGCGCTAGCGCCCGGCCGCCCGCCCCCGACCGGCCGGTCACGCCCCGCCCGGCCGCCTCACGCCCCGCCCAGCACGATCCTCCGCACCCCCGCCCCCGCCCACCGCGACGGATCCGTACAGCGCCGGCCGTCCAACAGCACCCGCACCCCCGGCAGGTCCGCCGGCCCCAGCTCCCGGTACTCCGGGTGGTCCGCCTGCAGCACCGCCGCCACCACCGGCTCCCCGCCGTACGGCGGCAGCCCGAGCGCCGTCAGCTCCTCCGCCCGGTACAGCGGATCCGCCACGTACGGCCGGGCCCCGGCCGCCTCCAGCGCCGCGACCAGCGGGAACACCCCCGAGTACGCCGTCTCCTTGACCCCGCCCCGGTACCCGGCCCCCAGCACCAGCACCCCCTGACCGGCGATCCCGCCCGGCAGCACCCCGGCGAGCGCCCCCGCCAGCACCCCGACCGCGTACCCGGGCACCTCCAGGTTGGCCTCCCGGGCCGCCCGGACCACCGTCGCCGCCGGGTCGTTCCACAGGTACAGCCGCGGGTACACCGGGATGCAGTGCCCGCCGACGGCGATGCCCGGCCGGTGCAGGTGGCTGTACGGCTGGGAGTTGCAGGCGTCGGCGACCTCGGCGAAGTCCACCCCGACCCGGTCCGCGTACCGGGCGAACTGGTTGGCCAGCGCGATGTTGACGTCCCGGTACGTGGTCTCGGCGAGCTTGGCGAACTCGGCCGCCTCCAGCGGGGCCAGCTCCCACACCCCGTTGGGCCGGGGCAGGTCGGGGCGCGGGTCGAAGTCCAGCACCGCCCGGTAGAACTCGACGCCGCGCCGCAGCGAGGCGGCGTCCAGCCCGCCGACCAGCTTGGGGTAGCGCCGCAGGTCGGCGAAGACCCGACCGGTGCGCACCCGCTCGGGGCTGAAGACCAGCGCGAAGTCCGTCCCGGCCGCCAGTCCGGAGCCGGCCGCCAGCCGGGGCGCCCAGCGCTCCCGGGTGGTGCCGACCGGCAGGGTGGTCTCGTAGCTGACCAGCGCGCCCCGGCGCAGCCCGGCCGCGACGGCGTCGGTGGCCGCGTCGAGCAGCGCGAAGTCCGGGGTGCCGTCGGCGGCGGTGACCAGCGGGACGACCAGCACGACGGCCCGCGAGGCGGCCACCGCCGCCGTGGTGCCGGTGGTGGCGCGCAGCCGGCCCTCGGTGACCACCCGTTTGAGCGCCTCGTCCAGCCCCTCCTCCCGGGGGAACGGCGGCACGCCCCGGTTGACGCTCTCCACCACCCGGGGCGCGATGTCCGCCCCGATCACCCGGTGCCCCTTCAGGGCGAACTGCACAGCCAGCGGCAGGCCCAGCTTGCCGAGCCCGACCACGCACACGTCCAGCCCGCCGTCCAGCCCGCCGTCCGGCCCGCCGTCGGGCCCGCTCATCCCCGTCCCCCGTTCACCGAGTTGGCCAGCCGGCGCCACCCCGGGTGGCGCCGCAGCCCGCGCCGCAGCTGCTCCGGGACGAGGCCGCGCCACAGCTGCTGGGCCAGGTTGAGCGGCGGGGCGGCCTCGACCCGCGGCTCCTCCGGCAGCAGGAACAGCTCGTCCGGCAGGCCGAGCCGGCCGTCCCGGAAGGCCGGGTAGCCCGCGTAGCGCCGCAGCCCCTCGGCCACCACCGGTGGGTCGCCGTGCGCCGCCTCGTAGCGGATCTGGTCCCGCAGCGCCTCCGGCCGCACCGCGGCGGCGAGTTCGAGGCGCACCCGGGCGGCGACCGGCAGCCGGTGGTGGACGGTGCGGACGCCGAAGCGCTCGACCATCCGGGCCACCTCGGCGCACACCCGCCGCTGCGTCCCGTCGTCCAGCAGCAGGAAGCCGCCCTGGAGCAGCCGGGGTACGTCCCAGGTGAAGCTACGGGCCCGGATCGCATCCAACTCCGCACCGGGCTCGGCCAGTTCGGCGGCCACCTGCTGGAGCGCGGCGATCCCGCGCAGCCGGTCCAGCACCGAGGCCCGCTCGGTGACGTTGCCCCGGTCCTCGCGCAGCACCAGGAAGTAGCAGTCGTACCCGGCCAGGACGGACACCCGCCCCGCCCGCAGACACGCCTCCAGGGTGAACGGCTGGTCCGAGAAGACCTTCAACTCCTCGTTGCGGCGAAGCCCGTGGCGCCGGAGGAGGTCGAGCCGGAACAGCTTGGTGTCGGCCAGCGCCCAGGCCAGCGCCGAGTCGGTGAAGCCGACCGACTCGGCGTCGGCGTGGAAGATGCCCTGCGGCACCAGCCGCCCGTTCACCCCGACCTGCTTGGGCACCACCACGTCCGAGCCCCAGGCGTCGGCGGCTGTGACCAGCCGCTCCAGCGCCTCGGCGCCGAGCCAGTCGTCGGCGCCGAGGAAGAGCACGTAGCGGCCGCGGGCGAGGTCCAGGCCGCGGTTGGTGGGGGCCGCCGGTCCGCCCGAGTTGGCCTGGTGGACCACCCGGAACAGCCCGGGGTGCCGGTCGGCGTACTCGTCCAGCAGCGTCTCGCCGCCGTCCGTGGAGCCGTCGTCGACGACCACCACCTCCAGCCGCCCCGGCGCCAGCGACTGGCCGACCAACGAGTCCAGGCAGGCGGTGAGGTACGGCATGGTGTTGTAGACCGCGACCACCACGGTCACATCGGGTACGTCGGGTGCGGTCATCGGGCGGCGGGCCTCCGGGGGTGCGGTTCGCCGGTGCACGGACCGGCGGGCGACGCACGGTCAACTCGGCCGCCCGCCGCGGAGTCACGTGCCCTCCCCGAACGGGCGACCGATCCGACCGCCGCCTTGACCCCGGCCGAACCCGCCCGGCCGAACCGCTCCGAACCGCTCCGGCCCGCTCCGGCCCGCCTAGCCGATCGCGACCTTCGCGTACATCCGCGCGATCACGTCCTCGATGGCCGGCTCCCGCACCGAGAGGTCCACCAGCGGGTACCGCGCCGCGACCGCCGCCACGATCGGCGCCGCGCTCTCCTGCGCCGGGAAGGCCAGCCACTGGCGCGGCCCCTCGACCTTCACCACCCGCGCCCCGGCCACCTCGATCGGCGGCCGGGCCTCGGCCAGGTCGACCACCAGCGTCCGCTCGCTGCGCCCGGCGCTGTGCAGCCCGTCCAGCCCGCCGTCGTGGACGACCCGGCCGTGGTCGATCACCATCACCCGGTCGCAGAGCTGCTCGATGTCGGTGAGGTCGTGGGTGGTGAGCAGCACGGTGGTGCCGCCGTCCCGGTTGACCTCGCGCAGGAACTCCCGCACCCGGCCCTTGCTGACCACGTCCAGTCCGATGGTCGGCTCGTCCAGGTAGAGCACCTGGGGGTCGTGCAGCAGGGCGGCGGCGAGGTCGCCCCGCATCCGCTGGCCGAGCGAGAGCTGCCGGACGGGGGTGTCCAACAGGCCGCCGAGGTCGAGCAGTTCGATGCAGCGGTCGAGGTTCTCGCGGTACCGGTGGTCGGCGATCCGGTAGATCCGGCGGGCCAGTTCGAAGGAGTCCCGCAGCGGGAGGTCCCACCACAGGGTGGTGCGCTGGCCGAAGACGACGCCGATCCGGCGGGCCAGCGCGACCCGTTCGCGGGCCGGGTCCACCCCGGCCACCCGCAGCCGGCCGGAGCTGGGGACGAGGATGCCGGTGAGCATCTTGATGGTGGTCGACTTGCCGGCCCCGTTGGGCCCGATGTAGCCGACGCACTCACCGGCCTCGACGGTGAAGCTGAGCCCGTCGACCGCGCGCACCTCGCGCTTGGCCCGGCTGAACCGGCCGGTGCGGGCCCGCACGGTGAAGCTGCGGCGGACGTCCTGGAGTTCGATCAGTGCCACGGTGGTTCCTCACAAGGGTTACGGGAGTTACGGGAGTCACGGAGGGTGCGGTAGCTGCGGGAGGCAGCGGAGGCGGGCCGCTCAGCTGCCGGTGCCGCGGTAGGCGCGCAGGCCGGCCCGCCAGGCGAGCCCGGCCGCGGCGACGCACAGCGCGGCGGCGACCGGCGAGGCGTACTGGAACGCGGCGGGCAGGCCGAGCGGGTCCGGCCGGCCGAGGATGCGCAGCGTGGGCAGCCAGTTGACGAAGGCCAGCGGGACGCCGAAGACCACCCCGGCGACGAGTTCCTTGGCGAAGATGGTCGGCGGGTAGTGCAGCAGGGTCGCGCCGCCGTAGGTGAAGGAGTTCTGGATCTCCTTGGACTCGCCCCACCAGAACTGGACGGTGGCGCCGCCGACGTAGATCGCGCCGAAGATGACGCTGCCGCACACCAGCAGCACCGGCACCAGCAGCACCCGGTCCCAGGTCCAGTGCACGTCCAGGGCGGTCAGCGACCAGGCGAGCACGAGCACGGCCTGGAGCGGGCGGCCGAGCCGGCGCAGGGTGAAGCGTTCGGCGCACAGTTGGGAGAGCGCCGGGGCCGGGCGGATCAGCATGGTGTCGAGCGTGCCGTTCATGATCCGCACGCCGAGGCCGTCGGCCGAGCCGACCAGCAGGTTGGCGATGCCGAGCGAGAAGGTCGCGGTGGCGTACAGGAAGGCGATCTCCGGCAGGCTCCAGCCGCCGAGCCGGTCGGTGTGCCGGAACATGATCACCAGCACGACGAAGTCGAGGGAGTGGGTGACCAGGCTGGCCAGCAGGTTGAGCGCGAAGGAGGCCCGGTAGGCCATCATCGAGCGCATCCACATCCGGGCGCACAGCCACCAGGAGCGGACCGCCCAGGACGTCCGGGCGGCGAACGTCTCGGTGCGCGGCAGGAGTTGCTCAGCCACCCTGCACCACCACCCGGCGGGTCGCCAGCCACTGCGCACCCCGGCCGACGGCCAGCAGGACGACGGCCCAGCCGAGTTGGAAGCCCAGCGCCGGAAGCAGTCCGCCGCCGCTCGCCCGTTCCAGGAAGACGTCGGTCGGCACCTTGATCAGCGCCGCCCAGGGCAGCACCCGCCCGAGGTCGCCGAGCCAGCCGGGGAAGAGCGCGATCGGCAGCAGCATCCCGGAGAAGAACATCGAGACCACCAGCATCACCGCGCGCACCCCCTCCGAGTCGTGCAGCCAGAAGCCGGTGAGGGCGACCAGGAAGCGCAGCGCGAAGCTGACCAGGAGTGCGAGCAACGCGGAGAGCAGGAAGAACACCCAGGTCAGCGGGTGTTCGGGCATCCGGGTGCGGAACACCAGCGCGCCGACCAGCATCGGCACGGTGCCGCGGACCAGCGCCTGGAAGCCGGCCCGGCCGAGGTCGGTGGCCAGCCACCAGCCCTGGAAGTCGACCGGACGGTAGAGGTCGACGGCGATGTCCCCGGTGCGGAAGCGATCCTGGACGTCGTCCTGGAAGCCGCCGCCCCAGACCGCGACGGTGACCAGCAGGCCCTGGCTGACCCAGATGTAGGTGACGGCCTGGCTCTGGTCGTAGCCGCCGAGGTTGGGGCGGGCCTGCCAGAGGGCGAGGAAGGAGGAGGCCAGGATGATGCCGAAGACGGTGTTGGTGAAGGTGCCGGCCAGGGTGGCGGCCCGGTAGGTGGAGTAGCGGCGGAAGGCGCCGCGAGCCACGGCGGCGTAGAGCATATTGTCTCCTTGTCGACAAATACGGCCAGGGAAAGGTGCCCATCGACATCCGCGCACACCCCATCGGCCCCGACCAGCCGACCCCGGGGGTACCGGGCCGGACGGGCGGAGCTGGCGACAACGGGTGCGCTATGAAGTTCGCATCTTTCACCGTACCGCCGCCGCACCGGCCCCGCAGCCGGTTTTCCGATCGGGCGACCCCGACCGACCGACCCGTCCCCACCGCGACCGACCGACACCCCCACCGCCACCGCCGGACACCCCGCAGCGCGACCGACCGACACCCACCACCACCGTCGGACACCCCCCACCGCGACCGCCCGACACCCCGCAGCGGACACAACTCCGCACCTCAAGGCCCCTGCCACCGCTGAACCGGCGTCAAATAGCAGATAATCCCGTCATGACGTTGAGCACCCGCCGCCAGGCCAAACGGGCCGCCCGCCGCGAAGCCCGCCGCGCCCTCCCCTTCTGGCGCCGGCTCCTCCCCACCTGGCGCATCACCCTCGGTACCCTCACCGCGCTGCTCCTGCTCGCCGTCGGCGCCTTCGCCGTGCTCTACGTCATCGTCCCGGTGCCCGACCCCAACGCCCGCGCCGTCGCCCAGAACAACATCTACCTCTACGCCGACGGCACCACCGAGATCGCCCGCACCGGAGCCGTCAACCGCACCGACGTCACCATCGACCAGATCCCGCTGCAGACCCAACAGGCCGTCGTCTCAGCCGAGGACCGCACCTTCTACCAGAACCGCGGCATCGACCTGAAGGGCATGCTCCGGGCCGGCTGGAACACCCTGCTCGGCAAGGGCATGCAGGGCGGCTCCACCATCACCCAGCAGTACGTCAAGAACTACTACCTCACCCAGGACCAGACCTTCGAACGCAAGGGCCGCGAACTCTTCATCGCCCTCAAGGTCGACCAGCAGCGCGACAAGAAGGACATCCTCGCCGGCTACCTCAACAGCAGCTACTTCGGCCGCGGCGCCTACGGCATCCAGAGCGCCGCCCACGCCTACTACGGCGTCGACGTCTCCCAACTCACCCTCGGCCAGGGCGCCTACCTCGCCTCCCTGCTCCAGGCCCCCAGCCTCTACGACGTCAGGACCGCCACCCCCGCCAACCGCGAGAAGGCCGTCGCCCGCTGGAACTACGCACTCGACGGCATGGTCCAACTCGGCTTCCTCACCACCGCCGACCGCAACGCCACCACCTTCCCCGACCCCATCGACCCGCAACCCGCCACCGGCCTGGCCGGACAGGCCGGCTACCTGGTCGGCGTCGCCGACGACTACCTGATCTCCTCCGGCACCATCGACGCCGCCACCCTCAAGGCCGGCGGCTGGCGGATCACCACCACCTTCGACAAGCCCCACCAGGACGCCTTCGTCAAGGCCGTCCAGGACGAACTGACCGGCGAACTCGACCCCAAGGCCCGCCCCACCACCGACACCGACGTCCGGGTCGCCGGCGCCTCCGTCGAACCCGCCACCGGCCGCGTCGTCGCCGTCTACGGCGGCCCCGACTACGCCAAGCAGCCCTTCAACGACGCCCTGCGCCAGGACAACCAGATCGGCTCCACCTTCAAACCGATCGACCTCGCCGCCGGCCTCATCGCCCAACACACCGTCGACGGACGCCCGATCACCGTCGACACCCGCTACGACGGCACCAGCGAACGCCCCGTCACCGGCGGCCCCACCCCCTACGCGCCGCCCAACGAGGACGGCATCGACTACGGCAACATCACCCTGCGCCACGCCATGGTCAAATCCGTCAACTCCGTCTACGCCCAGGAAGGCGTCGACGCCGGACTCGCCCGGGTCCGCGAGACCGCCGTCAAACTCGGCATCCCCGACAGCGTCCGCGGCATGGACCCGGCCAACACCTCGATGACCCTCGGCACCGCCACCCCCAGCGCCCTCGACCTGGCCGGCGCCTACGCCACCCTCGCCAACCACGGCCAGGCCCACACCCCGTGGTCCGTCCAGAAACTCGAACGGGTCAACCCCGGCGGCGGCATCGACGTCCCCAAGGTGCCCGACCACAAGGCCACCGACGCCGTCGGCCGCACCATCGCCGACTCCGTCACCGACGTCCTGCGCGACGTCGTCAGCCCCCGCGGCACCGGCGCCGCCGCCCTCGACCTCGGCCGCCCCGCCGCCGGCAAGACCGGCACCACCGACGCCAACCTGTCCGCCTGGTTCGCCGGCTACACCCCCGAACTCACCACCACCGTCGGCCTGTTCCGCGAGAACCCGAAGACCCACGCCAAGGAGCCGCTGTCCGGCACCGCCGGCCTCACCCGGATCAACGGCGGCGCCTTCCCCACCAAGATCTGGACCGACTACATGACCGCCGCCCTGGGCAACACCCCCACCCAGCAGTTCGACCTGCAGACCGGCCGCGGCGACCAGACCAGCGGCAACTGGCCCACCACCACCGCGAGTTCCAGCCCGAGCAGCAGCCCCACCAACAGCACCTCCCCCACCGGCGCCCCCACCGCCACCACCCCCAGCCGGCCGGCCCCCAACCCGCCCACCGCCACCGACCAGCCCGCCCCCGCCGCCCCCAGCCCGCAGAACCCCCAACCCGCCCCCAGCCAGGAACAGCCCGCCCCCAGCCCCCGGCCCAGCCAGACCCGGCCCGAACGGCCCAGCGACCCGCCCAGCGCCACCGCCGCCCCCACCCACTCGGCCACGGCCCCCACCCACTGAACCCGCACCCCGCGGCCGCCCCGGACCCGCCCCACGACCCATGACCCGGCCGACGGCCCGCGGCCCGCGACCCCCCGCCCCGGCCCACGACCCCGCGACCTACCCCGCGACCAACTCCCGCTCCAACGGCGTACGGAACCGCGGCGTCACCCGCACCTCCCCCAACCACCCCACCAACCGCCCCGCCTCCGCCGCAACCGCCCGCTCCGCCGCCGACCCGACGTCCCGGAACAACCGCCACACCACCTCGCCGTCCGCCCGCTGCGCCCAGCCCCCGACCACCTCACCGCACCACCACACCGTCGGCCCGGCATTGCCCGCCCGGTCGAACAGCGCGGGCACGTCCTCCGGCCGCAGGTACCAGTCCCGCCCGCGCCAGCCCATCACCGCCGGATCCAGCGCCGGCAACAGCGCCGCCCACGGCTCCGGCGCCGCCACCGGCCCCTCGTCCCCCGGCAGCACCAGCGCCTCCGCACCGCCCGCCAACGCCACCGCCCGCGCCGCCACGTCCACCAGCGCCCGACGGACGTCCCCCAGCGTCCAGCCCGTCCACCACTTCACGTCCTCGACCGTCGCCGGACCGTACGCCGCCAGCCAACGCCGCACCACCTCCGCCTTCGCCTCCCGCACCGGCACCTCCGGCCACTGCGACACCAGCGCCCACGGATAGCTGCTGCTCAACCAGGAACCGCGCGGCCGACACCGGCGCACGTGCCCGTCCGAGGCCAGCAACCGCAACAGCCGACTGCCCACACTCTGCCGCGCCTCGTACGACTTGCCCGCCGACATCAGCATCGACTCACGCAACTGCGGTACGTCCCGGCCCAGTTCCTGGGTCGTCGCCTCCCCGCGCACAGCCAGCGCGGCCAACACCTCGCGCTCCGTGTCCGCCAGCCGGGCCTCGTCCCAGCCCTCGGCGTGGTCCCGCAGGTGCTTCAGCAGCGTCGCCCGCTCCTTGGCCGCGATCGCCCGCGCCGCCCCCGAGCTCACGTACGGAGCCAGACCCTCCGTCACCGCGAAGAGCGTCCGCCGCATCGACAACAGCTTCACCAACGACACGTCCTCGTACAGCGCCCGGTCCACCTCCCCCGCCGAGGGCACCGCCAACCGCGCACCCGCCGACAGGTACACCGTCGCCGGATCCGACGCGTGCAACCCGACCACCGCGTCGGCCACATCCTCCACCCGCGCCGCCCGCACCGAGGCCGCCACCAACTGCCGACGCCCCAACCGGGCCCGCCGCTCACCATCACCGATCACCGGGACACCCATGCCCGGACCCTAACGCCCACCACCGACAGAACCGGCCAGGTGCTCCACCGCCAGCCCCGCGAACTCCGCGAGCAACGGAGCCGACCGCCCCGCCGCCCACACCAACCCGACCCGATTCGGCGCCAGGTCCGCCACCGGCACGTGCACCACGTCCGCCCGGATGTAGAAGGCCGCCACCGACAACGGCAGCACCACCGTCCCCTCCCCCGCCGCCACGTACTCCAACTTCTCCTCCACCGTGTCCGCCCGCAGCCCCGCCTCCCCCGCGAGCCCCCGCCACTCCGGCACCAGCACCGGGTCCTGCAACAACCGCTCCCCCGCCAGATCACCCAGCAGCACCGACCCCCGACCCGCCAACCGGTGCCCCGCCGGCAACGCCGCCACCCGCGGCTCCGCGAACAACGGCCGCACCACCAACCCCTGCGGATCCACCGGCAACCGCACCAGCGACACATCCACCCGGCCGTCCAACACCACCCGCGCCTGCTCGGCCCAGGAAGTCCGCAACACCTCCACCACCAGCCCCGGATGCCGCACGCGCAGCGCCCGCACCGCCGGCGTCACCACGATCCCCGGCATGAACCCCACCACGAACCGGCCCCGACCCTCCCCCGACCGCGCCACCCGACGCCGCACCGCCTCCGCAGCCGCCAGCAACGGCACCGCATCCTCCAACAACTGCCGCCCGGCAGCCGTCAATTCGGTCGAACGACGATCCCGCCGGAACAACTGCGCCCCGAACTCCGCCTCCAACGCCCGGATCTGCCGCGACAGCACGGGCTGCGCGATGTGCAACGCCACCGCCGCACGCCCGAAGTTCAACTCCCGCGCCACCGCCACGAAATACCGCAGCTTCCGCAGGTCGACGTCCACCGACCGCCTCCTCCCGCTGATGCCCCGAGGGTATGACAGCCGACCGAACAGGTCTTGGACGTCCCCGCACCACCCGGCGCAGGATCGGAGCACCCGAACCCCGAGCCCAGGACACCCCCCGCACCCACCAGGAAAGGCCCCACCATGCCCAGCCCGACCCTCCAGGACCAGCGCGTCGTCGTCCTCGGCGGCACCTCCGGCATCGGCCTCGCCACCGCCGCCCTCGCCGCTGACCACGGCGCCCGCGTCACGGTCGTCTCCAGCCGCGCCACCAGCACCGAACGGGCCCTCGCCACCCTGCCCGCCGGCACCACCGCCGAACTCGCCGACCTCACCGACAGCCACCAGGTCACCGCCCTGTTCGACCGCCTCGGCCCGCTCGACCACCTCGTCTACACCGCCGGCGACCCCCTCAGCCTGGCCCCCCTCGACGCCCTCGACCTCGACGCCGCCCGCCGCTTCTTCGCCCTGCGCTACTTCTCCGCCCTCGACGCCGTCCGCGCCGCCGCCCCCCGGCTGCGCCCCGGCGGCTCGGTGACGCTCACCTCCGGCACCGCCGGGCGACGCCCCGGCCCCGGCTGGAGCGTCGCGGCCGGCATCTGCGGCGCGATCGAGGCCCTGGTCCGGGCCCTCGCCGTGGAACTCGCCCCGCTCCGGGTCAACGCCGTCCGGGCGGGCATGGTCCGCACCCCGCTCTGGTCCGGCCTCCCCGAGGCCGACCGCGAACAGCTGTTCGCCGGGATCGCCGCCGACCTCCCGCTCGGCCGGATCGGCGAACCCGAGGAGATCGCCGCCTCCTACGTCCACCTGATGGGCCAGCGCTTCGCCACCGGCACGGTGGTCACCGTCGACGGCGGAACGCTGCTCGCCTGAGCCCGGCCCGGGCGCCCGGAGGACAGCGGCGGTCCCCAGGGCTCAGAGGTACAGCCCGGTCGAGCCCTCCGTGTCCCCGAAGCGGGTCGCCGCCACCGCGTGCAGGTCCCGCTCGCGCAGCAGCACGTAGGTGGCGCCGCGGACCTCCACCTCCAGCTTGTCCTCCGGGTCGTACAGCACGCGGTCGCCGGGCTCCACCGAGCGCACGCTCTGGCCCACCGCCACGGCCTCCGCCCAGGTACAGCGCTTGGACAGCTCCGCGGTCGCCGGGATCAGGATGCCGCCGGTCGAGCGGCGCTCACCCTCACCGCCCTCGATGCGCACCAGCACGCGGTCGTGCAGCATCCGGATCGGCAGCTTCTCGCCCAGCCGGTCGTGCCGCGCGATGTCGTGCCCGTGGTCGGAATGCGTCGGGTTGTCGTTCGTACTCACGGTCCCGAAGGTACCGCCCCCGGGCGCGGAGCGTGACGCCAGCCCGGCATGCGGAAGGGCCGGACCGCCACGGGCGGCCCGGCCCCGGTGGAACGGCGGTTCAGTCCTTGTCGCGCTTGCGGGAGGAGGCGAGCAGCACCACCAGGCCCAGGCCGACCAGCGCGGCCGGGACGATCCGCTCCTTGCGCGGCTGCCCCTGCCCGTCCACGAACTGCGCCTTCACCTTCTCCACCAGGCCGTTCGCGGCCACGTACGCCCGCGCCGTCTTCTCCTCGACGGTGGCCATCGCCTTGGCCTTGACCTGCGCCGAGATGGTGGTCGGGTGGATCCGCACGGCCAGCTCGTCCAGGTTCGCCGCGAGCCGGTCGCGGGTGCGCTCGATGTCCGCCTCGATCTGCGCAGCCGTCCGCGCCGGCTTGTCCTGCGTGCTCGCCTCGCCCACTCGGGCCACCCCATTCACTTGCCGATGTAGTCCTGTCGTCCTGTGCGACCAACCCAGTTTGTCAGCTGCCACGCACGGACGCGCGGCCCCACCCACCAACGGAGGTAAGTTTGCCGTGGTACGACCGTCCGTCCCAGCCTCCAGGAGAGTACGACCGTGACTGAGCGCCTCCAGCCCGGCGACACCGCGCCCGCCTTCAGCCTGTCCGACGCCGACGGCAACCAGGTCTCGCTCGCCGACCACCTGGGCCGCAAGGTCATCGTCTACTTCTACCCGGCCGCCCTCACCCCCGGCTGCACCAAGCAGGCCTGCGACTTCACCGACAACCTGGAGGTCTTCGCGGGCGCCGGCTACGACGTCATCGGCATCTCCCCGGACCAGCCGGAGAAGCTCGGGAAGTTCCGCGAGAAGGAGGACCTCAAGGTCACCCTGCTCTCCGACCCGGACCACCGGGTCCTGGAGGCCTACGCCGCCTACGGCGAGAAGCAGAACTACGGCCGCACCTACCAGGGCGTGATCCGCTCCACGATCGTCGTCGACGAGCAGGGCAAGGTCGAGCGCGCGCTCTACAACGTCAAGGCCACCGGCCACGTCGCCAAGCTGCTGCGCGACCTCAAGGTCGAGGCCTGACCCCTCCGGACGCAGCGGTGGCGGCCCACCCCCCGACCGGGTGGGCCGCCACCGCCGTTCCTCACCTCAGGTGACCGCCGGCGCCGTCGGCGTCAGCAGGCACCGAGGTCGTTCCAGACGCCCCAGGCGCCGCTGGCCGCGGGGTCGTCGCCCTTGGTCCACCACTTGTTCTGGTAGTAGTGGCCCTTCCAGGACACCTTGGTCGGCGACGCGTAGGTGGTGCCCGCGTCCCAGCCCGGGGCGGCCGTGCAGGCCCCGGAGGTCGGGGTCGCGGTCGGGCTGGACGTGCCGGTCGGAGTCCCCGTGGGGGTACCGGTCGGAGTCCCCGTCGGCGTGCCGGTCGGCGTGCCGGTCGGCGTGCCGGTCGGTGTGGCGGTGGGCGTCGGCGTACCGCCGTCCACCGAACCCCGGGTCAGGTCGCCCTTGATCCCGTACAGCGTGCCGCCCACGTTGACCGTCCAGTTCGACGGCGTGGACACCGGCAGGTAGTAGACGAAGTCGATGTCCACCGAGGCGCCCGGCGCCAACGACTGCCAGCCCGGCAGCTTGACCGACACCCGGTTGTAGGTGCCCTTCAGCCCGCCCGTGTTGCCCGGGCCCGGGTTGTCCTGCCGGATCACCTGGAGCCCGAAGCCGGACTGGTCCTTGGCGTTGCCCGGGGCCGAGTTGGCGTAGTCGAACTGGAACTCGGTGCCGCCCGGCAGGGTCAGCGTCGAGTTGTTGACGATGTGCAGCTTCGGGTTGATCGGGTAGTTCGAGTCGCCCAGCGCGAAGTTGGTGAACGACACGTCGACCGGCAGGGTCTGCTGCGGCAGCGGCACCGTCGAGCGGGTCGCGCCGTACGGGCTCGCCGCCTTGAACTTGTCGTACATCAGCGAGGTCAGCGTCGAGCCGGGCACGTACTCGCCCTTGCCGCCGTTGGCGGCGGCGTCCCAGCGGTAGTCGCCCGCGAGCTCCCAGATCATCGTGCCGCCGGCGCCCTGGTTGACGATGTAGTCCGCCTTGGCGCCCACCGACTGCTCGTCCTCGGTGGACAGGAACACCTTCTTGCTGTCGTTCCACAGCCAGGGCGCCACCAGGGCGTCGCTGTAGTTGCGGGTGTAGCTGCCCTGGAGCGCGGTGTCCTTCACCCCGTACTGGGCCAGGTAGTCGGGCAGGATGCCCTTCTCCAGGTTCTTGGCGTGCCACATCGGGTTCGACCCGGCCGGGGACTCCTTGCCCGCGGTGTCCTTGTCGTTCCAGATGTTGTCGATGCCGACCGCACCGTCACCGCAGGAGGTCAGGCCGGAGCCGGCCGGGCAGCTGGTCGCCGCCGCGGTGCCCCACAGCCCGTTGGTGCCGCCCTGCACGTTCTTGAAGCCGCGGGTGTAGTACGGCAGGCCGACGTTGATCCGGCCGGCCGGCATCGACCCGCGGAAGTAGTGGTACGACCAGTCGGCGTTGAGGTAGCCGATGCCGCCGTACTGCGCGGTGCCGTACACGTTGGCGGCCGCCAACTCGCCGTCCTTGCCGTCGTCGTAGAGCGAGGCGTTCGGACCGACGTACTTGTTCCAGGCGCCGTGCAGGTCGTACGACATGATGTTGACGTAGTCCAGGTACTGGGCGACCTGGAAGGTCTCCATCCCGCGCAGCAGGTAGCCGGAGGACGGCGCCGCGACCGACAGCAGGTAGTGCCGGCCGTCGGCGGCCCCCGCCTTGTCCAGGCTCTCCCGCAGGGTCTTCATCAGCGCCGCGTAACCCTTGGCCAGCGAACCGCGCTTGCCGTTGGCGAGCTGCCAGTCCAGCGGGTTGCCGGCGTCCTTCATCGAGGTCGGGTACTCGTAGTCGATGTCGACGCCGTTGAAGCCGTACTTGCGGATGAAGTCGACGGAGGAGGCCGCGAAGGTGTCGATGCCGGCCTGGTTGACACTGCCGTCCGGATTGACGGTCATCGAGTAGAAGCCGCCGGAGTTCACCCGGCTGCCGCCGTCGTCGAAGTAGCCGCCGGTCTCGGTCCAACCGCCCACCGAGATCAGGGTCTTGACGTTCGGGTACTGCTTCTTGAACTTCGTCAGCAGGTTGAAGTGGCCCTTGTACGGCAGGGTCGGGTCCAGCTCCGCGCCCGCCACCCCCGGGAAGGAGATCCCGGTCGCCTCGTTGGTCGGGCCGTCCGTCCCGACCGACAGCTTGTTGTCACCGCCGACGTGCCCGAAGGCGTAGTTGAGGTGGGTGACCTTGTCCCAGGGGACGTCGCTCACCAGGTACGGCCGGTCGCCGTTCTTGCCGGTGCGCCAGCCGGTGAAGTACCCGATGATGCGGCGCTGGTGGTCCGCGCCCATCTTCTCGCGCCCGGCGGTGTCGTAGACCGAGCAGTACGGGACGTCCACCCCGGGCGTCCGGTACAGCCCGTCCGGCCGGCAGGCCGCGTTGTCGACGGCAGCCGACGCCTGCGAGGGCGCCGCACCCAGCGTCGCCATCAGCAACCCGGTCAACGAGGCCGCCGCCAACGCCGCGACACCCGCCCGGGCCGCCGGACTCTTACCTCGGCGAGCGGCGGTGGGACGCCGCTCGGCCGTGCTTCGGATCAACACTCGGTCCTCCAGGAGAGAGTGTCGGCGCATGCCTGTGGGGGAGCACGCACGTGGGGGATTCACAATTGGCGCCGAAGCTATGTGGTCTGAACCACACAGGTCAATAGGTCTGTACCAATTGGTCATCACTCGGCAAAACCCGGCCACCCCGTGACCGGAACCGGCCCCGGTCGTTGACCCACCGGGGAAGGGGCACGACAACTGCCCGAAGGAGACCGCCATGCCGGTCAAGTACACCCGCGACCTGCTCGCCGCCGCTGCGGCGACCGCGACCACGCTGGACGAGATGCTGATCACGCTCGACCGCGAGCCGAATCCCTACAACCGCTCGTACCTGCGCCGGCGGATCAAGGCGTACGGCATCGATGCCTCGCACTTCCCGACGCCCGGGACCATCTACACGAGGGATTTGCTGCAGGAGGCGGTCGCCGCCTCCCAGAGCGTGGCCGGCGTCGTTCGCTATCTCAACCGGCGCCAGGCCGGGGGCACCCAGGCCCACATCGGACGACGCATCAAGGCCCTCGGGATCGACACCTCCCACTTCACGGGGCAGGCCCACGGGCGCGGCGGGCACTCGCCCAACCGGATCCCCGCCAACCAGCTCCTCGTCCAGCGCTCATCGGAGCTGCTGCGGCTTCCTTGCGCGCGAATTCGCCGCGCCTTGGCCGAGATCGGTCGACCCGAACGGTGCCAGGGCTGCGGCACCGGCCCCGAATGGCGAGGACGAGCGATGACCCTGGAGGTCGACCACATCAACGGCGACTGGTCGGACAACCGGCCGGACAACCTCCGGCTGCTCTGCCCGAACTGCCACGCCATCACTCCGACCTATTGCAGGCGCAAGCGGAGCGACCACGCTGCCCGGTAACGATCGAAACGAAGGTGCCGCCCTGTCCGCAGGCCCAGTAACATGATGGCCAGCAAGACAGGCGGCCGTGGCGCAGAGGCGACGCAGACGGTTTAGGTCCGTTGGCCCGTGAGGGCTTGAGGGTTCGAATCCCTTCGGCCGCACCGGAGAAACCTTCAAATCGAAGGGCCCGATCAGAACTCATCCGATCGGGCCCTTCGTCGTTCTCAGCTCAGCAGGTCCCTGACCACCGGCGCCAGGGCCCGGAACGCCTGGCCGCGGTGGCTGATGGCGTTCTTCTCGTCCGCCGTCATCTCCGCGCAGGTCCGGGTCTCCCCCAGCGGCTGGAGGATCGGGTCGTAGCCGAAGCCCCCGTCGCCCGCCGGAGCGGTCCGCAGTGTTCCCAGCAGGCGGCCCTCGACGACGCGCTCGGTGCCGTCCGGCAGGGCGAAGGCGGCGGCGCAGAAGAAGTGGGCGCCGCGGTGCGGTTCGGCGATGTCGGAGAGCTGGGCGAGCAGCAGGTCCAGGTTGGCGACGTCGTCGCCGTGCTTGCCGGACCAGCGGGCGGAGAAGATGCCGGGCGCGCCGTTGAGGACGTCCACGCAGAGGCCGGAGTCGTCGGCGACGGCCGGCAGGCCGGTGGCGCGGGCCAGGGCGTGGGCCTTGAGCAGGGCGTTCTCGGCGAAGGTGACGCCGGTCTCGGGGACGTCCGGGATCTCGGGGTAGGCGTCGGCGCCGACGAGTTCGACGTCGAGGCCGGCCTCGGTGAGGATGGCGCGCAGCTCGGCGACCTTGTGCCGGTTGCGGGTGGCGAGGATCAGACGGGTGGACATATCGCCCACCCTATCGAGAGTCCGGGGGGCGTCAGCCGGTGCAGACCGAGGTGAGGTTTCCCGCGGCGTCGCCGAGTGGCTTGAGGTCGGGGGCCTGCTTCCGGTCGACGGCCTGTTGGACCTGGTCGGCCTGCTTCTGCAGGTCGGTCACGGCCTTGACGACGTCGGTGTTCTTGGAGTTCTTCCCGATCTGGTCGAGGTCGCCCTTGAGTTTCTGCAGCGCCTTCCCGGCGGCGGCCGAGTCGTTGCTGGAGTTGTCGTAGGCCTTGGTGAGGTCGGCGATGTCGGCGGTGACCCTGACGGCGGTGTTGCCGCAGTCGATCGCCTTCTGCGCGGCGGAGCAACTCACCATGCTGAGCGGGAGGATCGCGATGAGTCCGGCCACGGCGAGGGCGGCGGGGCGGGCGATGCTCGAGGGCATCCGGTCCTCCTGGTGGGCGGGGGTTCCATGGGAGGGACGCGCACCACCGCCTGCGCGGTTCCCGCAGCGTGGGCGCTGCGGGAACCGTACGGGCTACCGGCCCGGCGTGTACAGCGGGTCGTACACCTGTCCGGGGGCCGGGGTCGGGGCCGGGGGCTTCAGCCCTCCAGCGCCTTGCGCTGGATCTGGTCGAGTTCGGCGCAGCCGAGGGTGCCGAGGTCGAGCAGCCGGTCGAGCAGGGCGCGGTCGAAGGGGGCGCCTTCGGCGGTGCCCTGGACCTCGACGAAGCGGCCGTCGGAGGTGCAGACGATGTTCATGTCGGTCTCGGCGCGCACGTCCTCCTCGTACTGGAGGTCGAGCATCGGGACGCCGTCGATGATGCCGACGCTGACGGCGCTGACGCCGCCGGTGATGGGCTGGCCCTTGGCGCGCAGCAGCTTGCGCTCGCGGGCCCAGGTGACGGCGTCGACGAGGGCGACGTAGGCGCCGGTGATGGCGGCGGTGCGGGTGCCGCCGTCGGCCTGGAGGACGTCGCAGTCGAGGACGATGGTGTTCTCGGCGAGGGCGCGGTGGTCGATGACGGCGCGCAGCGAGCGGCCGATGAGTCGGCTGATCTCGTGGGTGCGTCCGCCGATGCGGCCCTTGACGGATTCGCGGTCGCCGCGGGTGTTGGTGGCGCGCGGGAGCATGGAGTACTCGGCGGTGACCCAGCCTTCGCCGGTGCCCTTGCGCCAGCGGGGGACGCCTTCGGTGACGCTGGCGGTGCACAGCACCTTGGTGTCGCCGTAGGAGACGAGGACGGAGCCTTCGGCGTGCTTGCTCCAGCCCCGTTCGATGGTGATGGGGCGGAGCTGTTCGGGGGTGCGGCCGTCGATGCGTGACATAGCCACTGAGCGTAGCCGCTCGGGGCTTGCTCCCCGGATGTGCCGCCGGACCGTCCCGGTCCGCTTCCGTTGGTGCCCGGCGGCGCCCGGCGGCGCCCGGAGCGTCCGGCGGTGTCCGGCGGTCCGGGGTGGGCTGCGGACGCGCCGCGGCCCGCCGTCCCCCTGAGCGGGTCGGCGGGCCGTGGGTGGTCGAGCCTGGGTGGCTCAGCTCACATCATGTCCTCGATGTCGGCGGCGATCGGGTCGGCGTCGGTGCCGATGACGACCTGGATCGCGGTGCCCATCTTGACGACGCCGTGGGCGCCGGCGGCCTTGAGGGCGGCCTCGTCGACCAGGGAGGCGTCCTTGACCTCGGTGCGAAGGCGGGTGATGCAGCCCTCGACCTCTTCGATGTTGTCGATGCCGCCCAGACCGGCGACGATCTTCTCAGCCTTGCTGGCCATCTGGTTCTCTCCCTCTGTCTCGGCCCTTCGGCGGCTCTGCCGGGTGCCGTCCTGCGCTGTGCTGGGTGGGTCCTCGACCGTCGGGTGGTGAGGTCCGTGCCGGTGGCTGACGCGGGTTCAGCTGCGGTCGTGCTGCCGGGCAGCGCGACCAGCATGACCCGAGCCGGTCCGGTCTGCCACGTTAGTCCACTTTTGGCCCATTCCGGCGCGCAGGCTCCGGACTGCCACCCGAGGATGACGATCAGCGGGGCTCGCGTCCCGGCGGCCGGCCTGCGTCCCAAAGTGGTCTACACCAATATATGTGTACCCCGATGAACGCAGGAAGGACCCCGGGTGTTCCCGAGCTCCGCCCGAGGGTCCCGCAGGGGCCCACCGGTCGGCAACTGCTCCCGGAGGGCGAAGAATGAGTTCGGCAGGCGCCACGACCCCGCAGAGCACCTGGTGGCACGGCTTCTACGGCGGCCTCCAGAAGATGGGCCGCTCGCTCCAGCTACCGGTCGCGGTGCTGCCCGCCGCGGGCATCCTCAACCGGCTCGGCCAGCCGGACGTGTTCGGCAAGGACGGCCTCGGCTGGACGGACGTCGCCAAGGTCTTCGCGGCCGCCGGCGGTGCGCTGCTCGACTCCTCGCTCGGTCTGCCGCTGCTGTTCTGCATCGGCGTGGCGATCGGCATGGCCAAGAAGGCGGACGGCTCGACGGCGCTCGCCGCGGTGGTCGGGTTCCTCGTCTACTACAAGGTCCTGCACGCCTTCCCGGAGAGCTGCAAGGCCGGTACCACCCTGGTCCCCGACGCCTGGACCGCCCAGTGCGTGGACTACTCCTCGGCCAAGGTCGCGGCGGCGACGTACCAGAACCCGGGGGTGCTCGGCGGCATCCTGATCGGCCTGATGTCGGCCTGGCTCTGGGTGCGCTTCCACCGCGTGCGGCTGGTCGACTGGCTGGGCTTCTTCAACGGCCGCCGCCTGGTCCCGATGATCACCGCCCTGGTGGGCCTGGTCACCGCCTGCGTCGCGCTGTGGGTCTGGCCGCCGATCGGCCGCGGCCTGAACGACTTCTCGCAGAGCCTGGCGGATCTCGGCGCGGGTGGCGCCGGCATCTTCGGCCTGTTCAACCGGGCACTGCTGCTGATCGGTATGCACCAGCTGCTGAACACCTTCGTCTGGTTCCAGTTCGGCGAGTTCACGAAGCCGGACGGCAGCCTCGTCCACGGCGACATCCCGCGTTTCCTCGCGGGCGACCCGACGGCCGGCCAGTTCCAGTCCGGATTCTTCCCGATCATGATGTTCGCGCTGCCCGCCGCGGCCCTCGCGATCGCGCACTCGGCCAAGCCGCACCGCCGCAAGGAGATCTACGGCCTGATGCTCTCGGTCGGCCTGACCTCCTTCGTGACCGGCGTCACCGAGCCGCTCGAGTACTCCTTCGCCTACATCGCCCCGGCCCTGTACGGCCTGCACGCGCTGCTGACCGGCGCCTCGATGGCGGTCACCTGGGGGCTGGGGGTGCACGACGGCTTCAGCTTCTCGGCCGGTCTGATCGACTACGTGATCAACTGGGGGCTCGCCACCAAACCGTGGCTGATCATCCCCATCGGGCTCTGCTTCGCCGCGGTGTACTACGCGGTCTTCCGGTTCGTCATCGTCAAATTCGATCTGAAAACACCGGGCCGGGAGGACGAGAGCGAGATCGAGGACGTCACCAAGGCCTGATTCCGGTCGCCCCGGAACCATCGCCGCAAAGGCCTTCGGACCCATCGGTCCGAGGGCCTTCGGCATTTCGCCGTAGGACTTAATTCCCGGCCCGATAAACACCGGAAAGACAATTCAGCGCCGATCCGGCCGACCCGGCGGCACTCCGGAGGGACACCGGCCGACGGTGGGGGGATGCCTCCGGACCCGCCCGCACCCGCTCCGGTCACTCTCAGCAGCCGTCGCGCACTCCCCGGAGTGGGCGGATCGTCCGAGCACGACCCCGGCGCACCCGCCGCCCGGTCCCCCCAAGGCCTCCGCGCTTTTTGTTGCGCAAATAGCCAAAATCACAATCGCCACTGAAATCATGATCGTCGTTCCGGGTCCAGGTTTCGATTTCATAGCGCTTCCCGGCGACGGTGCTTTTCGGGGTTCCCCGGCTTCTCCACCCGTGCTACAAACTGGTCTACACCACACGTGGTGTAGACCAGTTCGCGGTTGGCCCCCTGTGCCTTCTCCCCCCGACCGACCGCCATGCCGTTAGGAATCCACCCCCATGAGTCAGTCTGCGCAGGCACCGGCGCCCGCCACGGCTCCGGCCTCGCCCAGCCCCGCCAAGCAGTTCGGTCAGAACGTCCTCCAGGGTCTGCAGAAGATCGGTCGCAGCCTCCAGCTGCCCATCGCGGTGCTCCCGGCCGCCGGTCTCCTGGTGCGCCTCGGCCAGCCCGACGTGTTCGGCAAGGACGGCCTCGGCTGGGACAAGGTCGCCGCGGTCTTCGGCGCCGCCGGCAACGGTGTCTTCGGCGCCCTGCCGATGCTGTTCGCGGTGGGCATCGCGATCGGCTTCGCCAAGAAGGCGGACGGCTCCACCGCGCTCGCCGCACTGGTCGGCTTCCTGGTGTACCAGAAGGTGCTCACCGCCTTCCCGGTCACCGAGGGCCACATCGTCGACAACAAGTGGGTCGAGCCGGTCTACCAGGACCCGGGCGTGCTCGGCGGCATCGTGATCGGCCTGCTGGCCGCGGTGCTGTGGCAGAAGTACCACCGCACCAAGCTGGTCGACTGGCTCGGCTTCTTCAACGGCCGCCGCCTGGTCCCGATCATGATGGCCTTCGTCGGCACCGCCATCGGTGTGCTGTTCGCCCTGGTCTGGGGCCCGGTCGGCGACGCGATCAAGAGCATGAACGACACCCTGATCGGCGCCGGCGCGTTCGGTGCGGGTGCCTTCGGCCTGGTCAACCGCGCTCTGCTGCCGGTCGGCATGCACCAGTTCGTGAACTCCTTCGCCTGGTTCCAGACCGGTGACTACACCGGCCCCGACGGCGTCGTCGTCCATGGTGACCTGCACCGCTTCTTCGCCGGTGACCCGACCGCCGGACAGTTCATGTCGGGCTTCTACCCGATCATGATGTTCGCGCTGCCCGCCGCCGCGCTGGCCATCGCCCACGCCGCCAAGCCGCACCGCCGCAAGGCCGTCACCGGCATGATGGTCTCGCTCGCCCTGACCTCCTTCGTCACCGGTGTCACCGAGCCGATCGAGTTCTCCTTCGTCTTCATCGCCCCGGTCCTGTACGTCATCCACGCGGTCCTCACCGCCGTCTCGATGACCGTCACCTGGGCGCTCGGCGTGCACGACGGCTTCACCTTCTCCGGTGGTCTGATCGACTACGCACTCGCCTGGAGCAAGGCCACCGAGCCCTGGCTGATCATCCCGATCGGCCTGGTCTTCGCGGCGCTGTACTACTTCCTCTTCCGCTTCGCGATCACCAAGTTCGACCTCAAGACCCCCGGTCGCGAGGACGACAACGAGATCGAGGACGTGACCAAGGCCTGAGGCCCGCGTCACCCCCGCTCCCGAAGGCCCCGCCCCACCGCCGCTCCCCCGGCGGCCGGGCGGGGCCTTCCGCGTGTCCGGCCGCCGGGGAAGGCGGTTGACGAACCGACGGAAGCCCTGGTCAACTGAACCGGTGAACGCCTCGTGCCCGCTGGTCACCCGCAGCCACATCGACTTCGGTCGCGTGTGGTCCGCGGCGTGTCGCGGCTGAGCTGACCGTTCCCCCGCCGCCGCCCGGCTGACGTCCCGCCCGGCACCGGCCTCCTCCCCTCCGCCCGCACGGGCCCCGCCCGTCCACGGGCCGTCACCGCGCGACCGCGCACCCGCCCCCGCACCGACCGGGGCGCGGCGGCGCATCCGCACGAGGAAAGTCAGGCTCGCCATGCCCCGCCAGTTGCACCTGTCCGCCGCCCTCGACGCCGCCGCCGGCACCCCCGGCCGGCTCGACGCCGCCCACTACGCCGGTCTCGCCCGCCTCGCCGAGCGGGCCACCCTGGACTTCGTCACCCTCGACGACTCCTTCGCCGCCGAACCCCGCCGCCCCGACGCGCTCGCCGCCCTCGCCCGGATCGCCCCGCTGACCTCGCGGGTCGGGCTGGTGCCCACCGTCACCACCACCCACACCGAGCCCTTCCACACCTCGATCTCGCTCAACACCCTGGACTGGGTGAGCGAGGGCCGGGCCGGCTGGCTGGTCGGCGTCTCCGACACCGAGGCCGAGGCCCGGTCGTTCGGCCGCCGCCCGGTCGCCCCCGCGGACGACCTGTGGGCGGAGGCGGCCGACGCCGCCGAGGTCGCCGCCCGGCTCTGGGACAGCTGGGAGGACGACGCCGAGATCCGCGACACCGCCACCGGCCGGTTCGTCGACCGCGACAAGCTGCACTACATCGACTTCGAAGGACGGCACTTCTCGGTCCGCGGGCCGTCCATCACCCCGCGCCCGCCGCAGGGCCGCCCGGTGGTCGCGGTCCCGGTGGCCGCCGCCGACCTCGCCCGGGACGCCTCCGCCGGCGGCCGGGCCCGGGTCGCCACCGCGATCCGGTACGCCGACGTCGTGCTGCTCGACGCCCCCGACCGGGCCGCCCGGCTCACCGCCGCGACCGAACTGCGGCTGCGCTCCGGCGAACAGCTGCGCATCCTCGCCCGCCTGGACGCCGCCCTGCCCGACCGCGCCGCCGAGCAGCGGCTGCTCGCCGAACTCACCGCCCCCGGCACCGGCGTGGACGGCTTCCACCTCGTCCCCGCCGCCCCCGAACGCGACCTCGCCGTGCTCGCCGACCGCGTCGCCCCGGCCCTGCGCAGCGCCGGGCTGCTGCGCCCCGGCTACACCGGCCGCACCCTGCGCGACCACCTCGGGCTGACCCGCCCGGCGAGCCGCTACGCCGCCGCCCCCGCCGGCTCCCCCGCCGCGTCCCCCGCCCGCGCCGCCCTCGCCGAGGTGACCCGATGACGGACCGTCCGCTGAAGCAGATCCACCTGGCCGCCCACTTCCCCGGCGTCAACAACACCACCGTCTGGAGCGATCCGGCCTCCGGCAGCCACATCGAGTTCACCTCCTTCCGCCACCTCGCGCAGACCGCCGAGCGCGGGAAGTTCGACTTCTTCTTCCTCGCCGAGGGCCTGCGGCTGCGCGAGACCAACGGACGGATCCACGACCTGGACGTGGTCGGCCGCCCCGAGTCGATCACCGTGCTGAACGCGCTGGCCGCCGTCACCGAACGGATCGGCCTGGCCGCCACGGTGAACGCCACCTTCAACGAACCGTACGAACTCGCCCGCCGCTTCGCCTCCCTGGACCACCTCTCCGACGGCCGGGCAGCCTGGAACGTGGTCACCTCCTCGGACGCCTTCACCGGCGAGAACTTCCGCCGCGGCGGCTACCTCGACCGTGCCGACCGCTACACCAGGGCCGCCGAATTCGTGCAGCTGGCAAGGGAGTTCTGGGACGCGGACGAGCGGCCCGTGCACCACCGCGGGCCCCAGTTCGAGGTCGAGGGCCGGCTCTCGCTGCCCCGCCCGCCGCAGGGCCACCCGGTGGTCATCCAGGCCGGCGACTCCGACCAGGGCCGGGAGTTCGCCGCCGCCACCGCCGACATCGTGTTCAGCCGGCACTCCCACTTCGCCGACGGCCGGGCCTTCCACGCCGACGTCAAGCGCCGGCTGGCCGGCTACGGGCGCAAGCCGGACGAGCTGAAGATCATGCCCGCCGCCACCTTCGTGCTCGGCGACACCGACGCCGACGCGGCCGAGCGCGCCGCCGAGGTCCGCCGGGCCCAGGTCGGACCGCAGACCGCGATCAACCACCTGGAACAGGTCTGGGGCATCGACCTGTCCGACCACGACCCGGACGGCCCGCTGCCGAGCGTCGACCCCGACCCGGACAGCGCCCTGGTCCAGGGCCGGGTCCGGATCGCGGACCCGGTGGGCGTCGCCGCCCGCTGGCGGGCGCTGGCCGCCGAGAAGGGGCTGAGCAGCCGCGAGCTGGTCATCGAGGTCACCGGCCGGCAGTCCTTCATCGGCTCCCCCGCCACCGTCGCCCGGGAGATCGACCGCTTCGTGCAGCACGACGCGGCCGACGGCTTCATCCTGGTCCCCCACCTCACCCCGGGCGGCCTGGACGAGTTCGTCGACCGGGTCGTCCCGCTGCTCCAGGAGCGCGGCGTCTTCCGCACCGACTACACCGGGTCGACCCTGCGCGACCACCTCGGCCTCCCGGTGCCCGGGCGGCGGTGAGGGCCGGTCCTCAGACCTCGTACACCGCGCCGGCCCGGGCCAGGTCGACCGGGCCGGGGTACGCGGCCACGGCGTCCAGGCGGTTGCGCTCCGGGTCGGTCCACGGCGGGATGTGGGTGAGGACGAGTCGGCGGGCCCCGGCGGCGGCCGCGTGCTCGCCGGCCTCCCGGCCGTTGAGGTGGACGGCCTTGAAGGTGTCGCGGCCGTCCAGGTACGCGGCCTCGCAGAGGAACAGGTCGGTGTCGCGGGCGAGTTCCACCAGTTCGGGGCACTCACCGGTGTCGCCGGAGTAGACGATCGAGCTGCCGCCGTGCTCCAGTCGGAAGGCGAAGGCGTCGACGGGGTGGTTGACCTGGGCGACGGTGATCCGGAACGGGCCGAGCCCGAAGCTGCCCGGGGTGAGCGTGCGGAACTCGAACACCTCCTTCATCCCGGGCTCCTCCGGCATGTCGTACGCCCGGGCGAGCCGCTCGGCGGTGCCGGTCGGCCCGTACACCGGGAGCAGTTCGGGGCAGCCCCCGGCGCGGTAGTTGCGGGCGACCCAGTAGGCGCACAGGTCGATGCAGTGGTCCGCGTGCAGGTGGCTGAGCAGCACGGCGTCGACGTCGTAGAGGCCGGTGTGCTGCTGCAGCGCGCCGAGGGCGCCGTTGCCGAGGTCCAGCACCACGCGGTAGCCGTCGGCCTCGACCAGGTAGCTGGAGCAGGCCGAGTCGGCGGACGGGAAGCTCCCCGAGCACCCCACCACGGTCAGTTTCATCCGAGCCCCTCCGCCCCGACACGTCCTGGCTGCTGTTGGGCTGCTTCTCGTGCCGGTGGTGCGGCACGGAAGACAGCATGGAAAACGGCAGGCCGGGCCGGTGGTCCGGCCGGTAGCACTGCGTTGGTGTGTCGAGGGTAAGGGCGGACCGGCGCTTTGCCCCCGTCCCCGTGCCGGGCTGTGGCTGGAATCACCCAGACCGACGGGGGCGGGGGCGCTGCCCCCGGATCAGCGGTGCCGGGGGCGGTTGCGGGCCCAGGTGCGGATGGTCCCGGGGTACCAGCGGGGGTGTCCGCCGGCGTCGACCACGTCCGGTTCGGGCAGCAGTCCGTGCCGCCGGTAGTTGCGGACGGTCTCGGGCTGGACGTTGATGTGCCGGGCGATCTCGGCGTACGACCAGAGTTCGTTCGGGTTCACGAAAGCACCTCCGGGGGGACGGGGGCGGGACGTTCGTGAGCAGCCTTTCCGGACGGCACCGGGGCACAGCCGACAGAACGGGTGTCGTGGCGGTTTCGTGACGAACCGGAAGCACCGTACGGACAAATGCCCAACCGTCACGACGGCCTCGGTGGTGGCGTTCACCACCGGCCCGGTACGGTTCGCCGCATGACAGGCATCTGGGTGGTCCTCCTGCTGGTGGGCGTCGCCGTGCTGGCGGCCGTCGCGGGCGCGCTGGTGCGGCGCACCCGTCCGGCGCCGCGTCCGACGAGCCCGACCGGCCCGACCGGCCCGCGGCCGCGCCCGGGCCGCGGGGCCGCCCCGGAGCCGCAGGAGGTCTGGTGGGCGGAGGTGCCGTTCGAGGACGGTCCGGGGGCCAAGGACCGCCCCTGCCTGGTGCTGCGGGTGCACGGCCGGACCGCCACCGTCGCGAAGATCACCAGCAAGCACCACGCCGAGCGCCCGGGGGTGCTCCCGCTGCCGCCCGGTGCGGTGGGCGACCGGCAGGGCCGGGCCAGCTGGCTGGAGACCGACGAGCTGCGCGAGGTGCCGCTGTCCGCCTTCCGCCGCCGGGCCGGCACGGTGGACCGGCAGCTCTGGGCCCGGGCCCAGCGGGCCCTCCAGCAGCGCTAGGGCGGCGCTAGGCCCAGAGCTGGCCCTGCAGCGCCTCGACCGCCGCCTCGGTGGTCTCGGCCGTGTAGATGCCGGTGGAGAGGTACTTCCAGCCGCCGTCCGCGACCACGAAGACGATGTCGGCACGCTCCCCGGCGGCCGCCGCCTTGCGGCCGACGCCGATCGCGGCGTGCAGGATGGCGCCGGTGGACACGCCCGCGAAGAGGCCCTCCTGCTGGAGGAGTTCGCGGGTGCGGCGGACGGCGTCCGCGGAGCCGACCGAGAAGCGGGTGGTGAGCACCTCGGCGTCGTAGAGCTCGGGCACGAAGCCCTCGTCGAGGTTGCGCAGCCCGTACACCAGGTCGTCGTAGCGCGGCTCGGCGGCGACGATCCGCACGCCGGGGACCTTCTCGCGCAGGTAGCGGCCGACGCCCATCAGGGTGCCGGTGGTGCCGAGGCCGGCCACGAAGTGGGTGACGGCGGGCAGGTCGGCGAGGATCTCGGGGCCGGTGGTGGCGTAGTGGGCGCCCGCGTTGTCGGGGTTGCCGTACTGGTAGAGCATCACCCAGTCGGGGTGCTCGGCCGCGATCTCCTTGGCCATCCGGACGGCGGTGTTGGAGCCGCCGGCGGCCGGGGAGGGGATGATCTCGGCGCCCCACATCCGGAGCAGTTCGCGCCGTTCCTCGCTGGTGTTCTCGGGCATCACGCAGACCATCCGGTAGCCCTTGAGCTTGGCGGCCATGGCGAGCGAGATGCCTGTGTTGCCGCTGGTGGGCTCCAGGATCGTGCAGCCGGGGGTGAGCCGGCCGTCGGCCTCGGCGCGCTCGATCATGTGCAGCGCCGGGCGGTCCTTGATCGAGCCGGTCGGGTTGCGGTCCTCCAGCTTGGCCCAGAGGCTCACCAGCCCCGCGTCGTTGCCGGGGACGGCGGCGGACAGCCGCGGCAGGCGGACCAGCGGGGTGTTGCCGACGGCTTCGAGCGGACTGTCGTATCGCAAGGGAGGCCTCCGGCCACGGCGGTGAGGGTGAGGAGGGCCGGCTCCCCCGCCCCGCGGCGGGGGAGCCGGGTGGTCAGCGGGCGCCGCCGGCCACGGCGGGCAGGATGGTGACGCTGTCGCCGTCGGCGAGGGCGGTGGAGATGCCCTCCAGGAACCGGACGTCCTCGTCGTTCAGGTAGACGTTGACGAAGCGGCGCAGCTCGCCGCCGTCGACCAGGCGGGCGGCGATGCCCGGGTGGCGGGCGTCGAGGTCGGCGAAGAGTTCCCCGAGGTTGCTGCCGTTGCCCTCGACGGCCTTGGCGCCGTCGGTGTAGGTGCGGAGGATGGTCGGGATGCGGACCTCGATGGCCATGGGTGCGCTCCTGTGCGAGTCGTGGAGGTGGGTGGGCCGCAGCGGGCGCGGCGGGGCGGAGGGTGCCCGGGGCTCGACGCCGCCGGGTCGGCGGCGGGGCCCGGGTCGGGCGGGGCGGCTCTCAGCGCGAGCGCGCGGGCGTGCCGGGACAGATCGCGCCGGCGTGCCGGCACAGGTCGATGTGCAGGCGCGCCACGAGGCGGGTGCCCGGGGCCTGGTTGCTCACATCGACGGAACGCATGGGCTCATCGTATAGATTCCCGGGCCCGCTCGGACATGCCCGTCCCAGGATCCGGATGTTGTTGTTCCAAGTGCTGGGATTCTCCGGGGACGGCGCGGGCCCGCCGCCCGCCGGTGGCGGGTCGACGGGCCTCGTCCGGGCGGGTGCGGGTCAGACCGGGTAGGCCTCGACGACCTGGACGTCTTCCTCCGTGATCTCGCCGTCCACGATGCGGAACGAGCGGAACTGGTAGGGGTCGTCCTCGCCGTTGCCGTCGGCGGTGGAGACCAGGACGTAGTGGGCGAACGGCTCGGAGGCGTAGCTCACGTCGGTGCGCGAGGGGTAGGCCTCGGTGGCGGTGTGCGAGTGGTAGACGATCACCGGTTCCTCGTCCAGGTCGTCCATCGCGCGGTAGAGCTTGAGCAGGTCGCCCGAGTCGAACTCGTAGAAGGTGGGCGAGCGGGCGGCGTTGAGCATCGGGACGAACCGCTCGGGCCGGCCGCTGCCGGCCGGTCCGGCGACCACGCCGCAGGCCTCGTCCGGGTGGTCGGCGCGGGCGTGGGCCACGATCCGGTCGCGGATTTCTCGGGTGATGGTCAGCATGCCGGCCAGGATGCCACGCCCCGGTGGCCGGCCGCCGGGGCGTCCGAGGCCCGGTCGCCGGGTGTCCGCCACCCGGTCGCCCGCCGTCGCGGGGGGTCCCGGAGCGGCGGGCGCCCGGGCGTTCCGGGGGGGGAGGCCCGGTCAGCCGTCCTTGCGGGCGTGCAGGTGGTCGTGGGCGGTGCCGTGGACGGCCTGCGGGTTGCGGCGCCTGAGCACCTGGTAGCCGATCAGCAGCAGCAGCGCCCAGAACGGGAAGACGTACAGCGAGATCCGGTTGTCCTTGTCGAGTGCGATCAGCACCACGACCATGGCCAGGAAGGCCAGCGCGGCCCAGCTGACCCAGACGCCGCCGGGCGCCTTGAAGGTGGGCGGCGGCAGGTGGCCGGCCTGCCAGGCCTTGCGGTAGCGGATCTGGGAGATCAGGATCATCGCCCAGGTCCACAGCCCGCAGACGGTGGCGACCGAGGTGATGTACTCGAAGGCCCGGGCCGGGACGAGGTAGTTGAGCACCACGCCGGCGCCCATCAGCAGGCAGGAGAGGGTGATCGCGAAGGCCGGGGTGCGGCGGCGGTTGAGCTTGGTGAGCTGCCCGGGGGCCTGGCCGCGCAGGGCGAGGTCGCGCAGCATGCGGCCGGTGGAGTACATCCCGGAGTTGCAGGAGGAGAGCGCGGCGGTGAGCACCACGAAGTTGATGATGCCGGCCGCGGCCGGGATGCCGATCTTGCCGAAGGCGGCGACGAACGGGCTGACGCCGGGCTGGAACTCCCGCCACGGCACCAGCGCGAGGATGATCGTCAGGGCGCCGATGTAGAACAGCGCGATGCGCCAGGGCAGGGTGTTGATGGCGCGCGGCAGGGTCTTCTCGGGGTTCTCGCTCTCGCCCGCGGTGACGCCGACGAGTTCGACGCCGAGGTAGGCGAACATGACGATCTGCAGGGTCATCACGGTGGCGCCGATGCCCTTGGGGAAGAAGCCGCCGTCCTGCCACAGGTGGGTGATCGAGGCGGTGTCGCCGGCCTTGCTGAAGCCCAGGGTGAGCACCCCGATGCCGATCAGGATCATGCCGATGATGGCGGTGACCTTGACCATGGAGAACCAGAACTCGATCTCGCCGAACAGCTTCACCGAGATCAGGTTGGCCGCGTAGAGGATGACGAGGAAGGTCAGCGCGCTGGCCCACTGCGGGATGCCGGGCGCCCAGAACTTCACGTAGACGGCGGCGGCGGTGGTCTCCGCCATCCCGGTGACGACCCAGAACAGCCAGTACGTCCAGCCGGTGACGTAGCCGGCGAAGGGGCCGAGGAACTCCCGGGCGTACTCGGCGAAGCTGCCGGAGACCGGGCGGTAGGTGAGCAGTTCGCCGAGGGCGCGCATGATCCCGAAGATCACCAGGCCGGCCACGGCGTAGGAGAGGATCAGGCTGGGCCCGGACTTGGAGATCGCGGTGCCGGCGCCGAGGAAGAGTCCGGTGCCGATGGCGCCGCCGATGGCGATCATCTGGATCTGGCGGCTGCCGAGGCCCCGCTCGTAGCCCTCTTCGTCCGGTTTCCCGTCGACCACCTGGTCGTAGGTCTGCTCGGCCATGGTCACCGTCCTGGGTGGGTCTCGTTTGTGGGGAGAAGTCGTACCACGCACGATCCGGATACCGGTGTTCATCTGAGCGATATTTGAGCATGACCTGTGACGGTTTGCCCGATTTATGCGAAAATACCCCGGCTGATCGTCCACATGCTGGACGGAACGGCCGGGGCCTGCCCGAAAACGGGCACGATCGCCGGGCGGCGCGGAGGGAACCGCTCCGCTTCCGGCCCTCGCTCAGTCGGTGATCGCCTCCAGCAGCGACTCCTGGAGCGCCCCCAACCACAGGTAGGCCATCACCAGCGGCTTGCGCTCGTCGCTGTCCGGCAGTTCGTAGAGGCCCTGCTCGTCCTCGTCGGCGACCTCCAGTCGCACCCCGAGGGTCAGCCGCAGGTCGTTGAGCGCGCCCAGCCAGCGCAGGCAGTCGGCGGCGGGCAGCTTGAGCACCCCGCCGGCGCCGCCGAGGCCGTCCAGCGAGCGGACCACCTGCAGCGCGTCGTCCCGCTTGCGGGCCCGCAGGTCGAGCTCGGTGTAGCGGCGGAACTCGGCCGAGGCGGCCCGCACCTCCTCGTCCGCGGGCGCCGCCGGGTCGCCGTAGGCGTCGGGGAACAGCCGGGCCAGCGCCGGGTCGGCGGGCGCCTCGGTCGGGCCCTCGGCGAACAGCGCCGCCAGCGGGTCGTCCCCGTGCCCGCCCGGGCCGGGGCCGATCAGCTCCAGCATCTGCACTTCCAGCGAGCGCAGGATGGAGGCCTCCACCTCGTCCAGCGCGATCGCCGCGCCGCCGTCGCCGGTGCTCTCGAACAACCCAGCCATCTGTATCGGTCAGCCCGTCTTCGTCGTCTTCGGCCGCGCCGCCCCGCGGGCGGGCGGTCAGTCACTGGTCCGCCGGGTGGGCGGTCAGTCGTGCTGCAGCGTCGCCCACAGGCCGTAGCCGTGCATCGCCTGGACGTCCCGCTCCATCTCCTCGCGGGAGCCGCTGGAGACCACCGCCCGGCCCTTGGTGTGCACGTCCATCATCAGCTTCCGGGCCTTGTCCTTCGGGTAGCCGAAGTAGGCCTGGAAGACGTACTGGACGTAGCTCATGAGGTTGACCGGGTCGTTGTGCACGATGGTCACCCACGGCGTGTCCGGCTCGGCCACCGGCTGTCCTTCGACCTCCGGGCGCTCGATCTCCACGGGCGCGACACTCACCGACGGGCCTCCTCGTTGCACACTCGTCCGTAACTCCTCACGCCCCATGCTGCCATCCGGGGGACACCCGGGCGATTCCGACCCGGGTCGCGCCACGAGAAATCGTCAATCTGACGCTAAGTGGTAGTAGCATCATCCTCATGGACGCCACTTCAGTGCGCGCGGCCGGCTCGACCGCGCTGCTCACCGACCGCTACGAGCTCACCATGCTGCAGGCCGCCCTGCGCAGCGGGGCCGCGCACCGCCGCTCCGTCTTCGAGGTGTTCACCCGACGCCTGCCCAGCGGCCGCCGCTACGGCGTGATGGCCGGCACCGGCCGGGTGCTGGACGCCGTCGAGAACTTCCGCTTCGACACCGCCCAACTGGACTGGCTGTCCGCACAGGGCGTGGTCGAGGACGACACCCTGCGGTTCCTCGCCGACTACCGCTTCCGCGGCGACATCCACGGCTACCCCGAGGGCGAGGTCTACTTCCCCGGATCGCCGGTGCTCACCGTCGAGGGCAGCTTCGCCGAGACGGTGATCCTGGAGACGGTGATCCTGTCGATCCTCAACTTCGACTCGGCGGTCGCGGCCGCCGCCTCCCGGATGACCGCCGCGGCCGGCGGCCGGCCGGTGATCGAGCTGGGCGCCCGCCGGGCCCACGAGCAGGCCGCCGTCGCCGCCGCCCGGGCCGCCTACGTGGCCGGCTTCGCCGCCACCTCCGACCTGGAGGCCGGCTACCTGCACGGCATCCCGACCGCCGGCACCTCCGCGCACGCCTTCACCCTGGTGCACGACAGCGAGCGGGACGCCTTCCGGGCCCAGGTCGAGTCGATGGGCAAGGGCACCACCCTGCTGGTCGACACCTACGACCTGGGCGAGGCCGTCCGCACCGCCGTCGAGGTGGCCGGCCCCGAGCTGGGCGCGGTCCGGATCGACTCCGGCGACCTCATCCTGGCGGCCCACCGGGTCCGCCGTCAGCTGGACGAACTCGGCGCCGGGAACACCCGGATCATCGTCACCTCGGACCTGGACGAGTACGCGATCGCCGCCCTCGCCGCCGCCCCGGTGGACGGCTACGGCGTCGGCACCAGTCTGGTCACCGGCAGCGGTCACCCGACCTGCGCGATGGTCTACAAGCTGGTCGCCCGGGCCGAGACCCCGGACGGCCCGCTGGTGCCGGTCGCCAAGCGCGCGGCCGGCGGCAAGACCAGCATCGGCGGCCGCAAGTGGGCCGCCCGCCGGCCCGACGCCGAGGGCGTGGCCGAGGCCGAGGTGGTCGGCACCGGAGCGGTCCCGGAGGAGCTGCGGCCGCACCTGGTGCAGGTCCCGCTGGTGCGGGCCGGCGAGACCGTCGGGCGCGAGCCGCTGACCGCCGCCCGCGAGCGGCACGTCCGGGCCCGGGCGGCGCTGCCGCTGTCGGCCACCCAGCTCTCCAAGGGGGACCCGGTCATCCCCACCGAGCTGATCGACTGATCAGCCCCGCCCGGCGTCCGCGCGGCCCGGCCGGCGTCAGCCCCGACCGGGGTCCGCGCGGCCCGGCCGGCCGGGCGCCGGTCCGACGGCGGGGCGCCGGGCCCGGGCGGCGGGGCGCGGGGCCGCTCCCCGCCCCGCCGCCGGGAGCCCGAAGAGCGGCCCCAAGCCTTCCGCGACCGCGCGCCACTCCCTAGAGTCAGCCGTAGAGTTCCCCGGGTCCCCGCCCGGGCCGGCCGGGCCGAACCCGCCGGCGTCCGCGAGGGCCCCACCCACCGGGGCGCACCGCCCCCACATCCGAGGATGCGAGCCATGCACCGGGCACTGATCGTCGTCGACGTGCAGAACGACTTCTGCGAGGGCGGCAGCCTGGCCGTCGCCGGCGGCGCCGAGGTGGCCGCCGCCATCACCGACCTGATCGCCGAGTCCTCCGCCGGCTACCACCACATCCTCGCCACCCGCGACCATCACATCGACCCGGGCGACCACTTCTCCGCCGAGCCGGACTACGTCTCCAGCTGGCCGGTGCACTGCGTGGCCGGGACGGAGGGCGTGGGCTTCCACCCCAACTTCGCGCCCGCGGTGATCTCCGGGGCGGTCGAGGCGGTCTTCGACAAGGGCGCCTACTCGGCGGCCTACAGCGGCTTCGAGGGGCTGGACGAGAACGACCGCGGCCCGGTGGAGTGGCTGCGCGAGCGGCAGGTCGACGAGGTCGACGTGGTCGGCATCGCCACCGACCACTGCGTCCGGGCCACCGCCCTGGACGCCGCACGGGCCGGTTTCACCACCCGGGTGCTGCTCGACCTCACCGCCGGGGTCGCCCCGGGGACCACCGCCGCCGCGCTGGAGGAGCTGCGGGCGGCCGGGGTCGAGCTGGTCGGCGCGCCGGTGGTCCGACCGGCCTGAGCCCGGGCCCGACCAGGGCCGACCCGGTTCCCCGACCCGGGTCCCCGACCTGGTTCCCCGTCCCGGGACGCGAACCGGTCTCAGACCACCATCAGCTCCACCACGTCCGTCCCGCCGACCCGGTAGGCCTCCCGCAGCTCGCCGCCGACCGCCTCCGGATCGGCGGCCAGCCGGGCACCGGAGACGTAGACCACCCGGATCCCCAGGTACTCCATCCGGTGCTGACCGCCGCGCACCCAGGCGGCCTCGCCCTCGCTGACGCAGCGCAGGTCCGAGTCCACCTCCACCGCGACGCCCTGCTCCGGCCAGTAGAGGTCCGGGACGCCGATGTAGGTGCCGCCGCACATCCGCAGCTCCGGAGCGACCAGCGGGGCGGGCAGCAGCCACTCGTCCACCAGCCGGTCGACCCGCTCCAGTACGAACTCCCGCTCGGCGGCGAGGAGTTCGTCCAGGGCGGCGCGCACCTGGGGCTCCTCGGTCAGCCCGGACTCGATCAGCTCGGCGGCCAACTCCCGTACCGTGCAGCGGTTCTCGGGACGGGCGACGGCCTCCCGGAGGACCTCGCGCACCGGCGCCGGAGCGCCCGTGAGGGCCCCGTCCACGGTCCACTCGTACAGCGCGTCCGCGACCGCCCGGGCGACCGGCGCGCAGGCCAGGCCGTGCACCGAGCGTGCCACCAACTCCCGTTCGGTGCGCCGGATCCGCACCTCGCCGACGTCCTTGAGCCGACGCTGGCGGGGCACCAGCACGTCCACTCCGGTCACCGCCGGCAGCCGCGGCACGGCGGCGAAGCCGTACAGTGCCAGTGCGGCCGCGCCGGTGATCACCGCGCCCGCGCACCGGCCCTCCTCCCGGCCGCTCTGCGCCGCGTACAGCAGCGCGGCCCACATCCGCTGCTCCGGGGTGGGCTCGCCGGACTGCAGCAGGTAGACCCGGGGCAGCAGCCGCTGCCAGGGGCCGCCCCGGCGGCAGTGCTCGGTGATGACCCGGGCCGGCACGCCCCGGGCGCGCAGCTGGCTGGCGGTGACGACGTTCTGCTGACGCTTCGCCAGCTCCTCCAGGGACGGCGGCGGCGACGGGATCCGGTAGCTCATGCGCCCACCATCCCCAACCCCCGCAGCCCGTGTGGCACAGCCTGACGCACTGTTACGCAACCGTCGCGAAACCGGGATCAGCCCGCACTAAAGTCCGCATACCCTCACTCATTTGGAGTAAATGCCGTTCATATTGCTATCGGATCTGATCGAAAACGATTGCCGACCTGGTCGCCTGACCCAGAGTGATCAAGGGCATACGGCGAGGGACCCTCCGGGCGTCAATCGCACCCCTGGGATTGCCTAGGCTTACGTCATGTCACGTGACGAGACCGCCGGCCTCCGCGCGGCCCAGCTCCGCCTCGGCCGTCTGCCCGGATACGTCCGCCGCCCGGACCCGGCCCGCCGGAGCGGTGAGAAGGGCCATACGTACAAGAAGGGCTGGGAGGTCCGCTTCACCGCCCGGAGCGAGGCCGAGATAGCAGAGATCCGCGACCTCGTGGTCGCCGCCGGGTTCGCCCCGGCCAGACCCTTCTTCAAGGGACACCAGCTCATCCAGCCGGTCTACGGCATGGCGGCCGTGCAGGCCTACCTGGCCGCTAGACAGGCGGCCGAGGAACACGCCGAACGGATCGAACTCGGCCGCCGACGGCGCGCGGCGGGGGCGCACGCGGGCGCGACGCACACCGGAGGGGGGCGCCCGGGCGGCGGGCACGCCACCGGTGCACCCGTCGGCCACCGCTGTGACCGCGAGGAAGCCGCCGCGGGAGCCGCGGCAGCAGCCGCTGCGGCCGCAGCGGCGGCCGCCCAACTGGCCCGCCGCCGGGCCGTCGAGTCCTTTCCCGCCCAGGCCGAACGCGGTCGCACCGCCGACGACCGGCTCTCCCCCATGGAGGCCCGCCCGAACCCCTGACCGGGCGGCACCACCCCCGCCCCACCCCGCGCCCCGGTCGCCGCTGGCCGCCGGGGCGCACCCGACGCACCCACCCCCACCCGCCCCGGCGCAACCCCCACCGTGAGTGCGGTTGCGCAGACGGTTGTGCGGACACGACTTCGCGCCCTGAGCGTGGACGCGGGACCCTCCAGGCCCTACGGTGGCACCTCGACCGCCCTGCGACCGGCACCCTCCTACCACCTCTGACCAGCTGCGACACGCTCGCACCTACGTCCTCCGCAGCACTGCGCACCCCCCTCCGACCGGCCCTCGACCGCCGCCGGACCGAACCTCCAGCGGCCCTCCAGCGGCAGTACCGCCGCCGCGTCGCAGCGGCTGTCACCCGAACCGGACGGGCAGCGGTGGGATCCGGGCATTCCATCGGATTGGTCACCCAGTGCACCGAGGGCCTACCGTAGAGTGAGCACAGATGATCGACCGTCAGAAACCCATCTCCCTTTCCGAGAAGACGAGATGACCAACCGTCACACGAGCGCCGCCGAGCCTCCCCCGGGGCCCGGCGAACCGGAGGACGTACCGCTGGAGTTCGCCGCCTTCTGCGAACTCCACCGGCCCCGGTACCTCAGCTACGCCCGGGTGTGGCTGACCGATCCCGCGAACGCGGCCACCGCCGTCCAACAGGCGTTCGCCGAAATCGCCGTCCAGTGGCGGGAGTTGCTCACCACCCCGAACCCCACCGCGCTCGCCTGGCAGATCCTGCGCGGCACCGTCGCCGAACACACCCGGCCGGAGACCGTCACCCCGGCGCCGGCCCCGGACCGCCACGCCGCCGACGACGACCTGGCGATCCTGCACTACGTCGTCGGCCTCGCCGCCCCCGAGATCGCCGACGTCATCGGCACCGACACCGCCAGCGTCGCCGGCCGGCTCCGGCGCACCATGCTCCACGAGGCCTCCGGCTGGTGACCTTCGGTGCCGTCGGCCCCGGGTGGGCGGGCCTGGGGCCGGCGGGCCTGGTGCCGGTGGGCCTCAGGCCCGCGCGCCCGTCACGTCGAACAAGTGGTGCACCGGGTCGTGCACCAGGTAGCGGGCGAAGGACCCGACCGTGAACCGCGCCCCGTCACTGCGGACCCCGGTCCGGTCCCACTGCTCCCCCGCCACCGCCTCGAACGCCGCCGCCAGCGCCTCCCCGGCCGCCGCCAGCTCCCCGGCCACCACCTGCGGCCGCTGCTCCCCGTAGCGCTCCGCGACCGCCGTCCCGTCCTGGTCCCAGTTCGGGAACAGCGGGCCGTCCTGATCGAGCATCAGGCCCAGCCGGACCAGGAACAGCCGGAAGACGTCCCGGACGTGACAGGCGTACTCCAGGGCGGACCAGACCTCCGGCCGGGGCCGACGGCGCAGCTCCCCCTCGTCCCCGGCCAACACCGCCAGCCACCCCTGCGCATTGGCCCGGACCATCCCGGCGACCTCCGTGACGGCCACCCTCGGCGTGTCCAACCCGCAGTCAGGGCAAGGGCGTTCCAGCACCCAGGTCCAGTCCTTGACGTCGGGGACGATCGGGTCGACGGGGCTCGCCAGGTTCTCAGGAGTGCTCATGGGCCCAGCATCACCGGCCCGCACCCCGGCCACCAGTGGCAGGAACGCCAGCCACCGCCGAAAAGCCGCCACCGCCCGGGCGGCGTCGCCGTCGCCGTCACCGCCGCCGAACAAATCCCTGCACGAACCGGGCTCCGACGGCATCCTGGGCACCATGGCCACAGACCTCTCAGCCCTCGCGACGAAACCCACCCTGCACGGCCCCGGCATCCGCCTCGTCCCCCTGGACGCCCGACACACCGACCCGATGTGGGCGCACTGCACCGACCGCGAGACCAACCGACTCACCGGCACCCGCGCCGTGTTCACCCACGAACAGATCGCCCAGTGGTGCGCCACCCGCGCCGACCAGCCCGACCGGCTCGACCTCGCCGTCGAGGACCCGGCCACCGGCCGCTTCCTCGGCGACACCGCCCTCACCGACGTCGACCCCGACAACGGCTCCGCCGGCTACCGGATCGCCCTCACCCCCGACAGCACCGGCCGCGGCATCGGCACCGAGACCACCCTCCTGGTCCTCCGCCACGCCTTCGCCACCGTCGGCCTCCACCGCGTCCGGCTCGAAGTCTTCGAGTACAACGAACGCGCCGCCCGCGCCTACACCAAGGCCGGCTTCATCCTCGAAGGCCGCGCCCGCCAGGCCCACCACTGGGACGACCGCTACTGGGACGTCCTCCACATGGCCGCCCTACGCGACGAATGGCTCAGCACTCACTGACCCGGCCGCCGCCTGCGCCGCCTCACCATCACCACCCCGGCCGCCGAGGCCCCCAGCACCACGGCCCCGGCAGCCACCCCGGCGACCACCAGCCCGATGCCGCCACCACCGCCACCACCGGCCTCGGGCACCACCGGCGCCGCCGACGGCTGATCCGTCGCATCGTCGTCATCGGCCGGCGGCGCCCCCTTCGACTCGGGCCGCTTCACCAACGGATTATCCGCCGGCCCGTTGTCCACGGCGGGATTCGGTTCTAGCGCCTTCGCGGGCGAGACGGTCCCGTAGCCGTAGTGGTCGTTGGGCACCACCGTGCCATTGGCCGGCGCAGTAGCCGACTTGATCAATCGGTTGATCACCTGTCCCGCCGACAGGTCCGGATATTTGGAGCGAATGAGCGCGGCAGTGGCAGACACGTAGGCGGTAGCTTCGGAGGTGCCGTCCCCTTCCCCATAACTCGTCGAGGACTTCGCCGTGGCGTGGTAGACGTCCACCCCGGGTGCGACCAGAGTGGTCTCAGGGCCCGATGTGGACTTTTCCCACACGGCCCCCTTGGAGTCGACTGCCCCAACGGCCACTACCCCCGGAAAGGCAGCCGGATATTCGACATCCATGTCTGCGCCAGTGTTGCCGGTGGCAGCGATCAGGACAACGTCCTTGGAAACGGCGTAATTGACAGACTTGCGCAGATTTGAATCGAAGCGAAAGTCCTTCCCTCCAAGAGACATATTCACGACCTTCGCGCCGTGGTCCACCGCGAAGCGAATCGCGTCCGCGAATGCGGCCGGCGGAGGAGCGGAGTCATCGCCCTTTGTGCCTACCTTTATCGGAAGGATCTTCGCCTTCGGTGCCAAGCCCTCCACGCCTGCCTGCGGACCGTGCCCGTGCCCCGCGATCAGGCTCGCCATAGCGGTACCGTGACCGTCGCTGTCCACACGGCCGTCCGTGTTTCCACCGGAGAGGTCCGCCCCGGGAAGCACCTGCCCGGCCAGATCCTGGTGGTCTTGACTCACGCCGGTATCGATCACAGCGACGGTCACCCCGTCGCCTTGGCTGACCGGCCAGACCTTGGCCTCGGCCTCGAAGGTCTTCAGAGCCCATTGCTGGTCCCTGATCTGATCAGCCAACGCCGCTGGAACTGCGACAGTGCAGACAACTGCGCCGACGGCAAGAGCCGCCGCACCACGCGCCGACAGGCGGCTCGTCAAACCCGGTCACCCCACTCAACGAGGCATCCCGCAGGCCACCGACCTGCGGGATGCGATCAGATCACCCGTCCGATTGCGGACCGGCCTCATTCCACCACGTTCGGATTGGCCGGCTTGCCCGACGCCCAGGTCGCCTCATCCTCTACGAGGTAATCCGGACGCTTGCCGTCCTTTCCGCGCCCCCTCCTACGGCGTTGCGCCTCACTCATCGGGATCCCGGGAGACAGCATTCCCGAGCCCCGAGCCTCGGATTCGACACCCAGTCGGCCACGGGCTCCCAGCCCGGATCCTCCTTCGGTGAAGGCTCGCTGGCCCAGCGATCCGCCGCCGGGAGGTGCAGTCTCACGAATAGCGCCACCGGGCCTGGCCAAGGATCCGCCGACCTGCTTTCCGGCGGACACGCCACGGCTCCCGGCTCCGATGCCCGGATGGGCCCCACCGCCACTGGCACCGCCAGCCCGGCCTCCACGAGGCTCTGAAGCGTCCAGGGGCGTCGAGCCACCGAGGAAGTCCTTGTCGCCGATTCTGGCTTTGCCTTGCCCCAACCCGGGCCCGATCGGAGCAGTCTGCGCGGTCGAGCCCGCAGGACTCGCCGGCAGGTCTGCACCGCCACCGATATTCGGTCCGCTTGCCGGGCCCACGGGTGAGGTCGTACTCAGGACTGATGTCTGGATTCCGGAGGCGACAGGACTCGGGACACTTCCACCCGGGGACGTGACCGGCATACCCGAGATACCCGCCAGGGAGCCGCTGCTCGCTCCGATCGACGGTCTCAACGGTGTCTGCGCCCTCCCACCCTTGATCCCGGCGTCGGTCGGGGTGGGTGCGTTCCTTGCCGAAGGGCTGGACACCACCGATGGCGCAGAAGAACGCGATCGTTGAGGCGGGCTGACCATCGCTGATCTCACTGAAGTGCTGCCGGTTCCATAAGAGGCACCTGACACCACTGCGGCGACTGCTGCGGCTGCACCGTTCGCGTCGTCCTGTGAATTCTTGTCAGGGTCTCCCCGCTTCGCCGGCTTGAGGTTCAAGGACGGCGCCTTCAGGGCCGGGGTCGCGATGCGGTAGTGCATGGCGAGGGTCTGCATGACCGCCGCTGCTTCCGCCTTCTTCCGGTCGGTGAGCTGGATGTGCTCGTCCTCGGTGCTGAAGAAGTCGCCGACCTTGTCCTTGAGCTGGTCCCAGGTGCCGGGTTCCTCGGGCATGGTGCGCTTCGCCGTGGCCATCGCCTCGGACATGGTGTGCAGCGTGTCGGCGGCGTCGTTGGCGTAGGCGGCGGCCGTGTTGATGTTGGCGGCGAGGGTGAGCATGGAGGTGTGGAAGGAGTCGCTGGTGGTGCCCTCCCACGTGGTGGCGGCCTCGGTGCTGGCGTTGGTGAGGGTCTTGCGGATCTCCTTGAGGGTGGTCGCCGCCCTGCGCCACGGGTCACCGGCGGCCATCACCGCGCCGGGGTCGAGGGCCTGGGCCATCCTGCGGAGATCGGCGTGGCTGTACTTGGTGAAGTCGGTGTAGACCACGGGTGGTTCACCTCCGGTCGGGTGTGGGTCAGATGGTGGCGTTGCCGCGCGGGGACGGGACCTGGTTGGCCTGGTACGCGGCCTCGCTGCCGGCCGAGGGTCGGGCCACCGACCAGCCGTCGTCGGAGAGCTTGAGCTTCCCGCTGACGTGCTGGTCGTGCTCCTCGTAGTTGCTCGCGGTCAGCTCGGCGTTGTGCTGGGCGTCGTCGATGGCGCTCTGGAGCTGGTTCAGGACGTCCCGCAGCGCGTCCCGCATGGTGCCGTAGCGGTCGTGGATCTCGGTGGCCTCGGCGAAGGTGCCGAAGGCGGTCTTGCCGACGCCGCTGCGGCCGTGGGTGGTGCTGCCGTTCGCGTCCTTCTCGAACTCCTTGAGCAGCAGCCGCACTTGGCCGGCGAAGGTGCGCAGCTGTTCGACCTCGACCCGGTAGCCCCGGTTGGCCCCGCCGGTCGATCCGGTCGAGCCGGTCCCTGCTCCCATCGCGGCGCCCCCCTGCGTCCGTTCCTGGTGGTCGGGGCCGGGCCCCGGTGTCCCATGTCTAACACACCGGGCCCGGATCCCGCCCGGCGCACGGTCAGTTCGCGGGCGTCCGGTCGCGCTGGGCCTCGGCGAGGGCCCGGCGGCAGAGGGAGTCGGCGTGCCGGGTGGTCTCGGGGAGCCGGTAGCGGCGGGCGAGGTGGAGGGTGGTGCGGACGGCGGTGTCGAGGCCGATGCGGTGGCCGACGGAGACGTAGACGGGTTTGACGCCGGGCCGGGTGCGCACGGCGCGGCCGACCTCCTCGCCGGTGGCGGGGTCGGTGAGGGGCGTCCAGGCGCCGCGCTCCGGGGCGGGCTCGTGGTGGTCGAAGGTGAAGGGGGTCTTGGCGACGCCGAGGGTGCGCAGTCCGGTGAGGACGCCGAGGTGGCTGGCGAGGCCGAGGCGGCGCGGGTGGGCGAGGCCGTAGCCGTCGCAGACGACGGTGTCGGGGGTGCGGGTGAGGGCGGCCAGCGCGTCGAGGACGGCGGGGAGTTCGCGGAAGGCGAGGAGTCCGGGGACGTAGGGGAAGGCGATCCGGTCGACGGCGGTGGCCTCTTCGACGACGTCCAGGGTGTCCTGGTCGAGGAGTACGGCCGCGGCGACGACGAGGTCGTGGTCGTCGTCGTAGGCCACGTCGACACCGGCGATCAGCCGGCTCGGGGCGTCGTCGTCCCGGGCCCGGACGAGCGGCCGCAGCCGTTGCTGTTCGGCGAGCGCCTGGGCCTCGGTGGTGGGCCAGTCGGCGGGGATGGGCACGGTCGGTTCCCCCGGTCTGCGTGGTGTCGGACGGACTCCACCGTACCGAGGGGGCGGACGACCCCGGGGTGAGCCCGTGCGCCCCCTGTGCTCCCGCACCTGCGGGCTAGCCTGGTCGTACCGAACTCCCTTGCCGGGTAAGGATTCTGGAACCGGCTCCCGTTCCGCCCGTTCCCCCCGACGTGCGAAGGACCCCCCGCCATGCCGCGTCCGTCCGCTGCCCAGTTCTGCCTCGGCTCGTTCACCGTCGTCGCCACCACGGTGGCACTGCTGGCCGTTTCCGGCGCCGCGGGCGTCCTGGAGGTCGCGGTGCTGGTGGGGTTCGCGCTGGCGCTCGGCACCGTGGTGACGGTGCTCTCGATGTCCGTCTCGGCCCGCTCGGCGGTGGTGGCCGACCGGTCCGGGGCCTCCTCCCCGGCCGGGACCGGGCGCGCGTACGCCCGGCCGCGCTGATCCGCCGCCGGGCGTCGTCCCGCTGCCGCGTTCAGGTCTCGGTGGTGACCACCACGGTCTTCGCGGCCTTGTCGTGGAGGCACTGCCGGTAGGGCTTGTCGAAGACGCCGAACAGGCCGTCGATGATCCACCACAGCGCCGCGCAGCAGAGCACGGCCGGGAGGATGTAGACGGCGGCCCGGGTCCAGGCGGCGGCCTGGGTGGGCGTGTTGCCGTCGGCGAGCATGGCGACGCGGATCTTCATCGCCTTCTTGCCGAGGGTCTGGCCGTCCCGGCTGAGCATCAGGGCCTCGTAGATGAGGTAGATCGCGCAGCCGAGCCAGAAGGCCTCGGTCGTGCCCTGGCGGGTGCCGAGGTCGACGAAGGGGCCCACGACGATGACGCCGACGGCCTGCAGGAGGACGTAGTCGATGAGGCGGGCGAGGATCCGCTTGGGCCAGGTGCCGATGGGCGGCATGCCGGGAACGGGACCGCCGGTCGGGCCGGCGGCGGGGGCGCCGTAGGCGTCGGGGCCCGTGCCGTAGCCGGACGGGGGCTGGTCGTGGGCCGGTCCGTCGTGGGGCGGTCGGCCGTAAGGGTCCTGACCCTGGGTCGGTCCGCCATAACTGCCCTGATAGGCGCCGGGCCCTTCGGCCGGGGAGGCCGCCGGCGTGTCCGACGGGGTGTCCGACGGGGCGCCGGACGGGGTGGGGCTCGGCGGTCCGCCTTCCGGCGTGCCGCCGCCCGGGGTCGGGGGCTGCTTGTCGAAGGAGGGCTGGCCGCCCCCCTCCGGCTGGGGGCCTGAGGGGTCGTGGGTGCTCATCCCCCGAGTAGAACATCATGAATTCTCAAGGGTTGGGACATTTTGTCCGTTTTGCCACCGGGCGACGGGTTCCGCAGCCCGATCGGCGGGCTGCACCGGCGGCGCCCCGGGTCGTACCGGCCGACGCCGCCTCAGACCCGGACCACCCGGGTCCGGGCCGCCCGGTCCTGCCAGCCGCGCCGGGCCGGGCGGTCGAGGACCGGCCAGACCAGACCGAGCAGCAGGATGACACCGAGTTGCCGGACCACCCAGCGCAGCAGCGAGCGGCCCAGGCCCAACCTGGCCCGGCCGCCGGGGGCGGTGGCGTCCACCACCCGGATCCGGGCCAGCCGCTTGCCGAAGGTCTGGCCGGTCCGGGCGATCGGCAGCACCTCGTAGACCAGACTGACGAACACCAGGATGCCGACCAGCGCGGCCAGCTTGGCCAGCACCACGTCGTCCACCAGCCAGACCTGCACCTGCCGGCGGGTGAGGGAGCTGGCCATCCGGGCCTGGTCGAGCTTCTGCCGGAGGTGGTCGGAGACCGAGCTGCCGAGCGGGACGCCCGCCGCGACGGCGACCACCAGCAGCACCGCGGTGTCCACCGCCCGGGCCGCCAGCCGCCGCCCCAGCCCGGCGGGCACCCGGGCCGCCGGGTTGGAGCGGCCGTGGACAGGGGCTTCCCGGGCCGGGCGGGCCACGGGCAGCGCGGCGGGGGCGGTGGCCCGGGCCACCGCCCGGACAGGCACCACGGCCGGCGCCGGAGCCGGGCTCCGAGCCGGCACCACGGCCGGGACCGGCACCGGCCGGACGGTACGGGCCGGAGCGGCCACCGCGGCCGGCCCCGATGCCCGCTCCGGCCCGGCCTCCGCCTCGGAACCGGCCTCCGCCCCGACCACGGGCACCGCCGTGCCGGTCACCACCGGCGCCGGCACCTCGCGGACCGCCACCGCCATGGCGGGCGCGAGGGCCGCGGCGACCTCGACGGCAACCGCAGCGCGCTCGGGCTCCGCGCGCCCCTCCTCGTCCTCGAGCGCCTCCGGAAGCACCCCCCAGGACACCCAGCGCGGCGCGCCGCCCGTCTCCATCAGGCCCCGCTGCGCCTGCGGATCGGCCTGCCAGCCGGAGGCCGCCGCCGACCCGGCCGGACCGTGGCCCTGCTCGGCCGCGGGCTCGACGGTGCGGAACACCGGCCCGCCGATGACCTCCGCCGCCCTCGGCCCGACCACGAAGGAAGCCCCGCCCGTGGTCTGGTCCAGGTACACCGGCCCGGTCTCCCCCGGGCCCGGGGCCTCCCGCGCTCCCCGCCCCTCCTGCACCGCCCGGGCCGCCCGCGCCTCCGCCCCCGGCGAGGGCACGGGCACGGGCACAGCCGCCCGCGCGGCCGCGTGCACCGGTTCGGGCAGCGGCGCGGACCCCGGCCCGGCCTCCGGGAGCGGCGAGTCCGACCGGGCGGCCGGCACCGGCACCACCGGCGGCGGCACCACCCGCGGCGCCGCCGCGTCCGGCGCGGGCCGCCGGGCGGCGAACCGGGGCGGCGGCAGCACCTCGCCCTCGACGGGCGCGAGTCGGCTGGTGCCGGGCACCCAGGCGGAGCCGCCCCAGTACCGGACGAATCCGGGGATGGAGGGGTCGGGGTAGTAGCCGGGCTCGGGCGCGACGGCCGGGTCGCCGTCGGCGGCGAAGGGGCGGTCCGTCATGGGGGTCTTCTCTCCTGTCAGGTCCTGACGAGGGCCGATGGGTGACGGGGACCGGGCCTCGGCGGGTCTGAACGGGTCTAGATGCGTCTCATGCGATGCACATCGGGTCGGAGCTCGGTCGCACGCGGAGCGGAGGTGGAGCACGAGCGGAGCGGCGGTGGAGCACGAGCGAGGCGGAAGCGGGGCGGGATCGGAGCGGGGGCGGAGCAGGGCTGGCCGGAACGGCCGGAGCCGGTCGAACCGGACCGGACCCGCCGCAAGCCGCTGCGGCGCGCCCCGTACGCCCGGGGGAACTCGGTGCGCAGGGTGGCGCCACCGGAGGCGGACAGTTGCCGGGCAGTCACAAAGGGTAGTACCTCGCCGGAGTGCCGGTGGGAAGTTGGTGATTCGCCGGACAGCGCAGGCGCTCCCGAGGTAGGGAACCCGGCGCGCGGCCGATGTCCGCGCGCCGCACGGCCGGTCGTTCACCACCCCGGGCGAAACTTCCCCGAGAAATCTCGGAAACGTGTGTAAGAGCAGGCGCGGACCGCCCTCTCAAAGGTCGATGGGCCCGGAACCGGGCACGAACCGAAGGCAGAGAGGAAGACGATCATGGACCGCCCCGTCAGCGTCGTGGAACACGAGCTGGAGCTGAACCTGGTGCTCTCCCCGGAGCACAGCGTCCCCGTCCCGGCCCGGCTGACCTACGGCAGCCACGACCCGTACGCCGTGTACATCACCTTCCACCTGGACACCGGCTCCCCGGTGACCTGGGTGTTCGCCCGCGAGCTGCTGGTCGAGGGCACATTCCGCCCGTGCGGCCAGGGCGATGTGCGGATCTGGCCGACCCGCTCGGGCCGGCGCAGCGTGCTGTGCCTGGCGCTGAGCTCGCCCGCCGGGGACGCGCTGCTGGAGGCTCCGCTGCCGGCCGTCGCGGCCTGGCTGGAGCGGGCGCACCGGCTGGTCCCGCCGGGCAGCGAGCTCTCCGCCCTCGACATGGACGGCTCGCTCGCCGAGCTGCTCGCGTAGGCGTGCCGGTCATGCGCCGCAGCGTGCACTGGCACGTCCAGGAGCTCCGGCACGCCGACGGGCGGATGAGCGACGGGAACGGGGAGACCGGCGGGAACGGGGAGACCGGCGGGAACCGCGGGACCGGACCGGGCGGCGGAACCGGGGAGGGCGGGAGCGACGGCGCCCCCGCCGGGTCAGCGGGCCGCGGGGGCCTGCTGACGACCGCGGGCGGCGTCCGGGCCGCCGCCGTCGCGCTGGCCGGGCAGCCGGACCAGGGGCGCGCCGGCGGAGCGCCGCCGGGCCCTTATCCGGATGGCGGCGGCGAGCAGGAAGCAGAGGCCGACCCACGGATAGACCGAGGTCGGCAGCTGGCGCAGCGGTGACATGTGGAGCACGGCCGTGCCGATCGGCTTGGCCGCCCACATCGCGAAGGACAGGAAGGCGACCAGGGTCGCCCAGAACGCGGCCCGCCAGCGCAGTCGGCGGATGCCGGCCGGGCGGGCCTGCTCGACGGAGGCCTCGGCGGCGAGCAGGGCGAGGACCGGCACGCACCAGACCCAGTGGTGGGTCCAACTGATCGGTGAGATCAGCACGGCCGTGACGGCCGTGACGCAGAAGCCCCAGGCCTCGGCCCGGGGCAGCCAGCGGCTGCTGCGGGCGGCCCAGGCGGCGATGGCGAGGCCGGCCAGCGCGACCAGGCCGGCTCCGAGGGTGGCGATCACACCGGGGTCGGCGGTGTGCAGCAGACGGGCGAAGGCGCCGCGCAGCGACTGGTTGTCGACGATCTCGGTCTTGCCGACCCGGGAGGAGTCGTAGAGGTACTTGGTCCAGAAGCCCCAGGTGGCGTCGGGCAGGAAGAGCGCGCCGACCAGGAAGGTGCCGAGGAAGGTGAAGCCGGCCGTGAAGGCGGCCCGGACCCGGCCGGTGAGCAGCAGGTAGACGGCGAAGAGCCCGGGGGTGAGCTTGAGGCCGGCGGCGATGCCGATCGCGATGCCCTTGCCGCGGTGCCCGTCCGGGCGGGTGAGGTCCCAGAGGACGAGGCAGGCGAGTGCGAGGTTGATCTGGCCGTAGCGGAGCGTGGTGAAGACGGGTTCGAGCCAGACGCCGAGGCCGGTGACCAGCACCACGCCGATCGGGCGCAGCTCGCGGCGCGGCCAGCCGACCAGCTTGAAGGACAGGTGGGTCATCAGGGCGAGCAGGCCGAGGTTGCCGAGAGTGATCACCACCCGGAGGACGGGGATCGGGAACCAGGTGGTCGGGACGAACAGCATGGCCGCGAACGGGGGGTAGGTCGCGGGCAGGTTCCACTCGGTGACGCGCAGTGCGTAGAGGTCGGTGCCGTTGGCGACGGCGGCGCCCTCGGCCCGGTAGACGATCATGTCGACCATCGAGGTGTGCACGAAGTGGCGGACCACGGCGTACACGACCAGCGACAGAAGTGCCATGGCGGAGGCGATCAGCAGCGGGCGCCGGGGGGCCTCACGCAGCGCGCGCACGGGGGCACCGAGTGCGACCCGCAGCCGGTCCGACAGGGGGGCGGGCGCCGGGGCGGGTACGGTCCGTACCTGGCTGCGCTCGTCTTGCACCGCTGTCACTGTCCACTCCGTCCACCGCTCGGCCAACCAGCGACGATACCGGATGCGACCGTCCCCGTCCTGGGCAGGATTGATTACGGAGAGTGACCGATGGCCCCGACCGGCCGTGCCCGGCTGCGGGCGGGGCACGGGCGGTCGGGGCAGTCGAGGGGGCCCGGATCGGGCGCGGCCGGCGCCGGGGGCCTCAGTCGGCACGACCGACGCTAGCGGCATCCGGGGCCCGGGCGGGCGGTCTGAGCGAGGGGTGAAGCTCCCTTAGGGCGCAGTTAAGGAAGACCCCGGGCGTCCGCGCCGTTACCGCGACCGCCGAGCAGCACGACAGCACCCTTCCCGGACACCCCCGCCGAGGGGCCCGTCACCTCGGGAACAGCGCGCCCCGGCTCCGCCGCCGTCCTGTGCGGGCCGGCTGCTCCTCCTCCGGCCGGGTGCGCAGCCGCAACCGGGTCTCGGCGCCGCCGAGCACGGCGGAGCGGCCGAGCACGAGGTCCCCGCCGGTGGCCTCGGCGAGCTTGCGGACGATGTCCAGCCCGAGGCCGGTGGAGCCCTCCCCGCCGTGGCCCTCGCCGCGCTTGAGCGCGGCGGCCGGGTCGGTGTAGCCGGGCCCGGCGTCGCCGACCAGCACGATCACCGAGGAGTCGGTGGCCAGGACGTCGACCGAGAAGGCGGTGCCGACGGCGGTGTGCCGGAAGACGTTGCCGAGCAGCGCGTCGACGGCGGCGGCCAGGTCCGCGCGCTGGACGGGGACGGGTGCGGGGCGTTCGGCGCCGGCCAGCTGCCAGCGGCGGGCCTCGTCCTCGGCCAGCGCGGACCAGAAGGCGACCCGTTCGCGGATCACCTCGGCGGCGTCGCAGCCGACCGCGACGGCGGGTGCGTCCTCGGGGGCGCGGCGGGCGGAGCGGATGATCTGGTCGACCTCGCGCTCCAGTTGGGCCACCGCGTGCCGGGTGGCGTCGGCCGCGTCGCCGTCGCCGAGCGAGGCGGCGTTGAGTCGCAGGACGGTCAGCGGGGTGCGCAGCCGGTGCGACAGATCGGCGGCCAATTCGCGTTCGGCGGCCAGGAGTTGGACCACCCGGTCGGCCATGGTGTTGAACGCGTGGGCGGCTTCGCGCAGTTCCTCGGGGCTGCCGTCGGCCTGCTTGCCCGTCACCGGGACGCGCACCGCGAGGTTCCCGGCGCCGAGCGAGCGGGCGGCGCCGGCGAGGCGGCGGGCGGAGGCGACGATCCGGCTGCCCATCCGGTCGGCGACCAGCACCGAGATGGCGACCAGCCCGAGCGCGACCCCGGAGAGCACCAGCCAGGCGGTGGAGACGCCCCGGGTGAGGTCGCTCTCGGCGACGAACACCTCGACGACGGCGGTCCGGCCGGTGTCCACCGCGACCGGCTGGAGCAGTGCGTAGCCGCCGGGCACCGCGACGGTGAAGGCCCTGCCCTGGCCGCCGGCGGTGGAGACGTCCACCGCGGCGGCGCGGCCCACCCCGATGGTCGGCCCCTCGGGCCCGCCGGAGCCGGCCGCCGTCCCCCCGGAGGCCCCGGCTCCCCCACCGGAGGCCGACGGCGATCCGGCTCCCCCGCCGGAGCCCGCCGGCGCTCCCGCCCCCTCGGCCCCGAGGACGCCCGGCACCCCGGCGGGCACCGGCAGGTGCACCGCCATCCGCCCCTGCGCCCCCGCGTCGGTGCTGGCCAGTGCCCGGTTGATGGCGTCCTGGTCGGTGGTGATCGCCAGGGCCGGCCCGAGGGCCGCGGCCTGCCGCTCGGCGGCGGTGAACGCCCGGTCCCGGGCGGTCTGTTGGACCATCAGGCCGAGCGGGATGAGGAAGGCCAGCGCGACCATGGTGGTGCCGGCCACCGCGGCCTTGATCAGGGCCCAGCGCAGCGAGTGGGCGAACCGTTTCATGTCCGGTGCTCCGCGGGCCCGTCGACGGCCTCCAGCCGGACCCCGACGCCCCGGACGGTGTGCAGGTAGCGGGGGTTGGAGGCGGTCTCGCCGAGTTTGCGGCGCAGCCAGGAGAGGTGGACGTCGATGGTCTGGTCGCCGCCGTAGGTCTGCTGCCAGACCTCGGCGAGGATCTCCTTGCGCGGCACCACCACGCCGGGCCGGGCCGCCAGGAAGGCCAGCAGGTCGAACTCGCGCCGGGTCAGGTCGAGCAGCCGCCCGTCCAGGACGGCCTCGCGCCGCTGGACGTCGATGGCCAGTCCGCCGACCCGCAGCACCTGGGCGACCGGGGCGGTGCCGCCGCCGAGCCGGCGCAGTACGGCGGCCATCCGGGCGCTCAGGTGCTCTCCGGAGAAAGGTTTCACCAGATAGTCGTCGGCCCCGTCGTTCAGCAGCCGGACGATCTCGGCCTCGTCGTCCCGCGCGGTGGAGATGATCACCGGGACGTCGGTCAGCCCCCGGATCATCTTGAGCGCCTCGCTGCCGTCCAGGTCGGGCAGTCCCAGGTCCAGGATCACCAGGTCGCAGCCGACCTGGGCGACCTCCCGCAGCGCCTCCAGGGCCGTGCCCACACTGCGGACCGCGTGACCGGTGTCGGTCAGGTGGCGGATGAGCGCGGAACGTACGAAGGGGTCGTCCTCGACCACGAGCACTGTTGCCATGGCCCTGCACGGTACGCCATCGGCGGGCAGTGGTCTGTACCTCGGGGGTGGCTCCGGACCGGGTCCGGACATTGTGCAACTACCCTGCCGAACAACCGGGGTGCTGGTCTCCGCCGACCGGGAAATGCGGCAGGATGTGCGGACGATGCGGAACGGACTGGTACAGCTCTGCGCCTGGGCGGCGGCCACCGGGGCGGCGGTGGCGCTGTCCTGGCTCGGCGTGCACGCGGTGCTCGCCGGCGCCGCGTTCGAACAGCCGATGGCGCTCCCGCTGCCCTCCCCGAAGGCTGCCGGCACGTCGTACGGCACGGCCCCCGCACCCGACCGGGCCCCGAGCGCCGCCACCCCCGCCGCCCCGACAACGAGCCCGAGCCCGACCACGGCCCCCGCCGCCACCGCCGCCTCCACCGCCGCACGCGCCCAGGCCGGCCAGGTCGGCACCGCACCCGCACCGCCCACACCGCCCGCACCGACGACCAGGCGTCCCGCGCCGGCCGCCACCACGTCCACGGTCAAGAGCTACCCGATCCCCGGCGGCCGGGTCGCCCTGGACATCCGCGCCGACCAGGCCTCGCTGGTCTCCGCCACCCCGGACCCCGGCTGGCAGATGCAGGTGTGGAACGGCGACCAGTGGATGCGGGTGGACTTCACCAAGGGCGACCAGGCCAACTCGGTGTTCGTCTACTGGAACGGCCACCCGCCGGTGGTGGAGACGGCGATCCGCTGAACAGGCACCGCGCCGGTCAGCGCAGGCCCCCCGGCCCGTGGGGATCGTAGGGCTCGTACCCGGGCAGGTACGGCCCGGCGTAGTTCGCCCGGTCGACCAGGGTGTGCCTGCTGCCGCCCGGCACCGCGATGGTGGCCAGCACCACCGAGCCGAACCGGTCCCGGGTCTCGTACGGCTCGGCCAGCGACAGCGCGCCCCGGTCGACGACGTAGTCGTACGCGTAGTAGACGTCGGGAACGCTCACCGCGAGGTCCAGCACCCCGTCCCCGTACCGGGCCAGATGGGCCGCCAGCTCCCGGCCGCGCGGGCCGGTCGCCCGCACCGGCGAGGTGAGCACGATCCGCGTCCCGGGCCCGGTGAGCACGTAGGAGACGGTCTCCGGCTCGCCCGTCTCCGGCCCGGCGTACGCGGTGCAGCACAGCCCGAGCGCCGCGCGGTAGCGTGCGGCGGACCGCTCCGCGTCCGCGACCGCGAAGACCACCGCGTCGGCGCGGCCGGCCGGCAGCGGCCCCGGGTCCCCCGGGGGCCCGGCCGGCGCCGCGGCGAGCAGGACGGAGTCGACGGTGTCGGTCATGGCGGCCTCCCGGTAGGCGTGCGGACCACCCGGTGCCCGGGGTGGGGCCCGGGCACGGGATCGTGGCTGGAGGGTGGCGCCGGGCCGACCGGCGCGCAACTGTTCCGTTTCCTCCTGGTCAAGCTGCGCCCCGGGGCGGGAGAATCGGCGGCGCCGCTGTACAGAATGCCCATCGGAGGACGGAGCCACGATGCCCCCCGCCCACGCCCCGAGCTCCCCCGGCTCCCCCGACCCGACCGGCTCCCCCGCCCCGCAGGGCACCGCCGCGGCCCCGGCGGGCGGCGGGAACGACACCATCGACGCCCTGGACGGACGGCTGATCCGGTTGCTCGCCGAGGAGCCCCGGATCGGCGTGCTGGAGTGCTCGCGCCGGCTCCAGGTCGCCCGCGGCACCGTGCAGGCCCGGTTGGACCGGCTGCAGGCCAAGGGGGTGATCGGCGGCTTCGGCCCGGAGGTCGACCCGGCGGCGATCGGCTACCCGGTGACGGCCTTCGCCACCCTGGAGATCTCCCAGGGCCAGGGCGCGGACGTGCGGGCGCACCTGGCGCGGGTGCCGGAGGTGCTGGAGCTGCACACCATCACCGGGATCGGGGACATGCTGGTGCGCATCGTGGCCCGCTCCAACGCGGACCTCCAGCGGGTGATCGACCGGGTGGTGGGCTTCGACGGGATCGTCCGCTCCTCCACCGCGATCGTGCTGGAGAACCCGGTGCCGTACCGGATCCTGCCGCTGGTGGACCAGGCGGCCGCCGAGTAGGACGGTCGGTCCGGTGCGATCTGCCGATTCGGCATAGGCATGAGGCCCCGTCAGCCCCAAGATCTATACATGAACGTTCCACCACTCCCCGTGCCGCGCGTCGGTCCGCCGATACCGCCGCCGCCCGCGCCCTCCCCCGGGACGGCCCCGGCATGACGTCCCCGGTCGCGGTCGACGGCTCCTCCCCCACCCTCATCGCCTCCGCCCAGCGCGCCCTGCGCCTGCTCGAAGCGGCCGCGCGCTACCCCAACGGCGCCACCGCGAAGCAGCTCGCCCGGGACACCGGCCTGGCCCTGGGCACCGCGTACCACCTGCTCCGCACCCTCGTGCACGACCACTACCTGGAGCGGCAGTCCGGGCACTACCTGACCGGCCCGGCGGTGGCCGGCCTGGTCCGGGAGGACGGTCCGGCGACGGGCCGGCCCCGGCTCGGGACCCTGCTGGACACGCTGGCCGACGAGCTCTCCGCCGCCGTCTACTTCACCTGGTACCGGAACGGCGAGATGGAGCTGGTCGGCGCCGCCGAGGCCCCCGGCGCGCCGCTGCTCGACCGGCACCGCTGGCGGACCGGCGCGCACGCCCACTCGGCCGGCAAGACGCTGCTGGCCCTGATGACCGCCGAGGAACGCCGCGACCACCTGGCCCGCCACCCGATGGTGCCGTACACCGCCTACACCCTGCGGGACCCGGCGGACCTGCCGCTGCTGCCGCGCCAGGGCCCGCGGCGCGCCGTCCCGATCACCCAGTTCCAGGAGTACTCGCTCGGGTCCGCGGGCGCGGCGGTGCCGATCGTCGCGGGCAGCGGCATCGGCGCGGTCTCGGTCTCGCTGCCGATGGCCCAGGCCCACCGCCTGGTGGGGATCGCCGCCCAGCTGCGGACCAGGCTGGGCGACGACTTCGCCTCGGTGGCCTTCGGGCTCTGACGCCCGCCGGCGACCACCGGGGCTCCGACGCCCGCCGGGAGCCACCGGGCCGGCGTCCGGTCGACCCGCCGGGATCAGCAGCCGGGGACGCTGCCGCCGCTCTTCAGCGCCTCCAGCGCCGACACCGACTCGGCGAGCGTGCCCACCGGCACCAGCCGCAGCGTCTTGGGGGTGTTCACCTTGGCGTCCGTGCACTCGTCCTTGGGGAGCAGGAACACCGTCGCGCCGTCCCGGGCCGCCGCCTGGGTCTTCAGCGGCACGCCGCCCACCGGGCCGACGGTGCCGTCCTTGTCGATGGTGCCGGTGCCCGCGATCTTGAGCCCGCCGGTGAGGTCGCCGCCCTTGCCGTCACCGGCGAGCTTGTCGACGATGCCCAGCGCCAGCATCTGGCCGGCGCTCGGGCCGCCCACGTCGCCCAGGTCGGCCTTGACCTTCACCTGGTCCGGCGAGAGGTGGAGGTAGCCGAGCGCGGCCAGGGTGGCGCTGTCCTGGGACTCGGCCATCTGCTGGGCCGTCGCCTCCTCGGCCTTGGTCGGGTTGCTCTGCGGGTAGACCGTCTCGGTCGGGCGGACGGCCTCCTTCGGGTCGAACCAGGCCCGGAGGGCGCGCCAGAACGTGGTCCGCTGCTCCGGGTTGGTGGCCGAGATGGTGACCATCCGCAGCTCTCCGTCGGTGCTGCGCAGCGGCGCCCCGGTGATGGTGAGCACCGGTCGGCCCTGGTAGGTGCCGAGGGTGTCCGCGGTCAGGCCCGGCCAGGTGATGGTGTACGGCAGCGGGACGAAGGCCGCCACGCCGAACAGCGCGGCGACCAGCACCCCGCAGAGCGTCAGCGCGCGGGTCCGCGGGGACGGGAGGGCCTTGGGCAGCTTGGTGTCGGACACAAGGGGAATCCAAACACACCCGACGCACTGGTAGCCCCGGCCCGGCGCTCCCTACCGCAGGGCGTCGGCCACCTCGGTGGCCGCCTCCACCACCCGCGGGCCGACCCGCTCGGGCACCAGCCCGTTGAGCATCACCACGCCGACGCTGCCCTCGATGCCGCTCAGCCCGAGCAGTGCGGCGGCCGCCCCGCTCGCGCCGGACTGCTCCTCCGCACGGGTGATGACGAAGCCCTGTTCGGGTCGGCGCTGGCTGGGGAAGGTGCGCGCCTCCAGGATCGCCCGGCCGGCCGCGCTCTCGGTGAGCGGGTGGCGCAGGCCGGTGCGGTAGGCGACGTGGAAGTCGGTCCAGCTGGGTTCGACCACGGCGACGGCCAGCGCCTCGCTGCCGTCCACCAGGGTCAGGTGGGCGGTGGCGCCGAGGTCCTCGGCGAGGCTGCGCAGGGCGGGCAGCGCGGCCTCGCGCAGCAGCGGGTGCACCCGGTGGGCCAGCCGCAGCACGCCCAGGCCGACCCGGGCCCGGCCGCCGATGTCCCGGCGGACCAGGCCGTGCTGTTCCAGGGTGGCGAGCAGCCGGTAGACCACGGTGCGGTTGACGGCCAGCCGGGCGGCCAGCTCGGTGACGGTGAGCCCGCGCTCGGAGTCGGCGAGGAGCTTGAGGACGCGGACGCCGCGGTCCAGCGTCTGGGAGGTCTCGGCAGTCACGACGGGCATTCCTTTCCGCGGCACGCGCGGGGCGGGCGGCGCCGGGCCAAGAGGTCGGAGTCGCGCGCAGGTGGGGGTGGCCGCGCTCGGGCCGCGGGGCGTCGTCCTTGACGGCCGCACGGTCCTGCGGAGCCCGTCCCGCGGGGGGTCGCCCGGCGGAAGAGCGTGGGGGAAAGGTAGTGAAGGAAAGGTCGCGACGGAAGTGGTTGTCCAAAATTCGGTCGTGATCGGCGGCGACACCGCCGACAATTCCGGACGAACCCGCTCAATTCACCGGCGCGGGCGGAACACCGGTTCGACCCCGGTCCGATGTCCGGACACTCCACGGGCGGGCCCGGCCCGGGCCCGCCCGCCGTACCGTTACTTCGCCCACTCGCGGATCTTGGCGATCCGCGCCTTCAGCTGGTTGGCGGTGGCCTGCGCGGTCAGCGGCCCGCCGCACTGGCGGCGCAGCTCGTTGTGGACGGTGCCGTGCGGCTGGTCGGTGCGGTGGTGCCAGGCGGCGACCAGCGCGTTCAGCTCCTTGCGCAGCTCCCGCAGCTCCTGGTGGGTGACCACCGGCCGCTGCTCGGCCGGCAGCTCCAGCAGGTCGGCCTCCTCGGCCGGCTTGGTCTTGCTGCGCTGGATCTGCCGGTGCTGGCGCTTCTGCAGCAGCATCTGCACCTGGTCCGGCTCCAGCAGGCCCGGGATGCCGAGGTAGTCCTCCTCCTCCTCGCTCCCCGGGTGGGCCTGCATGCCGAATTCCATGGCGTTGTAGAGGACCCGGTCGAAGACCGCCTCCGAGCCCAGCGCCTCGTAGGAGAACTCCTCGCCGCCCGCGCCGTCCGGCCCGTCGTTGGCCCGCTCGGCCTCGGCGAGCAGTCGGTCCTCCTCGTCGAAGAGGCCGTCGCCCTCCTTCTTCGGCCGGTCCAGCACGTGGTCGCGCTGGAGCTCCATCTCGTTGGCGAAGCCCAGCAGCATCGGGATGGTCGGCAGGAACACCGAGGCCGTCTCGCCGCGCTTGCGGGCCCGCACGAAGCGGCCGACGGCCTGGGCGAAGAACAGCGGGGTGGAGATCGAGGTGGCGTACACCCCGACGGACAGCCGGGGCACGTCGACGCCCTCGGACACCATCCGGACCGCGACCATCCAGCGCGAGGTGCCCTCCGAGAAGTCGGAGATCCGCTGCGAGGCCTCGGCCTCGTCGGAGAGCACCAGGGTGACCTTCTCGCCGCTGATCTCGCGCAGCATCTTGGCGTAGGCGCGGGCCACGTTCTGGTCGGTGGCGATCACCAGCCCGCCGGCGTCCGGGATGGCCTTGCGGACCTCGGTCAGGCGCCGGTCGGCGGCCTGGAGGACGGACGGGATCCACTCGCCCTGCGGGGAGAGCGCGGTGCGCCAGGCCTGGGCGATCAGGTCCTTGGTCATCGGCTCGCCGAGCCGGGCCTCCAGCTCGTCGCCGGACTTGGTGCGCCAGCGCATGTTGCCGCTGTAGCTGAGGAAGATCACCGGACGGACGACGTGGTCGGCGAGCGCGTGCCCGTAGCCGTAGGTGTAGTCGGCGACGGACTTGCGGATCCCGTCGCTGCCCGCGTCGTACGCCACGAACGGGATCGGGTTGGTGTCCGAGCGGAACGGCGTCCCGGTCAGCGCGAGCCGGCGGGTGGCGGGTTCGAAGGCCTCGAAGCAGGCCTCGCCCCAGGACTTGGAGTCACCGGCGTGGTGGATCTCGTCCATGATCACGAGGGTCTTGCGGGCCTCGGTCCGGTTCCGGTGCAGCATCGGGTTGACCCCGACGCCCGCGTAGGTGACCACGATGCCGTGGTAGTCCCGGGAGAGCGGGCCGGAGGAGTACGCCGGGTCCAGCCGGATGCCTATCCGGGCGGCGGCCTCGGCCCACTGCTTCTTCAGGTGCTCGGTCGGTGCGACGACGGTCACCTGCTGCACCAGGTGGTTGTGCAGCAGGTACGAGGCCAGGGTGAGCGCGAAGGTGGTCTTGCCTGCGCCCGGGGTCGCGACCGCGAGGAAGTCGCGCGGCTGGGTCTCGATGTACTTGTCCAGCGCACCCTGCTGCCACGCCCGCAGCTTGCCCGCGGTGCCCCAGGGGGCACGGCCGGGGAAGGCCGGGGAGAGGTGGTGCGAGGCGGCGGGCGCGGCGTGGCCGACGACCCGGGTGGGCTCCTGCTGCTCCGGTACGTCGGAGAACAGCGGCATCGAGGAGGCGGCGGCAGTACTCACGGTCTCCGAGGGGGGGGATCATCGCAGGTCAGGGGCGGTTTTGCGGCCCCGTCCCGCGGTCGGGCGGCGGTCGGACAACCCGCCCAGCCTACCGGGCCGGGGCCGCCGGGGCCTCCAGGACGGAGCCCGCGCCGGGTCCGGACGGCCGGAAATCGTTGTGACGCAGGTCACTTATGATTCCTCTCGGAACCGGGTAATCCCCACGGCCCCCGGCACTCTCACCAGGGTGAGGCCGCCCCAACCCCACCTGCCGTCGGGCGGCCCCGTCGAACGAAGGGACCCACCCTTGTACTCCGCCGTCGAAGAGACCGTCCAGGCCCGTCTGATCCTCTCCCCGCACCGCTCCGTCCGGCTGCGGACGGTGCTGTCCTACCTGCCGGAGGACCCGTTCGCGATCCGGATGGCCTTCCCCGCCGAGTTCTCGCTGGACGACGCCGCGGACGGCCAGGGCGCCGAGGACATCGTCTGGGTGTTCGCCCGCCAGTTGCTCTCCTCCGGCCTGGAGCTGGCGGCCGGCGCCGGCGACGTGCACGTCCGGCCCGCGCTCGGCCGGCGCACCATGGTCGAGCTGCGGGCCCCGGAGGGCACCGCGCTGCTCCAGTTCGACAGCACCGACCTGCGGCGCTTCCTGTGGCGCAGCCGTCTGCTCGTCCCCGAGGGCGAGGAGCACCTGCACCTGGACGCCGACCGCGCGCTCGCCCAGCTGCTCGGCTGACGAGGCGTCCGGCGTCCGGGAGCGCGAGCGCGCTTCCGGACGTCCGAGGGGGTCCGGCCGCCGCCCGGGGTCCGGGGCCCGGGTCGTCCGTCCGCCCCCGAACGCTCCCGTCCGGTCAGCCCGACAGCTTGCGCATCAGCCGGACGCCCTGCGCCGCGGTGAGGTGCGGCAGGTAGGCCTTGCCGATCGCCCTGGTGATGCCGGGCAGTGCGGCCGGGTCGGGGTAGGCCATGTACATCGGCCGGTACTCCGGCTGGAACTTCGCCTTGAACGCCAGCAGCGAGCGGAAGCCGTACACCGGCTCCAGCGCCTTGCCCATCCAGTCCAGCGTCCGCTGCAGGCCGGTGGGCTCCTCGTCCTGCCTGGCGCGGGCCAGCGGTGCGCCCGACAGGGACAGGAAGCGCGCCCCCTCGCCCTTGAAGCCGAGCGCGGCCGAGGCGATCAGGAACTCGTTCACGCCGCGGAAGCCGTCCGAACGCCGCCGCATGAAGTCCAGCGTCCAGCCGACCGGCACGCCGTCCCCGTACACCGGCATCCAGCTGGTCAGCCCGTGCACCACCCGGTCCTGGTCGACCGCGACCAGCACCCGCACGTCCGGGTCGTCCAGTTCCTCCAGCCCGCCGAGCGTGAAGCCCATCTCGGGCAGGCCCTTCTCGGAGACCCACTCCTCGGAGATCGCCCGGATCTGCTCGCGGAGCGCGAGCGGGGCCTCGTGGTAGGCCCACCACTCCGCGGTGATGCCCTGCTTGCCGGCCTTGTTCAGGGCGGTGCGGATGTCCTGCCACTTGCGGCCGGTGAAGGCCAGCTCGGGCAGCGGCACCACGGTGTCCTCGGCCACCTGCACCGAGCGCCAGCCGAGCTGCCCGGCGGCCGCCCTGGTGTCCGCGCCCACGCTGTAGAAGCAGGGCGTCCAGCCCCGCGCGTCGCAGTACCGGGCGAATCCGGCCACCGCCCGGGCCCGGTCCTCCTCGGCGCCGAAGGGGTCACCGGTGGTCAGCGCCACGGTGCCGACCACCCGGTAGGCGACGGCCGCCCGGCCCCGCTCGTCGAACCAGTAGTGGTTGCCGTCCCAGGTGGTGATGAACGAGAGCGTCCCGCCGCCGTGCTCGGCCAGCAGCGCCCGCGCCCGGGCGGCGGCCGACGTGTCGGTGTGCAGCTCCGGCCGGCGGAACGCCGACAGCAGCGCGACCAGCGCGACCAGCCAGAACACCAGCCCGCAGTACGTCTCCAGGAACAGCGCCACCGGTCCGACGGCTATCGGGTAGTCCGGCAGCAGGTCGTTGTAGGCGGGCGGCAGGAACTGGGCCGGCAGCCCGTTCACCAGCCCGCGCACGTCCGCACCGGGCTCGAACTGCGCGGCGGCCAGCCACCCGAGGCCCACGTACGCGGCCGAGGCGGCCAGCGCGGACCCGCCGACCACCACCGCCAGCCGGCGCACCGCCCGGCCGGACAGCCGCAGCCGGAACCGCTGCCGGGTCGCCAGCAGCAGGGCGGTGGTCAGCAGCGGCAGCAGCATCGCCTCGACGAAGTACTGCACGACGTCGCCGCTGACCGACCCGGCCTCGAAGTACAGCCAGGCCAGCAGCGCGGCCCAGAGCACCTCGGTGGCGACGGCTATCCGCCAGGCGAACCGCAGCCCGCGGCGCAGCCCCTCGGCCAGCACCAGCAGCAGCGCCGGGAACAGCGCGGCCATCAGCCGGGCGGGGGTGTCGAAGATCCGCTCGACGGCGTGCGCCCGGGCGCAGTTGTGCACCGACTCGGCGCACAGGTCGGCCACCTCCTCGGGGCTGAGCCGGTGCGAGAAGTACAGCTCGGAGAAGGTGTTGAACGGCCCGCTGGCGTTGTCGTACAGCGAGGCGATCAGCGGCCCGCAGGCGGCGGCGACCAGGCAGAGCGCGACCAGCACCCGGGTCTCGGTGTGCGAGGAGCGGTGGCTGCGCAGGTACGGCCGCCCCCGGCTGAGCAGCGCGCCCAGGCCGAGGCCGAACAGCGCGGCGGCGCAGCGCTGGACGCTCTGCAGGTGGCCGACGTACAGCGTCATGACCAGCGGGAGGAGCAGCACCAGCAGGTGCAGCCGGCGGCGCCAGAGCACGGTGAGCCGGTACCCGAGCACCCCGGCCAGGGCGAACAGGCCGACGCCGGGCCCGACCGAGGTCTGGTCGGCCACCGAGGCGGTCCACTGCTCCCCGGCCGAGGAGCCGAAGGCGACCAGCGCGGTGCCCAGCAGGGTACCGGCCAGCTGCCCGCCGACCAGCACCGCGAGGGTGCGCAGCCGCCCGAGCCGGCGCTCGGCGGCCGGGCCGACCAGGAGCAGCAGCAGGCTGGTGAAGACGTACGCGCCGACGCCCGAGGACCAGAGCATCGAGGTGACCGGGGTCCACCAGCGGCCCTCGCCGAGGGTGGACAGGCCGACGCCGACGCGGGCGAGCAGCCGCTCGGGCGGCCCGCCGGCCAGGCTCCCGGTGGCCGCGCCGACCGCCCAGAGCCCGGCCAGCAGGGCGAGGGTGAGCGGCGCCGCGCGCAGCCGGTCGCCGAGGGCGCGGGCCGCCCGGCGGATCCGCTGGGGGCCGGGCTCCGGCGTCCGGGTGACCGGGCCGAGGTCGGTGCCCGGCTCGGGCTCGGCGGTCGGCCGCGCCGTCGGTGCGGCGAGGAGTCTGCTCATCGGGTCAACCCCGTCTGTTGGGCGAGCCAGGGCAGGTTCTGCTCGAGGGCCTGCCGGAACACGACCCAGCTGTGCCCGCCGGGGATGGTCTGGTAGCCGACCTTCATCCCGGCCGCCTGCGCCGCCGCGTGGATCTTCTCCTGGCCCGGCCGGTACCAGGGGTCGTCGGCGCCGACGACGATCATCCCGGCGGTGTCCGGGAACTTCCGGGCCGCCATCAGGTGCATCGGGTCGACGGCGTCGAAGGCGGCCTCGTCGCCGCCGAAGGCCTTGTCCACGGTCTCCTCGTGGGTGCCGAGGGTCGGCTCCTCCTGCCCGGAGATGTCCAGGAAGGAGCCGTACACCTCGGGCGTGTTGAGGGCCAGCTGAATGGCGCAGGTCCCACCGAGCGAGAGTCCGCCGATGGCCAGCGAGCCGCGGCCGGTGGCGGTCTGCAGGTTGTGGTGGATCCAGTCCGGGATGTCGACGGCCAGGTAGGTCTGGGACTTGGCGATCCGGGAGTCCATGCAGAGCGGGTTGGAGAAGTTGCCGCCGGTCTGGTCGGCGACCACCACGATCGGGGCCAGGCCCTGGTGCTCGGCGGCGAAGGCGTCCAGGCTCTCCCGGAGGGCGCCGGAGTTGACCCAGTCCTCGGGTGCGCCGGGCTGACCGGGCAGCAGCACCACGACGGGCAGCAGCGGCCGGGGGTTGGCCTGGTAGGCCGGCGGCAGGTAGACGTAGCCGGGGCGGGCGGTGAAGCCGGACTTGGCGCCGGGGATGGTCACCGGCGAGAGGGTGCCCTTGTCCGGCAGGCCGGACGGCGCGTGCCAGAGCTCGGAGAGCGGGCGGCCGGGCGCGCCCTGCACGGTGGCGGCGGCCCGTCCGGTGGTCAGTTCGTCGGTGTGCGGCGCCAGCATGGCCCGGGCCGTCGGGTACTGGTCGAAGCCGCGGTTGACCTGCGAGGCGGCCATCACCACCACCAGGCCCACGCCGCCGACGGCGAGCAGCCGGCGGCGGACGGTCAGCAGCGGGGCGCGGAAGCAGAGCAGGGCTATGCCGAACAGCGCGACGGCGATCCAGCTCAGCACGAAGTCCGGCGTGCCCTCCGGGAAGGGGCGCCACCAGTCGTCGACGGCGATCTTCAGCAGCAGGGTCAGCAGGCCGCCGAGCAGCAGCGCGCCGAGCATCCTCGGGGCGCGCCAGCGCCGGTGGCGGGAGAACGCCAGCAGGGCGAACGCCGCCCAGCCCACGGCGAGCACGGCGTACGGGACGGGGCCGTGGGTGAGCGGCCAGTCGATCGGGTTCCAGCGGGTGGCGAGGGTGAGCGTGGTCATGCGGCTTTGCCCGGTGGTGTGGTGTCGGCCAGGAATCCGTAGGCGACGACGTTGCCCTCGTAGCCGTGTTCCTCGCTGTACGCGCCGCCGCAGGTGATCACCCGCAGCTGTGCGTCGGCGGCCTGGCGGTAGACCCGGTCGTCCGGGAAGTCCTTTCGGTCGTGCACTTCGATGGCGTACAGCTGGTAGACGGCGGTGGCGCCGTCGGCGCGGGCGATCTCGATCCGGTCGCCCCGGTGGAGCGCCCCGAGGTGGTAGAAGACGGCCGGCCCGGCCTTGTTGTCGACGTGGCCCGCCAGGATGGCGGTGCCGCGCTGGCCGGGGCTGGCACCGCCGCGGTACCAGCCCGCGAGGTTGCGCTCGGCCGCGGGCGGCGCCTGGAGGTGGCCGTCCGGGTCCAGGCCCAGCTCGGTGACGGGGGCGTCCAGCCGGACGGCCGGGATGCGGATCCTGGTCGGGGCGGACGGGCCGAGCGGCGGGACGACGGAGACCGGGGCGAAGCCGGACAGCGCCTGTCCGCCGCCGGGTGCGGGCGGCAGCACGACGGAGCCGCCGTCGTGCAGCAGCCAGGCGCCGAGCACCAGGGCGGCACCGGCCGCCAGGGTGCCCGGCCAGGGGCTCCTGTTCTGCTGGACGGCCACGGTTGCTCCCTTCTGCCGGCCCGGATCCCATTCCTGAGAGTTTCCTGGGAACTCATTCAATCGGATCGGACCCTAGGGCACGTCCCCACGATGGTCGTAACCGCACCCGCCGATCGGCAGGGATGACCACCCCGGAACTGCGCCGAGTGGCTGGGTCGGGACGAAGCGTGACGGCCGTGTTCCGCGAGCGGGTGCGGCCGTTCCACCCGTCGAACAGCATCGACGTTCCGTTCCGCCCGTTCGGTTGCGTCAATCGGGCGATCGATCACGACCGTCCGCTGCGCCTCTTCGACCGTTCCGGCCCGCATGCCATGCTGACCCGGTCACGGGCTCCCTCCTCCTCCGGTCGGACCGTACTTCCGCACGCCGCGCCCCCGCAGCACGCCGGCCGGCCGCCAGTCGAACGCCACATGAACGGAGTGACCATGGACGCGCTCTCCCGCCGAACCCTGCTGGCCGCCGGAGCGGCCACCGCCGCCACTCTGGCGGCCGGCTGCGGCACCGACCGGGCCGGCGGGGACGGGGAGCACGCGGCCGGCGGCGCGGCCCCGGCCACCCCGGCGCCCGACGGGCAGGGCGCCACCCCGGCCCCGGCCCCGCAGAAGCCGCAGGTGGTGCCGATCGGCGACGGCTCCACCTCGGACACCGGCCCCCAGCCCCACCAGCCGGTCGTCGAGCGGCTCCAGCCCGGCCAACGGCCCCCGCAATTCGTGGTCTTCTCCTGGGACGGCGCCGGCGAGCTGGACAACGGCCTGTTCGGCCGGTTCCGCCGGCTGGCGCAGGAGCACAACGCCTCGATGACCTTCTTCCTCAGCGGCCTCTACCTGCTGCCGGAGTCGAAGAAGGACCTGTACCGCCCGCCGCAGCACAAGGTCGGCGCCTCCGAGATCGGCTACCTGAGCGACCAGCACATCCACGACACCCTGGAGAACGTGCACGCCGCCTGGCTGGAGGGCCACGAGATCGGCACCCACTTCAACGGCCACTTCTGCGGCTCCACCGGCGTCGGCAAGTGGTCCCCGGAGGAGTGGGACAGCGAGATCCAGCAGGCGATGGACTTCGTCACCAACTGGCGCACCAACACCGGCTTCACCGATCTGCCGGCGCTGCCCTTCGACTACCGCAAGGAGCTGATCGGCAGCCGCACCCCCTGCCTGGAGGGCCAGCGCAACCTGCTGCCCACCGCCGTCAAGCGCGGCTGGCGCTACGACAGCAGCGGCAACGGCACCCAGATCTGGCCGCAGAAGATCCAGGGCGGCGCGCTGTGGGACCTCCCGCTGCAGTCCATCCCCTTCCCCGGGCACACCTTCCAGGTGCTGTCGATGGACTACAACATCATGTTCAACCAGTGCGGCCCCAACACCAAGGCCGACCCGGCCCTCTACCCCGGCTTCCAGACCCAGGCCCGGGACTCCTACCTGATGGGCTTCGACCGCACCTACAACAGCAACCGGGCGCCGTACATCATCGGCAACCACTTCGAGGAGTGGAACGGCGGCATCTACATGAACGCCGTCGAGGACGTGATCAAGGCGATCGCGGACAAGCCGGAGGTCCGGCTGGTCTCCTTCCGGCAGCTGGTGGACTGGCTGGACGCCCAGGACCCGGCAGTGCTGCGCAAGCTGCAGGGCCTCGGCCCGGGCCAGTCCCCGACCGGCGGCTGGGAGGCCTTCCTCGGCACCCCGGCGGCGCCCCCGGCGGCCTCCCCCACCGCCACGGCCGCCGCCGGCTGAGCTCAGTCCGCCGTCCGGACCCGGCCGGAGAGCAGCGCGCCCAGCGCCGCCACCGCGGCCATCACCAGCAGGATCACCGCGAAGGCGCCGGGCGAGCCGTCGGCCCCGGCGCCCTCGTGGGCGGCGGCCAACGAGCCGCCGCCCAGCGCCGCGAACAGCACCCCGGCCAGCCCGGTCAGCAGCACGTTGCCCAGCGCGTCGCTCATCTGCAGCGCGGCCGAGTTGGCCCCGGCGTCCTCCGGTGCGGAGAGCTTCATCATCAGCACGCTGACGCTCGCGACCGTCAGCCCCATCCCGATGCCGCCGACGCCCCAGGCCACCGACGCCGCCCAGGCCGGCACCGCCGGGACCAGCACCAGCGCGGCACCCGCGATCGCCACCGCGGTCAGCACGAAGCCGCCCCGGATCATCGCCCCGCGGTAGCGCTCCGCGCCGGGCCGCCCCTGGAGCCAGGAGCCCAGCGCCCAGGTGAGTCCGCCACTGGTCAGGGTGAGCCCGGACAGCGTCGGCGAGAGCCCCCGCTCGGTGGTCATCATCAGCGGCACGAAGGCCTCGGCCCCGAGGAACGCCCCGGCCGCCAGCCCGCGCAGCAGGATCACCGTGGGCAGCCCGCGCCCGGCCCGCAGGGTCCGCGCGGGCAGCAGCCCCAGCACGGCCGGCACCAGCAGCGCCGCCCCGGCGATCCCGGGCAGCAGCCCGACCGGGTCGTGCCGCTGGCCCGCGTACTGCAGCAGCCCGGCGCCGGCCGCGGCCATCGCGGCCAGCACGGTGCGGCGGCGGTCGAAGTGCGCGCCGCGGAGCACCGGGTGCTCCCGCTCGGAGCGGGCCAGGGCCGGCCCCATCACCGCCAGCGGCAGCAGGATCAGCGCCGGTACGGCCAGGAACACCCAGCGCCAGCCGAGGTGCTGGGTGACCGCCCCGGAGACCAGCGGCCCGACGATCGAGGGCAGCACCCAGGCCGAGGAGAAGGCGGCGAACACGGCCGGCCGCAGCCGCTCCGGGTAGGCCCGGCCGACCACCACGTACAGCGCGACGATCACCAGCCCGCCGCCCAGCCCCTGGATCGCCCGGCCGGCCACGAACACCCACATGCCGGGCGCCGTCCCGGCCACCACCAGGCCCGCCCCGAACACCGCGATGCCGGTGAACAGCGGCTGCAGCGGGCCGCGCCGGTCGCACCACTGGCCGGAGACGACCAGGGCGAAGAGCGTGGTGGTGAAGTAGCCGGAGAAGGCGAAGGCGTACAGCTTGAGGCCGTCCAGCTGGCGGGCCGCGGTCGGCATCGCGGTGTTGACGGCCGTCGCCTCGAAGGCGATCACCAGGACCACCGAGACGATCCCCAGGGTCAGCGCCCGGTAGCGGCCGCTCATGACTCCCCCACCGGGGTCGGATCCGGAGGGTATCGAGGCGGAGTCGACCGAGGTGGGGGAGGCTGTGGTCATACGTAACATCGTAAGTGCCGTACGGCTCGATGACCCCTGACTTATGGTCCGGATCCGCTCCGCCGCAGGGCCTACGACGTCAGTGCAGCACCTTGAGGCCCACCACGCCCGAGACGATCAGCAGCAGGCACCCGATCCGGGCCGCGGTCACCGCGTCGCCCAGGACGGCCATGCCGTAGAGCGCGGTGCCGACCGCGCCGATGCCGACCCAGACCGCGTACCCGGTGCCGATCGGGATGGTGCGCATCGCGTACGCCAGCCCGCCCATGCTGAACAGCAGCGCGACGCCGAAGACGAGACTGGGAACGAGGCGGGAGAAACCCTTGGACGATTCCAGGGCCACCGCCCACACGGTCTCCAGGAGACCCGAGACGATCAGAACGAGCCAAGCCATGACGGCCGTACCTCCGCAGTCCACAGCGGCCGGATTGCCGCTGAACTGCGCCGTCTTGTCGTCACCGGGTACGACGCGCTCGTCCGGGGTGGCGGGGAGGACAACCACCTGTTCTCGACCGTAGCACACATTGCCACACAGAATTTACAGAACACCGTTGACCGCATTCCGGCGGTCCGCCATCCTGAATTCACTGGCCGTGTGCCCGAGTGGCTCAGGGAATCGTCTGCAAAGCGATGTACGCGGGTTCAATTCCCGCCACGGCCTCGAACCGGAATTGCCGGTCGACCTTTCCGGTCGACCGGCAATTCCGCATTCCGTTTCCCGGGACGGCGGGTCCCGGGAAACGGCTCAGGCCGTGACGGCGTCCTCGGCACGGATCGGCAGCCGGCCGACCGGCAGGCCGGTGGCGGCCCGGACGGCCGCGGCGACGGCCGAGGGCGCGACCACCGCGGGCACCGCGCTGACCGCCTTGGCGCCGAAGGTGGCGACCACGTCCCGCTCCTCCAGCAGCGCGGCGATCCGCACCTCCGGGGTGTCCAGCGAGGTGGGCAGCCGGTAGCCGGTGAGCGAGGGGTTGACCTGCACCCCGCCCTCCGTGCGCAGGTCCTCCATCAGCGCCAGGCCCACGCCCTGGGCGACGCCCGCCTCGATCCGGTCCTCGATCTGGCGCGGGTTCAGCGCCCGGCCGACGTCCTGGGCGACGGTCATCTCGACCACCCGGACGGCCCCCAGTTCGATGTCCACGTCCACCACCGCGCGCATCGCGCAGAAGGAGATGGAGACGAAGGCGTCGCCGTGCCCGGACTCGTCCAGCGGCTCGGTCGGGTGCGGGCGGCACTGCGCGGTGGCCCACAGCTCCTTGCCCTCCAGCGCCTCGGCGACCGGCATGCCGAGCACCCCGTCGTAGGAGGTGATCTTGCCGTCGGCGATCTGCAGCAGCTCCACCGACATCCCGAAGTCGGCGGCGATCGGCTGCAGCAGCTGGTGGCGGACCATCAGGGCGGCCCGCTCGACCGCACCGCCGGAGACCCAGGTGTGCCGGCCCCGGGCGGACGGCCCGGCGATCGACTGGTCGCTGTCGGCCGGTGCGATGTAGACCTCGCTGACGCCCAGCACGGTCTGCACGATCTGCCGGGCCAGCGTGGCGAAGCCCTGTCCGGCGTCGACGGCCGCGCAGATCACCGTGGCGTGGTCGCCGCTCACCCGGACGGTCGCGGTGGAGACCTCGTCCTCGCCCTCGGCGCCCAGCATGTGCACCATGCCGACGGCGTAGCCGATCCCGCGCCGCACCGCGGCCGGGTCCCCGGCCCCGCCCGGCCCGCCGGGCAGCAGCCACTCGGCGTCCGGGTCGTCCACCGGCAGGGCCGGCAGCGGCTCGGCGGCGACCGCGTCCAGCAGCGCGCGCACCGGGGCCGGGCAGGTGACGGCCTGTCCGGTGGGCAGCGGATCGCCGGTGGCCATCGCGTTGCGGCGGCGGATCTCCACCGGGTCCACGCCGACCCGGGCGGCCAACTGGTCCAGCTGCGACTCGTACGCGAAGCAGGCCTGCAGCGCGCCCTCACCGCGCATCCGCCCGGCCGGCGGGTTGTTGGTGCGCACCGCCCAGGCGTCCACGAACACGTTCGGGCAGACGTACGGGCCGACCGAGAAGGCCGTCGCGGCGGCCAGCGCCTCGGCGGAGACGTCCGCGTAGGCGCCGCCGTCCAGCAGGATCTGCGCCTCCACCTTCACCAGGTTGCCCTCGGCGTCGGCGTGGTGGCGGTAGCGCAGCAGCGCGGGGTGGCGCGAGGCGTGGGTGTGGAAGGACTCCTCCCGGGTGAGGGTCATCTTCACCGGGCGGCCGGTGCGCAGCGCCAGCAGGGCCAGGGTGACCTGGAAGGAGATGTCCTCGCGGTCGGTGGTGGCGCCCGGCACGCCGGTGACGACCAGTCGGACCCGGTCCGGCTCCAGGCCCAGGCAGGCGGCGGTGCGGTCGCGGTCGCCGTGCGGGTCGGTGGAGGACAGGTGCAGCTCGACGCCGCCGTCCGGGCGCGGCACGGCCAGCCCGGCCTCGGCGCCCAACGGGGCCGGGTCCTGCCGGCCGACCTGGTAGAGGCCCTCGACGACGATCTCGCCGGCCGCGTCCGGGTCCCCGGTGCGCAGCGGCAGGTGGCGGAACAGGTTGCCGTCCGGGTGCAGGGCCGGCGCGGTGAAGGACTGCTCGGGGTCGGTGACGGCCTCCAGCGGCTCGTAGTCGACCGCGATCAGACCGACCGCCAGCCGGGCGGTGTCCGGGTGGTCGGCGGCGACCGCGGCGATCGGCTCGCCGTGGTGGCGGACGACGTCGGCGGCCAGCACCGGCCGGTCGGCGACGATCGGACCGGCCGGGGCGCCGTCCGGGCGGCCGTCCGGGCCGGGCGGCAGGTCGGCGGCGGTGACCACGGCGTGCACCCCGGGCAGGGCGAGCGCGGCCGAGGTGTCGATGCCGCGGATCCGGGCGTGCGGGTGCGGCGAGCGCAGCACCGCGCCCCAGAGCAGGCCCTCGGCCCACAGGTCGGCCGCGTACGGGTAGATGCCGAGCGCCTTGGGCAGGGCGTCGCTGCGCAGCGGGGAGCTGCCCAGGCCGAACGGCTCCGGCGCGGCGCCGCCCTCGCCGCCGTCCTGCTGGAGTGCTGCGCCGATGTCGGTAGGCGACGTCATGATGCGTGGTCGTCCTCGGGGAGCCGGATGCCGTGGGCGGGGGTGGCGCCGTAGGGGACGCCGGTGGTCGGAGCGCCGGCCTCGGCCGGGGCGCCGTGCGGGTCCGCGTACGGGGTGCCGTGCGGGGGCGTGCCGTCGTGGACGGCGCCGGGCAACGGGGTGCCGTGCGCGGGGGTGGGCTCGTAGACCGGGGCGTCGTAGCCGGTGTCGTAGCCGACGTGCTGCTGCCGGCCGTCCGGGTAGCCGGCCGGCACGTAGGTGCCGTGCGCGGGGGTGGCCTGGTACGGCTGCTGCTCCGGGTAGCCCTGCGGCGGGTAGTACACCTGGTCGTCGGTGGCCTGGGCGGGGATACCGGGCTGCATCGCCGTCAGGGCGGAGGTGTCGTACACGCCGGTGTCGTAGCCGCTGTCGCCGTACGACTGTTCGACCATGGCCGGGGCCGGGGTCTCCACCGGGGCGGCGACGGGCTCGGCGGCCGGCTGCGGGACGTGCTCGATCCAGGCCTCGGCGTCGGCGTGGACCGGCGGCTCGACGACCGGCTCCGGCCTCCCGGCCGCGGGCTGCTCGGCCGGAGCGGCCCCGGCGGCCGGTTCGGCGGCGGCCGCGGCGGCCTCCTCCGCCTCCTCGGCCTCCAGCGCACGGGCGTCCGCGACGGTCTGGACGGCGGCCAGCACCCCGCGGTAGCCGGTGCAGCGGCACAGGTTGCCGCACAGCGCCTGGCGGGCCTCGACCTCGGTGGGCCGGTGGTTGCGCTGGAGCAGGTCGTGCACGGCCATCGCCATGCCGGGGGTGCAGTAGCCGCACTGCACGGCGCCGGAGGCGGCCAGCGCCTGCTGGACGTCGCTCGCGCCGCCGGCGGCCGACAGGCCCTCGACGGTGTTGATCTCGCTGTCGGCGGCCAGCGCGGCGGGCACCAGGCAGCCGGCCACCAGCTGGCCGTCGACCTGCACCGAGCAGGCTCCGCACTCGCCCTGCTCGCAGCCGTCCTTGGCGCCGGCCAGGCCGAGCCGCTCGCGCAGCACGTAGAGCAGGCTCTCGCCGATCCAGGCGTCGGTGACGGGCCGTTCGAAACCGTTGACCCGCAGGGTGTAGGAGGCGCACGGGCGCAGCTCCCGGCTGACCTGCGGGCTGAGGCCGAGCGGGTCGGCGTCGAGGGTCTCGATGGGGTCTGTGGTCACTTCAGCGCCCTTCCCAGTGCCCGTCGGGCCAGCACCGATACGGTACGCCGCAGTCGGACGGCGGCCGCGGTCGGCCCCTCGGTCGCGGCCTCCCAGGCGCCCTCGGCGCCGTAGTTGTCGGGGACGCAGGCGGCGGCCACGTACTCGCCGAAGGCGGCGCCCGCGGCCGGGTCGATCTCCCGGCTGCCGTCCCAGTCGATGCAGCCGGCCACCCAGGCCTCGGCCTCCAGCGGGCGCAGCGGCACCGGGGCGACGGCCCCGACGGCGCAGCGCACGGCGCGCCGGGCCGGGTCGAGGACGAGCGCGACCGAGGCGGTGGCGCGGGCCGGGCCGCTGCGGCCGGTGGCCTTGAGGAAGACCTGCGGCGCGTGCAGCAGCGGGACCCGCACCCAGGTGAGCAGCTCGCCGGGGCGCACCGGGTCGAGGCCGGTGAGCAGGTGACCGACCGGCACCTCGCGGCTGCCCCCGGCCCGGGCCAGGGTCGCGGTGGCCTCCAGGGCGGTGAGCACCGGGAGGGTGTCGCCGGCCGGGGCGGCGGTGACGATGTTGCCGCCGAGGGTGCCGACGTTGCGGACCTGCGGCGGGCCGGCGGTGCGGGCGGCGTCGGCGAGGGCGGGGATGAGCGCGGCGAAGTCGGGGCGGTCCATCCGGGCGTGGGTGAGGCCGGCGCCGAGCACGGCGGTGCCGCCGTCCTCGTAGCGCCAGCCGCGCAGTTCGGTGATCCGGCCGAGGCCGACCAGGGCGGCGGGGCGCAGCCGGCCGGCGTTGACGGCCTCCATGAGGTCGGTGGCTCCGGCCACCGGTACCGCGGCCGGGGCGGCGGCCAACGCGTCGACGGCCTCGTCGAGCGAGGCCGGCAGCATGATCGTCCGGTTCACCTGGGTCCCACCGTGCTCCACTTGCTCATCGATCGCCTGCCGCCCGCGGCCGTGGCCGCACTGTCCGCGTCAGCAGCCCGGCCTGGCCGTAGGGTACGGGCGATCGGGCCGGGTTGGGCAACTCTGGCACACAATGCTCGATGATCATTTCGGGACCGGTGAACGGGACTGCCCGATTGGGACGGAATCCGGGCGGTATCTGCCCCGGCCCGTACAGGACCGGAGCAGATGTTCATCTTTTCTTGACGTCAGATGACCGTCCATAAGTTCCCGAAGGACACATCAGCGCACGGCAGCACCGGCTCAGCGCACCGGGGGCGGCCCCTCGATCGGACGCCCCGCCACCCCGGGCCGGCGCTGCCAGGGGTGCGGCCCGGCGGCCGGGCGGTACTCGACGCCGAGCGCGTCCAGCACCGCCAGATGGCCGCCCAGCCGCCGCTCGAAGCCCGCGAAGTCGCGCTCGGCCGGCTCGGCGGGCAGCTCGGACCAGGCGACCTCGGCGAACGCGACCAGCCGGGGGAAGGCCCGGTAGTCGATGTCCCGGGCGCTGTCCATGAACTCGCTCCACAGGTTCGCCTGGGTGCCGATGACGTGCCGGGCGGCGGTCTCGTCCAGCTGCGCCGGGACCGGCTCGAAGCGGTAGACGTCCTCCAGGGTGCGCACGAACCCGACCGGGATCGGCTCGTCCGGCCCGTCCGCCTGCCGGTGGTCGAAGTAGACGTGCTGCTCGGGGCACATCACCACGTCGTGCCCGGCCTTCGCGGCGGCGATCCCGCCGCCGAACCCGCGCCAGGAGGAGACCGCCGCGCCCGGGGCGATGCCGCCCTCCAGGATCTCGTCCCAGCCGATCAGCCGGCGGCCGCGCTCGGCCAGCCAGCGGTCGAAGTGCCGGATCAGGTGGCTCTGCAGCTCGTCCTCGTTGGCCAGGCCCAGCTCGCGGATCCGGGCCTGGGCGGCGGCGCTGTCCTTCCACTGCTCCTTGGGGCACTCGTCGCCGCCCAGGTGCACGAACTCGGACGGGAAGAGCTCCAGGACCTCCTCCAGCACCCCTTCGAAGAAGCGCAGGGTCCCCTCGGAGGCGTTGAGCACGTTGTGGCTCACCCCCCAGTCCGTCCACACGCCCAGCGCGGCGGTGTCCACCACGTCGGTGTTGCCCAGCTCGGGGTAGGCCGCGACGGCGGCCTGGGTGTGGCCGGGCAGGTCGATCTCCGGGACGACGGTGACCCCGCGCTCGGCCGCGTAGGCGACGATCTCGCGCAGGTCGTCCTGGGTGTAGTAGCCGCCGTGCGGGCGGTCGTCGCGGCGCTGCGCGGAGCGGTAGCCGACCATCGAGCGCTCCCGCCAGGCACCGTGGTCGGTCAGCCTCGGGTAGCGCTTGATCTCGATCCGCCAGCCCTGGTCGTCGGTCAGGTGCAGGTGCAGCACGTTGAGCTTGTGCGCGGCCAGCAGGTCGACGAAGCGCAGCAGGTCGGACTTGGGCAGGAAGTGCCGGGCGACGTCCAGCAGCGCGCCGCGCCAGCCGAACCGGGGCGCGTCCGCGATGTCCGCGCCGGGCAGCACCCAGCCGTCCCGGCGCAGCGGGGAACGGCGGTAGGCGTCCGGCCCGAGCAGCTGCCGCAGGGTCTGGGCCGCCCACAGCGCGCCGGCCGGGCCGCCCGCGGCGAGCCGGGCGTGGCCGGGGCGCACCGTGATCCGGTACGCCTCGGCGGCCAGGGTGTCGTCCAGGACCAGTTCGATGCCGCCGCCCGGGCGGCCCGGGCCGAGCGGCAGGCCGGTGGCGGCGGAGAGCGTGCCGCGCAGCCACCGTTCGGCATCGGCCAGCCCGGGCGGAGCGGTCAGCGTGGTGGTGGCGTCGAGCGGGAAGTCCTCGTCCGGGCGCCGGACGGCACTCGAAGGTGCGGGAATGAGGTCCATTCCGACATCCTGCCCAGGCCCGGACCGATTGGCATAGACCACTTCGGAAACGCGGTGCTATGCAAAACGGCGTTCCGCGGACCGCGGCGGACTACTTGCCGCCGTTGTCCCCGTCGCCGCCCTGCGGCTTGCCGATGCCGTCGTAGATCTCCTTGCACATCGGGCAGACCGGGTACTTCTTCGGGTCGCGCCCGGGCACCCACACCTTGCCGCACAGCGCCACCACCGGGGACCCGGAGAGCGCGCTCTCCATGATCTTGTCCTTCTGGACGTAGTGCGCGAAGCGCTCGTGGTCGCCGTCCCCGTTGGACACCTGCGGGACGGGCTCGACCAGGGTGCCGGTGCCGAGGCCGCGCTCGGGCTCAAGAGTGCTCATAGGTGCCAAGTCTATGGGCGCCCCGGGAAACCGGGCCAGTGTCGCGCGGCGGCCCGGGGTCGCGGGGCGCCGCTCAGTTCATCGTGGGGTCGTCCGGATAGGTCGCCAGCAGGGCCAGCGGACCGCGCTGGCGGCGCAGTACGGAGCGCCACAGCCGCTCCGGCTCGGGGCTGGAGACGTCCCCGGGCTCGCAGTCCACCAGGTACCAGGCACCGCTCTCCAGCTCCGCCTCCAGCTGGCCCGGCGACCAGCCGGCGTACCCGGCGAAGATCCGCAGGCTGCCCAGCTCCCCGGCCAGCACCTCGGGCGGCGCCTCCAGGTCCACCAGGCCGATCGCGCCGTGCACCCGCCGCCAGCCGAGCGGCTCGCCGCTGCCCGGCTCCCCCGGCGCGACCGCCAGGCCGAGCGCCGAGTCCAGCGCCACCGGCCCGCCCTGGAACACCACCGCGGGCTGCCCGACCAGTCGGCCCCAGCCGTCCAGCACGCTGCCCACCTCGACCGGGGTCGGTCTGTTGAGCACCACGCCGAGCGCCCCCTCGACGTCGTGGTCGAGGAGCAGCACCACCGCCCGGGCGAAGTTCGGGTCGGTGAGCACGGGCGTCGCGACGAGCAGACGGCCGGTGTGGGACCGGCCTCCGTGCGAATGGGCCGCCGTCATGCCACACATGATCCCGCAGAACGGCACCGGTCGGACACCGCAACACCCGAAACCGCGCCACGCCGGGCGAACACCCGTACGGCCGTACCGGCGGGCGTGATCGGGACCGGAGAGAGCACCATCACGGGAGAGGGCTCACGGGAACCATCGGCACGCCTACTACCATCTACGGATGGTGGACGCCCCTCTACGGTGCCGACTCGGATTCTCCGGGGGCCCGAACGCGCCCGTACACCTGTCACACCGGTCCACCACCGGCTCCGCCCCGGAGCCCTTCCCACTCCTCTGGCACCCCGGATTGCGAGAACGATGACCGACGACGTCCTGCTGGTCCACGGCGGAAACCCGCTCGAAGGCGAGATCCGCGTCCGCGGTGCGAAGAACCTGGTCCCCAAGGCCATGGTCGCCGCCCTCCTCGGCCAGGGCCCCAGCAGACTGCGCAACGTCCCGGACATCCGCGACGTCAAGGTGGTCCGCGGCCTGCTGCAGCTGCACGGTGTGACCGTGCGCACCGGCGACGAGGACGGCGAGCTGATCCTCGACCCCTCCCACGTGGAGAGCGCCAACGTCGCGGACATCGACGCCCACGCCGGCTCCTCCCGGATCCCGATCCTGTTCTGCGGCCCGCTGCTGCACCGCCTCGGCCACGCCTTCATCCCGGGCCTGGGCGGCTGCGACATCGGCGGCCGTCCGGTCGACTTCCACTTCGAGGTGCTGCGCCAGTTCGGCGCCACCATCGAGAAGCACCCGCAGGGCACCTACCTGGTCGCCCCGCAGCGCCTGCGCGGCACCAAGATCGAGCTGCCCTACCCCTCGGTCGGCGCGACCGAGCAGGTGCTGCTGACCGCCGTCCTCGCCGAGGGCGTCACCGAGCTGCGCAACGCGGCCATCGAGCCGGAGATCGTCGACCTGATCTGCGTGCTGCAGAAGATGGGCGCGATCATCACCCTGGGCACCGACCGCACCATCCTGATCACCGGTGTGGACGAGCTGAACGGCTACACCCACCGGGCCCTGCCGGACCGCCTGGAGGCCGCCTCCTGGGCCTGCGCGGCGCTCGCCACCAAGGGCGACATCTACGTCCGCGGCGCCCGCCAGCTCGAGATGATGACCTTCCTCAACACCTTCCGGAAGGTCGGCGGCGCCTTCGAGGTGGAGGACGAGGGCATCCGCTTCTGGCACCCGGGCGGCGAGCTCAAGGCGATCGCCCTGGAGACCGACGTGCACCCGGGCTTCCAGACCGACTGGCAGCAGCCGCTGGTGGTCGCGCTGACCCAGGCCACCGGCCTGTCCATCGTCCACGAGACGGTGTACGAGTCGCGGCTGGGCTTCACCGGCGCGCTCAACCAGATGGGCGCACACATCCAGCTCTACCGCGAGTGCCTGGGCGCCACCCCGTGCCGCTTCGGCGCCCGCAACTTCCTGCACTCCGCGGTCGTCTCCGGCCCGTCCAAGCTGATGGGCGCCGAGCTGGTCATCCCGGACCTGCGCGGCGGCTTCTCGTACCTGATCGCGGCGCTGGCGGCCGAGGGCACCTCGACCGTGCACGGCATCGACCTGATCAACCGCGGCTACGAGAACTTCATGGACAAGCTGCGGGACCTCGGCGCCCACGTCGAGCTGCCCAGCGAGCAGCTGGTCGACGCGTAGGAACGTCGGCCGAGCGGCCGCACGCACGGCGAGAGGCCGGGCTCCCCGCGGGGAGCCCGGCCTCTCGGGCGTTCAAGGGGTGGTTCAGGCGCCCTTGGCGGCTTCCTTCAGCTTGGAGCCGGCGCTCACCTTGGCGCTGTAGCCGGCCGCGATCTGGATCGGCTCGCCGGTCTGCGGGTTGCGGGCGGTGCGAGCAGCGCGGTGGGTGCGCTCGAAGGTCAGGAAACCGGGGATGGTGACCTTCTCGTCGCCCTTGGCGACGACCTCGCCGACGATCTCGGCGAAGGCGGCCAGAACGGCGTCGGCGTCCTTGCGGGTCACCTCGGCGCGCTCGGACAGCGCGGCCACCAGCTCACTGCGGTTCATGTGTACTCCTGTGGTCTGTTCGCTTGCGGTGTGCGGGGGCCCATCGGTGCTCCCACCGGGGGGCACCCGGATGGGCCGCAGGTCCGCACACTGTGCTCATGCAGGCATTGCGTGGTCGCCGGCCGGGCTCGAACCCGATGCCGCGCGCCGGAGCCGTCGAAGAGGCCCGCCGCCTGCCTGGGAACGAATCCTGCCCCGACCTGCCCCGAGAAAGCCAATCGGGCCCCGGCCGCGCCACCCGAACATCGCCCGCCCGTTGGAGGTGTGACGCTCCGTCGGCTCCGGCGGACCGGGCGCGGGCGGCGGTCGGGACGACGCGCCGGAAGACCAGGGGGACGTTCCGTACTTGTCGGACACGCCTGCCCCGTGCAGGGCTACCGTACGCCCTAGGCACGACAAGCCCAAACACGCCCCTCGCCCTTGTGTCGCAAGGGTTCGGGGCGGGCTTGGGTGGGTATGGCCGTCAATCGGACGTTTGAGCGATCAGCGGGGCGCCGTCGGACCACCCCGACGGCGCCGGGCGGCGCCCCTCAGAGCTTGACGACGGGGAACGCGGCGGTGTCCAGGGTGCCGACGATGCCGGGGGTCGGACGGGCCGGGGCGGCGGGCTCCTGGGCGTCCGCCAGGGCCGCCTCGCGCACCGCGGCGGCGACGGTCTTGGCCACGTCCTTGTTGAAGACGCTCGGGATGATGTAGTTGGCGTTCAGCTCGTCGTCGCCGACGGTGGTGGCCAGCGCCCGGGCCGCGGCGATCATCATCTCGGTGTTGACCGTGCGGCTCTGGGCGTCCAGCAGGCCGCGGAAGACACCCGGGAAGACCAACACGTTGTTGATCTGATTGGGGAAGTCGCTGCGACCGGTGGCGACCACGGCGGCGGTGTGCCGGGCCACCCCCGGGTCGACCTCAGGGTCCGGGTTGGCCAGTGCGAAGACGATCGCCTGGTCCGCCATGGTGGCCAGGTCGTCGCCGTCCAGGACGTTCGGGGCCGAGACGCCGATGAAGACGTCCGCGTCCGCCACGGCCTCCTTGAGGCTGCCGGTGCGGCCCGAGCGGTTGGTGTGCTCGGCGATCCAGCGCAGGCTGTCGTTGAGGTCCTCCCGGCCCTGGTGGACCACGCCGTGCACGTCCGCGACGGTGGCGTGCTCGACACCGGCGGCCAGCAGCAGCTTGAGGATCGCCGTCCCGGCGGCGCCGGCGCCCGACATCACCACCCGGATGTCGCCGATCTCCTTGCCGACCACCTTCAGCGCGTTGGTGAGGGCGGCCAGCACCACGATCGCGGTGCCGTGCTGGTCGTCGTGGAAGACCGGGATGTCCAGGGCCTCGCGCAGCCGGGCCTCGATCTCGAAGCAGCGCGGCGCGGAGATGTCCTCCAGGTTGATGCCCGCGAAGCCGGGGGCGATCGCCTTGACGATGGCGACGATCTCGTCGCTGTCCTGGGTGTCCAGGCAGATCGGCCAGGCGTCGATCCCGGCGAAGCGCTTGAACAGGGCCGCCTTGCCCTCCATCACGGGCAGCGCGGCGGCCGGGCCGATGTTGCCCAGGCCGAGCACGGCCGAGCCGTCGGTGACCACCGCGACGCTGTTGCGCTTGATGGTCAGGCGGCGGGCGTCCTCGGGGTTCTCGGCGATCGCCATGCAGACCCGGGCCACGCCCGGGGTGTAGATCATGCTGAGGTCGTCACGGTTGCGGATCGGCAGCTTCGAGGACATCTCGATCTTGCCGCCGAGGTGCATCAGGAAGGTGCGGTCCGAGACCTTGCCGATCGACACGCCGTCGATCGTCCGCAGCTTCTCGACGATCTCCTCGCCGTGCGCCACCGACGAGGCCGCCACGGTCACGTCGATCCGCAGCGCCTCCAGGCCGGAAGCGGTGACGTCGAGACCGGTCACCGATCCGCCGGAGGACTCCACGGCCGTGGTGATCGCACTGACCGCGTTGCCGCGGGCCGGGACCTCCAGACGCACCGTGATCGAGTTGGAGACACTGGGCACCGTCGCCATCGACGCTTCCTTCTTCCGTCTGTCCCGCAGGCTCAACATTTTGTTGAAGGCATCGCCTGCGCATGCTAGACCTCGATCGTCGCACCTTCCAAGGGCTTGCCAGAAATAACGTTCATTGAGTGTGCGGACCCGACAACCCGGCCCGATCGCCCGCAGTCTCCGCCCGCGCACTCCTTGCCTCTCCCGGCCGATGCGTTACATTGGACAGGCACCGGCTCGATCCAAGCCCCCGGGCCCAACCTTCGTCCCTCAGAGGGACCACTTGCCGCGAGGCGAGCATGGCGGGTCGGTGTACTAAACGTCCGAAGGCCCCTCACCACCGGTGAGGGGCCTTCGTCGTGGGCGGGCGGGTCAGCCGTGCAGCAGCGCGGGCACCCCGGCCGCGTCCGGCAGGTCGTCAGGACCGGACAGCACGGTCAGCCGCTGGGTCGCCCGGGTGAGCGCCACGTACAGCACCCGCAGACCGGCCTCCGACTCGCCGGCGATGCCGGTCGGGTCGGCGACCACCGTCGCGTCGTACTCCAGGCCCTTGGCCTCCAGGCTGCCCAGCGCCACCACGCGGCCGCCCAGGCCCTCGGCCCAGCCGGCCGCCTCGGCCCGGCGGTCCATCGGCACCACGATCGCCACGGTGCCGTCCACCTCGCCCAGCAGCCGCTCCAGCTCGGCCCGGGCCCCCCGGCCGAAGGCCTCCGGGCCCGGCTCGGTGACCGCCGCGAAGCGCGGCTCGACGCCGACCCGGCGCACCGCGCTCGGCGACGGCGTGCCCGGCGCGGCCAGCGCCAGCACCTTGGCCGCGACCTCGGCGATCTCGGCCGGGTTGCGGTAGTTGACGGTCAGCGTGAAGCGGCGGCGCGGCTTGCCGGCCAGCACCTCGTCCATCGCCGCCTGGGCCTCCTGCGGGAACGGCCAGGAGGACTGCGCCGGGTCGCCGACGATCGTCCAGGTGGCCATCCGGGAGCGGCGGCCGATCATCCGCCACTGCATCGGGGTGAGGTCCTGGGCCTCGTCCACGATGACGTGCGCGTACTCCTTGCGCTCGACCGGCAGGCGGTCCCGCTGACGGGAGTTGCGGTCGGCGAAGGTGGTGACCTCGTCCAGGCCGCTCAGCAGGTCCACCGCGTCCACCTCGCGGACCTTCGGGCGGGCCGGCTCGCCGAGCAGCAGCTGCAGCTCGTCCACCAGCGCCACGTCGTGCGCCGACAGCTCGCCCTCGCCGTCCGCCGACAGGTGGCGCCAGGAGCCGGCCAGCAGCCGGGCCTCGTCCGGGGTGACGGCGCGGCGGGCGATCCGGTTGGTGTGCCGGGGGTGCTTGAGCGTGCCGAGCACCCGGCGCGGGGTCAGCGGCGGCCACCAGGCGTCCAGGAAGTCCAGGAAGGACGCCTCGTCCGAGACGTACTCGTCGAAGGACTCCTTCTCCTCCTGGCGCTGCTCCCGGGCGTAGTGGTCGGCGGGCCTCGGGAGGTGCCGGGTGGCCTCCTGCCACAGGGCGTCCAGCAGCAGCCGGCGGGCGCGCGGGCGCAGCAGGTTCAGCGGGGTGCCGCCGGAGCCCACCACGTTGCCGCGGACGGCCTTCAGCCGGCCCGCGTCCAGCTTCAGCACCTCGCCGCGGGCGACCACCTTGAGCTCCTGCGGTGCGCGCAGCTCCAGCGCCGCCCGGGCGGCCCGGCGCAGCAGCTGCACCATCCGGGCCGAACCCTTGACCCGGGCCGCCTCCGGGGTGTCGTAGGTCCCCGCCTCGACGCCGTCCACCAGCGAGCCGACCGCGCGGATGGCGACCTGCCCCTCCTCGCCGAGCGAGGGCAGCACGCCCTCGGTGTACGAGACCAGCAGCGGGGTGGGCGAGACCACCAGGATGCCCCCGGCGTAGCGGCGGCGGTCCTGGTAGAGCAGGTACGCGGCGCGGTGCAGGGCGACGGCGGTCTTGCCGGTGCCCGGGCCGCCGGTGACGAGCGTGGCCCCGGCCGCGGCGGCCCGGATCACCTCGTCCTGCTCCTTCTGGATCGAGGAGACGATGTCCCGCATCGAGTGGCTGCGGGCGCGGCCGAGGGAGGCCATCAGCGCGCCGTCGCCGACCACGGCCAGTTCCTCGCCGCCCAGGGTCGGGGTGAGGTCGGGGCGCAGCAGGTCGTCCTCGACGCCGATCACCTTGCGGCCCTTGGAGCGGATCACCCGGCGGCGGATCACCCGACCGGGCTCCACCGGGGTGGCGCGGTAGAACGGTGCCGCGGCGGGGGCCCGCCAGTCGATCACCAGCGGGCCGTACTCGGCGTCCAGGACGCCCAACCGACCGATGTGGAGGGTCTCGGCGACGGCCGGGTCGGCCGGGTCGAGCGGGGTGTCGGAGGGGATGCCGTGCTCCTCCGGGGCGTCCGCCCGCTGGAGGTCGATCCGGCCGAAGAGGAAGTCCTCGAACTCGTTGTTGAGCCGTTGGAGGTGCGCGCCGGCCCGGTAGACCTGGGCGTCGCGCTCGGCGAGCGCGCCGGGAGTACCCACCTGGACCCGCTTGGCGGCGTCCTCCAGGATGTACTCGGCCTCGGCGAGCTTCTCCTCCAGCCGGTGGTAGACGGTGTCGAGGTGCTGCTGCTCACCGGCGATCTCGCGCTCGCGGACGCTCTCGTGATCGGGGGTGGGGGTGGTGTCCGTGTTGCTCTGCATGGCCTCGGGGGTTGCGACGGAATCCGGCTCCGGAAAACGAGCGGACGGATGATCCTACGCCCGGGGGCACGGCCGTGCCGCACCGGGACCGTAACAATTCGAAGGCCGCCCTCCGCATCAGCGGTGGACGGCCTTCGGTATGAACATGGGGTGGTGGAGATGCCGGGAATCGAACCCGGGTCCAGTGGTGTTAATTCAGGGCTTCTCCGAGCGCAGTCCGCTGTGATTTTCTCGGCCCTGGCAGTCACGCGGGCAAGCCGCCAACAGGCCCAGCTGCTGTTTGATTTCCCATCCACCCCCGCAGCCCGGGCGGACGGTTGAGTTCCCTAGATTATGCCAGGGTCCGGGTCGGGAACCCCCCGGTCTGACACCCAAGCGCTATCGGTGCTTATTAGGCAGCGAGAGCGAACTGCTGGGAATCGCGCTTAGAGTTGGCGATTATTTTTTTGCGACACGTGGTTAACGAGATCATTGCCGCGTTCCTCGGCTCGCTTCCCCTGTTTCAACATCCCCTGTCGAAACCGATCATCCCCATGTTTTTTTGAGAAACAGCTCGGACGGTGACCGTCCGTGTTGCTGGCGCCATAGTACGCGAGGCGACGGGCGAGGGTCCAGCGGATTAAGCCTGGCGCCGCCGGGCCGCCGCCACCGCGCGGGCCGTCTCCCTGGTGTCCTGCTTCTCCCGCAGCGTCTGGCGCTTGTCGTAGAGCTTCTTGCCGACCGCCAGTGCGAGTTCCAGCTTGACCCGGCCGTCCTTGAAGTACAGGGACAGCGGGACCAGGGTGTGGCCCGCGTCGCGGACCTTGGTCTCGATCTTGCGGATCTCCAGCTTGTGCAGCAGCAGCTTGCGCTTGCGCCGGGCCGCGTGGTTGGTCCACGTCCCCTGGGTGTACTCGGGGATGAAGACGTTGTCGATCCACGCCTCGTGGTTCTGGATGTAGGCGTAGCCGTCGACCAGGTTGGCCCGGCCCTCGCGCAGCGACTTGACCTCCGTCCCGGTGAGGACGAGGCCGCACTCGTAGGTGTCGAGGATCGTGTACTCGTGTCGCGCCTTCTTGTTCTGCGCGATCAGCTTCTGTCCGGTTTCCTTTGCCATAACGCGGCCATTCTCGCACTTCGGCGCCCGGTCGGGCAGCTGTTTTGCGGGCGGGCGGCCGCCTCAGGAGCGCGTGCCCAGCCCGGCGAGCACCCGCAGGGCGAGCGCGTCGGCGTCCTCGCCGGCGGCGGCCGGGACGTCCGGGGTCAGTCCGGTGCCGTCCAGCGAGCGCCCGGCCGGGGTGTAGTAGCGGCCGACGGTCAGTTCCAGCACCGCCCCGTCGGCGAGCCGGCTGGGCTGCTGGACGGTGCCCTTGCCGAAGGTCCGCGCGCCCACCACGACGGCCCGGCTGCGGTCCTGCAGCGCCCCCGCGAGCAGTTCGGCGGCGCTCATCGTGCCGCCGTCCACCAGCACCACCAGCGGGGTGCGCGGGTCGCCGCCCGACGGGGCGGTCAACTCCCGCTGCTCGCCGCGCTCCTGGTAGGAGCCGACGGGGCCGCCGTCGAGGAAGCACCCGGCGGTGCCGACCGCCTCGTCCAGCAACCCCCCGGAGTTGCCGCGCAGATCGAGCACCACGGCGGCGTGCGGGGCCCGCAGCGCGGCGCGCACCTGGTCGGCCACGCCGCTGGTGAAGGCCCGGACGGTGATCCGCAGCACGCCCTTGTCCAGGTGCTCCGCGGTGACCTGCCGGCTGTCCAGCAGCACCCGCCGCAGCCGCAGTTCGCGCACCGGTCCGTCACCGCGCCGCACGGCCAGGGTGACCTCGGAGCCGGCCCGGCGCTCGTCGCCCTGCCCGCGCAGCCGGGCCACCACCTCGGTGACCGGCAGCCGGTCGGCCTGGTCCCGGTCGATCCGCAGCAGCCGGTCGCCGGGGGCGATCCCGGCGTCGGCGGCGGGCCCGGCCGGGGTGACCTGGGAGACCGCGGTGACACCGTCCTCGCCGCGGCCGACCGACAACCCGACCCCGGGGTAGCGGCCGTCCAGGCCCTGGCTGAACTCGGCGTACTCCTGGGCGCTGTAGTACGCGCCCCAGCGGTCGCCGCCGGCCGCGAGCAGGTGCTCGGCCTGCTGCTCGGACAGCGCGGCACCGGCCGGGTCCGCCGGGAGCCCGGCGGCGGCCGGGGCCCGGTCGGCGGGGGCGCGGTGCGGGTCGCTCGGGTCGCCCCAGGCACCGGTCGCGGCGCCGGTCAGCAGCACGGCGCCGAACACCAGGCTGAGGGCGGCCACCTGACGCGCCCTGCGCGGAGTTTGCAGCATGGCAACGGAGTGTAGACACCGCACCGCGCACGGCGGGCCGGAACGGTGGAGCGCGGAACGGCGACGGCCCCGTACGGCGCAGTGCCGTACGGGGCCGAAGGAACGGGCCGGGATCAGACCTTGAGGTACTTGCGCAGCGTGAAGAACGCCGCGATGCCGGCCATCCCCATGCCGACCACGATCAGCAGCGGGATCACCGCCAGTACCGAGCCGAGGCCGATGAAGTGGATGAACTGCACCCGGTCGGCCAGCCAGTTCTGGACGAAGAAGTGCCCGCCGATCAGCAGTCCGGAGGCCAGTCCCGCGCCGAGCAGCGCGGAGAACGCGGCCTCGGCGATGAACGGCATCTGGACGTAGAAGTTCGACGCGCCCACCAGGCGCATGATGCCGGTCTCGCGCCGCCTGCTGTACGCCGACACCCGGACGGTGTTGACGATCAGCAGCAAGGCGACGAAGAGCATCAACACCATGATCACGAACGCCGCCGTCTGGAGGCCGTTGAGCAGGCCGAACAGGTTCTCCAGGATCTTCCGCTGGTCCTCGACCGACTTGACCCCCGGCTTGCCCGCGAAGGCGCTCTGGATCACGTCGTACTTGGTCGGGTCGTTGAGCTTCACCCGCCAGGACTGCGGCATCGCGTCCGGGCCCAGGACGGAGATGAGCGGGTTGTCCGGGTTCATGTCCTTCCAGTGCTTGTACGCCTCCGCGGAGCTCTCGTACGTGGACGACTGGACCACCGAACTCATCTTGTCCAGCTGGTCCTTGATGTCCTGGACCTGCTGGTCGGTGGCCGCGCCCTTGTCGCACTGCGGCGAGTTGCGGGCATCCGCCTTCGTACAGAAGTAGATGCTCACCTCGACCTTGTCGTACCAGTACCCCTTCATGGAGTTCACCTGGTCGCGGACCAGGAGCGAGGAACCGGCGAGGGCGAGGGAGAGCGCGACGCTGACCACGACCGCGATGGTCATGGTCAGGTTGCGTCGGAGACCCACACCGATCTCCGACAGGACGAACTGGGCACGCATGCGGGAAACAACTCCAGGGTCGGTACTGCGCGGTCTGGCGGTCCGGGCCGGCGGCCCTACGGATCAGCGCTGGTCGGTCAGTGCTGGTATCCGTAGACGCCGCGGGCCTGGTCGCGGACGAGCAGCCCCTTGTCGAGTTCGATGACCCGCTTGCGCATCTGGTCGACGATGGCCTGGTCGTGGGTGGCCATCAGCACGGTGGTGCCGGTGCGGTTGATGCGGTCGAGCAGCTTCATGATGCCGACCGAGTTCTGCGGGTCGAGGTTGCCGGTGGGCTCGTCGGCGATCAGCAGCATCGGACGGTTCACGAACGCGCGGGCGATCGCGACGCGCTGCTGCTCACCACCGGACAGCTCGCCCGGCATCCGGTCCTCCTTGCCGCCGAGGCCGACCAGCTCCAGCACCTCGGGCACCACCTTGTTGATGGCGCTCTTGGGCTTGCCGATCACCTCCAGCGCGAAGGCGACGTTCTGCGCGACCGTCTTGTTCGGCAGCAGGCGGAAGTCCTGGAAGACGGTGCCCAGCTGGCGGCGCATGTGCGGCACCTTCCAGTTGGACAGCTTGCCGAGGTCCTTGCCCAGCACGTGCACGGCACCGGTGCTGGGACGCTCCTCGCGCAGGCACAGGCGCAGGAAGGTGGACTTGCCCGAGCCGGACGAGCCGACCAGGAAGACGAACTCGCCCTTCTCGATCTCCAGCGAGACGTTGTCCAGGGCGGGACGGTTCTGCTTGGGATAGGTCTTGGAGACGTTGTCGAATCTGATCACGGCTGCATCACGGAGGCCATCCTAGGCGGCGCCAGTCCTCGGTCGGTCCGCCCCGGAGGCCTGGCCCGGGGGCGGACGAAGGGAGCGCAGAGGGCCGCTCCCGGTCTGGGACCATACGCGAACCGGCGGTCGGCCCGCAGGGTCAGCCCAGGACAGGACCGGGAATCTGGGGGAGAATGTCCGGTTGTGCCCCGATAATTGCGAGCCATCTCACAGCCCGGGAGCCGGAAGCGCCAGAACCTGGCAGAGTGGAGGTGGCGACCGTGTCCGGACGCTCCCCCGTACAGGGCAGAACCAGGAACCAAAGCCCCGTCCGGTGCGTTGGCTGTAGCAGCGAGGAGGAGATCGCATGACCTGCGACCATCTGGTGTGCGCCAACTGCAACGGCCGCGTCAGCGACGGGCGTTGCCCGGTGTGCCGTGCCAACCGGGCCCGGCTGCAGGAGCAGCAGGGTCCGTTCGCTGCGCTCTCCCCCGCCCTGCTGCTGGCCCTGCTGGCCGGGCTGCTCGCGGTGGCGCTGATCGCGCGGCAGGCGCTGGGCTGAGCCCCCGAAGGTGCGACGAAGGCCCCCGACCGCTGCGGTCGGGGGCCTTCTCCGTGTCCGGGTGCCTGCTCGGCGGTCCGGCCGCCTACTCGGCGCTGGTCTCGCGCTGCTTGCGCCAGCGGATCCCGGCCTCGATGAAGCCGTCGATGTCGCCGTCCAGGACGGCCTGCGGGTTGCCCGCCTCGTACGCCGTGCGCACGTCCTTGACCATCTGGTACGGGTGCAGCACGTAGGAGCGCATCTGGTTGCCCCAGGAGCTGCCGCTGTCCTTGAGCGCGTCCATCGCCGCCTTCTCCTCCTGGCGGCGCCGCTCCAGCAGCTTGGCCTGGAGGACGTTCATCGCGGACGCCTTGTTCTGGATCTGCGAGCGCTCGTTCTGGCAGGAGACCACGATGCCGGTCGGCAGGTGGGTGATGCGCACCGCCGAGTCGGTGGTGTTGACGCCCTGGCCGCCGGGGCCGGAGGCGCGGTAGACGTCCACCCGCAGCTCGCCCTCGTCGATGTCGACGTGGTCGGACTGCTCGACGACCGGGAGCACCTCGACGCCCGCGAAGGAGGTCTGCCGGCGGCCCTGGTTGTCGAACGGGGAGATGCGGACCAGGCGGTGGGTGCCCTGCTCGACCGAGAGGGTGCCGTAGGCGTAGGGCGCCTTCACGGTGAAGGTCGCGGACTTGATGCCGGCCTCTTCGGCGTACGAGGTGTCGTACACCTCGGTGGGGTACCCGTGCCGCTCGGCCCAGCGCAGGTACATGCGCATCAGCTGCTCGGCGAAGTCGGCGGCGTCCACGCCACCGGCCTCGGCGCGGATGTTGATCAGCGCCTCGCGGGCGTCGTACTCGCCGGAGAGGAGGGTGCGGACCTCCAGCTCCTCGACCGCCTTCTGCAGCGAGACCAGCTCGGCCTCGGCCTCGGCGCGGGTGTCCGCGTCGTCCTCGGCCTCGGCCAGCTCGAACAGCACGCCCAGGTCGTCGATGCGGCCGCGCAGGCCCTCGACGCGGCGCAGTTCGCCCTGGAGGAAGGAGAGCCGACTGGTCACCTTCTGCGCGTTCGCGACGTCGTCCCACAGGGTGGGGGCGGCTGCCTCCTCCTCCAGGACCGCGATGTCGGCCCGGATCTTGTCCAGGTCGAGGACGGCCTCGATCGACCCCATGGTCGTATCGAGGTTCTTGAGCTCTTCGGAAGGATCGACGGCTGCCACGCCCCCAGGGTAATGGTTCCGGGGGTGGTCATGACGACACCCCCGGTCCCCCGGGGGTCAGGGAGCCCGCGGCGCGGTGCTGTGCACGGCCGGACGGGACGGGTGGCCGCCCTTCGGCCCGGTGGCCGCGAAGGCCGTCCAGGCCGCGGCGGCGCCCGCCAGCAGCAGCACGGTGGCCAGCAGCACGGCCAGCATCCGGCGGCGGCGCAGCAGGGCCGCGCGGTCCCGGCGGTGGCCCGGGGCGGTGCGCTGGGCGCGCGACTCGGCGGCGTACGCGGCCAGTTCGTCGGCCGAGGGGCGGCGCAGGCTGGTGTGGGTGTCCCGGGTGGAGTCCGGGGCGACGCCGGGCACCAGCGGGACGGCCGGGCCGCGGCGGCGCTTGTGCACGCCCGGGCCGGCGTCGACCTCGGCGTAGACGGCCTCGCCGGGGGTCAGCTGCTCCTCGGCCGGGGGGCGGCCCTGGGAGGGCACGGCCAGCACCGGCAGGCCGGCCAGCGAGGGCAGCTGCTCGCGCAGCCGGGAGGCCAGCTCGGCGGCGCGCAGCCGGGAGGCGGGGGCCTTGGCCAGGCACTCGGAGATGATCCGCCACAGCCCGTCCGGCAGTCCGGGGATCGCCGGCACCTGCTCGGTGACGTGCCGGCGCAGCACCGCGCCGGTGTGGCCGCCGCCGAACGGGGTGGAGCCGGCCAGCAGCTCGTACAGCACGGTGGCGAGGGCGTAGATGTCGACGGCGGCGCGCGGCTCCAGGCCCTCGATGATCTCGGGGGCGAGGTAGTCGGGGGTGCCGATGATCCGGGTGGCCCTGGTCCGGCGCGGGGCGTCGACCAGGCGGGCCACGCCGAAGTCGGTGAGCTTGGCGCGCGGGGCGCCGCCGGGGCCGGGGGCGGCGGCGAGGTCGAGCAGGACGTTCTCCGGCTTGACGTCGCGGTGGACGATCCCGGCCGCGTGCGCGGCCGCGAGGCCGTCGGCGACGTCGGCGATGATCGAGGCGGCGGCCTGCGGTGGGAGGGCGCCGTCCCGCTCCAGCCGGGAGCGCAGGTCGGTGCCCTGGACCAGCTCCATCACCAGGGCGAGGTCGCTGCCGTCCACGACCATGTCGCGCACGCCGACCACCCGGGGGTGGTCGAGGCTGGTCAGCGCGGTGCGCTCCTGGACGAAGCGGCCGACCAGCACCTGGTCGGCGGCGAGGTCCTCGCGCAGCAGCTTGACCGCCACCGGGCCGTCCGGCCCCTCACCGAGCCAGACCGTCCCGGCCGAACCCCGGCCGATGACCTGGTGGACGGTGTACCGGCTGCCGATCTTGCGTGCCAATGCTGCTCCGTGGGCGGCGCGGGAGCGCTCCGGGGGTCCGGGCGCGCTCGGTGGGGCGGGACAACAGCGACCAACCTACGCGCCCGGACGCCCTGCGCGGGCCGCCTGGGGGGCGTGGAGCGGGACTCGGGTCGATAAATCTCACGGATTGTCGACAAAGCGTCAATCCCGGTTCCAGGCCGGGCCCCGGACCCCGGGTCAGCCGCCGGACGGCCCCTCGCACCGCCTCCGGCGCCGCCCGCGGCCCGCTCCCCCGCTACTGGCCGGAACTGCCGAAGACGCTGGTCACCCAGTCACGCGCGGTGTCGAACCAGCTCACCACGTTGTCCCAGTACTGCGGCAGCGCGGTGAAGTGCCACAGCGCGAACCCGGCCACCACCAGCACCAGCACCACCATCAGACAGCCCTTGAGGCAACCCAACCCCGGGATGTACATCCGGTTGCGGCTGCGCTGGCGCCGCTCGCGCGGCGGGGCGCTCTCCCGGCGGGGCTGCTCGCGCGGCTCCTCCCGCGGCGGCCGGGGCTCCCGGTGCTGCGGCGCGGGCGGCTCGGCCCGGCGCGGCACCGGGGTGGGCGGGGGCGGCGGCGGGTAGCCGCCCTGGGGCTGGCCGTACCCGGCCGGGGCCTGCCGGTAGCCGCCCTGCGGCTGCGGACGGCCGCCGGGCTGACCGCCCTGGTTGACCCGGCCGCCTTGCGCGGCCTGGTTGCCGCGGCCGCCCTGGCCTCCTTGGCCGCCTTGACCGCCCTGGTTGACCTGGTACGGCGGCGGGGCGACCGGCGGGCGCTGGGCGTAGCCGGGCTGCGGGCCCTGGCGGCGCTGGTCCGGGCGGTAGCCGGCCGGCGGCTGGTGCCCGGGGCCGCCCGGACCGCCCTGGCCCCCGTGGCCGGCCTGGTAGGGCGGCGGGGCGACCTGCGGGTCCTCGAAGTCCTCCGGGCAGAAGTAGCCGACCTGGGTCTGCTGGTTGCGGTCGCGGGCCGCCCGCAGCTGGGTCTGCCACGGATGCGGCACCTCCTCCTGCGGCGCGGGCGGGCCGGCCGGCGGGGGCGGCGGGACGGCGGCGGGCGGCATCACCTGGGTGCGGTCCTGGCTGCCGTACGGCGGCGCGGGCGGCGGCTGGGTGCCCATCACCCGGGTCGCCGCGGCCGGGTCGTACTGCGGGGCGCCCGGGGGCGGCGGCAGCACCTGGGTGCGGTCCTCGCCGCCGCCCGGGGCGCCCGGGCCGCCGTGTCCGCCGGGGACGGCCGGAACGGTGCCGGGGACGGCGGTCGGCTGCGGGTCCGGCAGCAGCAGGGCGCCGACCGCCAGCGCCTCGTCCACCGCCGCCGGGGAGGCGTGCACCCCGACGCCGGCCGCGACCACCCGCAGCGCCCGGGCCAGCGCGGTGGCGCTCGGGCGGTGCGCCGGGTCCTTGCGCAGGCAGCGCTCGATCACCGTCCAGAGCGGCTCGGGCATGGTGCTGGGACGCTGCGGCTCCTGGGACAGGTGGGCGTGGAGCAGCGCGATGGCGCTGTCGCCCTGGAACGGCTGGCGGCCGGTGACCAGCTCGTACAGCATGATCCCGGCGCCGTAGACGTCCACCGCGGAGGTCTGCGGGCGGCCCTCGGCGGACTCCGGCGCGACGTACGCGGGGGTGCCGACGAACTCGTGGGTGCGGGTGACGCCCGGGGAGTCGGCCAGCCGGGCGATGCCGAAGTCGGTCAGCATCGGGTGCATCTGCTCGGTGCCCTGCACCACGGTCGAGGCGAGCAGCACGTTGGCCGGCTTGAGGTCGCGGTGCACGATCCCGTCCGCGTGGCTGGCCGCCAGCGCGTCCGCGACCTGGGCCATCAGCAGGGAGCCCGCGATCGGGCTGAACGGACCGTTGGCGCGCAGGTAGCGGGCCAGGTCGGGGCCCTCCACCAGGTCCATCACCAGCGCCAGCAGCTCGCCCTCGACGACCAGGTCACGGACCCGGACGATGTTCGGGTGGCTCAGCCGCAGCAGCAGCGAGCGCTCGCGCAGGAAGCGCATCACGACGTCCGGGTCGGCCGCCAGTTCCTCGCGCAGCACCTTGATCGCCACCTGCTGCCCGGGCTCGCTGCCCGGCACCTGGACGTCCTGGCGCACCAGACCGCGCCAGACCGTCCCGGTGGCCCCCCGCCCCAGGGTCTCCTCAAGCAGATACTTGCTGCCGACTGGCCGCACCTGTCGCACTCCTCGCCGTGCCGCCCGCGCGGGGCGCTCCCCCGCCGGTGTGCGGTGAGCCTGCCGGGCCCGTGTTTGCGGCCACTCTAACGGTGTCCGTACGGGTTTTTGAGGTGACCGGCGGGCCATCCGAGCAGGGTTGGGGGACATCCCCTAGGGGACCGCCCGGACCCGTCCCGGGCCCGCGGGCGGGGCCGGCCGCCGGAGCCGTCGGGGCGGCGGTTGACCTGACCCTCCGTCGCCTCCACCATGGCGATGATCGCAAGATCGTCAAATCCGGTACCGTGCGCGGACTGTCCACGTCGGATGGCAGGATGGACACTCGCCACTCGTGTGGCCCAAAGGGTCGCCGCGACCGCCCCGCGCGTCCGCGACGACCCCGGGCAGCGGTACCAGGCATCACACCAGCAGAAGGGACCCGCGGGCGAGATGCAGATCCGGCTGACCGTCCTCCGACCGCGCAGCGGCCCGACCGCCGCCGGCTCCGCCATCCCCTACGTGGACGTGCTGGTCACCGCACCCGTCGGCACCGCGCTCGGCGCCATCGCGGGCGCGCTCGCCGGTGCCGTGGGCGTGCGCGGACCGCGGGCCGCCACCCATGTGCACCTGTACGCCGGGGCGCACCGGGTGGACGAGCACACCCTGCTCGGCCACCCCCCGCTCCTCGACGGTGCCGTCCTCAGCCTCAACGAACCCGACCCGACCGCCGACGACCCCGACGACACCCCCGCCGCGGCCGAACTGCGGGTGGTCGGCGGACCGGACGCCGGCGGCGTGCACCGGCTGCACGGCCGGGAGATCCGGATCGGCCGCTCCGGCGAGGCCGACGTCCCGCTCGACGACCCGGACGTCTCCCGGCTGCACCTCGCCCTGCACCTCGGCGAGGACGGCCGGGTCGCGGTCCGCGACCTCGGCTCCACCAACGGCACCACGCTGGACGGCCGGCTCGTCCCGCCGCTGCCGGCCGAGGCCGCCGTCCCGCTGGAGAACGGCGCCCTGCTGCGGATCGGCGAGTCCACCCTCCAGGTCCTCGAACCGCTCGGCGAGCCCGCCCGCGCCGCCCTGCCCGACGGCCACGGCCACCTCCAGCTCGCCGCCCCCGGCCCGGTCCGGACCGCGCCGCCGGTGATCGAACCGCCCGCCGCCCCCGAGCCCGCCCAGGGCCGCGGCCGCGGACTGTTCTCGCTGCTGCCCGGCCGCGCCGCCGAACCACCCGGCCAGGAGAGCGCCGAACGCCACCACGCCGCCGTCCGGCTGCGCCAGACCGCCGCCCAGCGCGAACGCTGGCCCGACCTCGCCACCGTGCTGCTCAACGCCGTCGGTCCCGGCCCCCGGCTGTGGGAGCGCGGCCCCGGCCACCCCGACGCGCTCACCCTGCGGCTGGGCACCGCCGACCGCCCCGGCGGCCCCGGCACCACCCCCGGCACCATGCTGCCCGCCGTCCCGGTCACCCTCGACCTGCAGACCGCCGGAAGCCTCGGCCTCAGCGGCCCGCGCGAGCGCCTCGACGCGCTCACCCGAGCCGTCGTCGCCCAGCTCGCCGCGCTCCACCCGCCGACCGGGCTGAGCCTGGTGGTGGTCGACGCCGACCCGGCCCGCAGTCCCGAGGACCGGGTCGACACCTGGGCCTGGGCACTGTGGCTCCCCCACCTGCGCCCCGCCGAGGGCCAGGACTGCCGGCTGCTGGTCGGCTTCGACGACGACCAGGCCACCGCCCGGCTCACCGAGCTCACCGCCCGGCTGAGCGCCCCGACCGGCCTCGGCGGCCACCCCGCCACCGTCGTCGTGGTGGACGGCCGCCCGGCCGACGAGGCCGCCCGGCACGCGCTCGACCTGCTGCTGCGTCAGGGCCCGGCGGTCGGCATCTTCCCGGTCTGCCTCGCCGAACAGCCCGAACTGCTCCCGCGGGGCCTCGGTGCCACCGCCCTGATCACCGGCGAGGTCGGCACCCAGCTCTCGCTGGACCGCCCGGTCGCCCGCGGCCGGGAGACCCTGCACGAGGTCTCGCTGGACGCCGTCTCGGACGCCTGGGCCGAGCGGCTCGCCCGGGTCCTCGCCCCGCTGCGCGAGGCCGCCCCGGCCTCCCGCGGCCCGCTGCCGGACGCGCTGCGGCTGCTCGACCTGCTCCAGCTGGACACCGTCACCCCGGCCAAGCTCTCCGCCCGCTGGGCCGCCCACGCCGGGGGCATCGGCGCCGCCACCGCGCTGCTCGGCACCACCCGGGACGAGCTCTGCACCCTCGACCTGGCCGACCCCGAGCTCACCCTGCCCTCCCCCGATCCGGGCGGCCCGCACCTGCTGATCGGCGGTGCCCGCGGCTCCGGCAAGACCGAGCTGCTGCGCACCCTGGTCGCCTCGCTCGCCGTCTCGGAGCGGCCCGAGCGCCTCGCCGTCACCATCATCGAGGGCCGGGCGACCGGGGACGGCCAGGACGGCCTGGACGGCTGCACCGAGCTGCCGCACGTCACCGGCCGGGTGAACGCCGCCGCCGACCCGCGCGCCGCACTCCTCGCCGCCGAGGCGCTGGAGGACGAACTCGCCCTGCGGGAGCGGCTGTTCGACGGGTTGGACTTCGCCTCCTGGCACGCCGCCCGGATCTTGGACGGGCACAGCCTGGACGGACACGGCCTGAACGGACAGCGCCTCGACGGGCGCAGCCTCGACGCCGTACCGGTCCCCGCGACCGTCGGCGCCGGCCCGACTCCGGGCACGCGGATCATCCCGACCGCGCGCAGCGCCGAGGGCTCCCGCCCGGCCGGCACCCCGGCCGAGCCCGCCCCGGCCCGGCTGGTCGTCGTGGTCGACGACTACGACGCCCTGCTCTCCCCCACCTCCCCGGTCGGCCGCCCGCTGGCCCGCGCGCTCGCCGCCGTCGCCCGGCGCGGCGGCCCGCTCGGCATCCACCTCGCGGTCGCCACCGGCCGCCCGGAGGAGAGCACCGGCACCGAGGTCGACGAGGCCGCCCTGCTGCGGATCGCCCTGCGCACCGAGGACCCGGCCGACTCCGACCTGCTGATCCACCTCGGTGACGCGGCCGCCCTCCCCGAGGACACCCCGGGCCGCGGCTACCTGCGCCGGCCGGACGGGGGCGTCACCGCCTTCCAGACCGCCCGGATCAGCGGCCGGATCCCCCGCACCGCCACCCTGCGCCCCACCGTGGTCGCGATAGACCCGCTCCAGCTCGGCGCCCCGCCCGCCCGCCGCCCGGTCCGCGAACTCGGCAACGGCCCCACCGACCTCGCCCTCCTCGCCAGCGCCCTCCAGCGCGCCGCCGCGCGCTGAGCCAGGCTGGCGAGTAGCCACAAGGAAATGGCGGCCCCGGCCGAAGTCGGCCGGGGCCGCCTGGACCAGAACCGGGCGCTCTCCCTTGTTCTGCGCAGGAAGTCGGCGGGGTCGACTTCCTGCGCTCGGCTCGAACGGGGCTGTGGCGAAGCCGAGTTGGCCCACGCACTGCTCCCCGGCCTGCCGGGCCCGCGCGGCCCTGCGCGGGCCCGGGCAACTCGTCACGGCACAGCGCCGAGCGGACCGTCAGCCGGTCAGCCGCACGTGATGTCGCGGTCGGCCACGGCCATCCCGGTGACCTTGCCGCCGTCCACGGTGAACTCCCACTTCCAGCCCTGCTGACCCTCGACCGGCAGCTCGTACTTGCCGCTCTTGGCCAGTTGGAGGCCCTTGGCGCCGTACGCCTGCTGGAGGGCGTCCAGCGTGGAGCCGGCGCCGATGCCCTCGGCCGTCCTCGCGTCGGCCGGGGCGACCAGCTCGCGCAGGCCGGTGGCGGCGAAGGAGGCCCGGCCGGTGGCCAGGAAGGCCTTGTCCCTGGCCTCGCGGGCCGTCCACATGTCCACGATGGACTGGGTGGCGTCGGCCATCAGCTTCGCGCCGGCGGCCGAGTCCTTGGCCCCGGCGGCCGAGCCGGCGGCGGCCGCGGCGGCGTCCTTGGCGGAGGCGTTCGGCGGCAGGGTGCCGGCCGGCGCGGGCGCCTTGCCCGAGGCGGCGTCCGCCTTGGCGTTGAGGTCCTTGTAGCGGGCCTCGGTGGCCGCCTCGGCGTCCATCCGGGCCTTGTCGGGCGCCGGACCACCCCGGTAGACGAAGTCGGTGCAGCCGTCGAGCAGCGAGACCGGCGCCGCCTCCAGCGCGCCGGTGGCCAGCCCGGCCTCCTTCGCCATCCCCGGCTTGAGGCCGCGGTAGCCGACCGCCGCGAAGGCCTCCGGCGCCTTGGACGTCGGCGCCGCGGAGGCCGGAGCCGCGGAAGCCGTGGAACCGGCCTTGGCCGTGTCCTTCGTGTCGTCGTTGCCGCAGGCCGCCGCTCCGGCGACCAGCAGCACCACCGAGACGCCCACGCCCACCGCGCGGATCCGTCCCCGGTTCTTCCCCATGTGCTCTCCCCCAAAAGATCGTTCGGGAGCACCGTACCGAACGTGCGGGCACGATCGACAACCGGTTCACGGGGCCGGGAAGGCGGAAGGGCCCGCGTCCGGAGACGCGGGCCCTTCCGTGCAGCCGTCCGTCAGCGCATCGAACCGGTGCGCAGCAGGGTGCGGATGACGCGCATCGCGACCGAGAGGCTGGACAGCTCGTAGTTGTCCGAACCCCTTATGTCGTCGAGGGTGGCCTTGGCGCGGTTCAGCAGGGTGGAGTTGAGGTCCGCCCAGGCGTTGTAGCGCTCCTCGGGGGTGGCGCCCTCGGGGCCGCAGGCCAGGATGTCGGCGGTCAGTGCCGCGTGCGCCGCGAAGAGGTCCTCGCGGATCGCGGCCCGGGCCATCGACGACCAGCGGTCGGTGCGGGGCAGGTCGATGATGCGGTCGAGCAGGTGCGAGATCTGCAGGCGGTCGCCCAGGTCGTAGTACAGCTCGGCGACGTCGGCGACGTCCTTGCCGGAGCGGTCCGCGACCTCGCTGATGTCCAGGGTCGGGAAGACCGAGGACAGTCCGGCGATCCGGGTGGCCAGCTCGTCCGGCACGCCGGCCGCGGCGAGCTCGCCCTGGATGCCCTCGAACCAGGTCAGGTCCTCGCCGCGGAGCGGCTTGGGCAGCGAGCCCCAGACCTGGTGGACCCGGTCGTGGAAGAACTCGATGGTGCCGGCGATGTCGAGCGGCTGGCGGCGGTTGTTGAGCATCCACCGGGTGGCGCGCTCGACCAGGCGGCGCGAGTGCAGCCGCATCTTGGTCTGGATCCGGGCCGGGACCTTGTTGTCCAGGCCCTCGATCTCGGCCCAGATCTCCTCCAGGCCGAAGACGGCCCGCGCGGCGGTGTGCGTCCGGGCGATCTCCTCGTAGGTCGCGCCGGTCTCCTCCTTCAGGCGGAAGGCGAAGGTGCAGCCACCGCGGTTGATCGTGTCGTTGACGATCAGCGTGGTGATGATCTCGCGGCGCAGCGCGTGGCTGTCGATCGCGTCGGCGAACTTCGCCCGCAGCGCGGTCGGGAAGTACTCGTGCAGCGCGGTGCGGAAGTACGGGTCGTCCGGCAGGTCGGTGGCCAGCAGCTCCTCGGCCAGGATGATCTTGGTGTAGGCCAGCAGGACGGACATCTCCGGCTGCGACAGGCCGCGGCCGCCCTGCTGGCGCTCGCGGATCTGGCGCTCGGCGGGCAGGAACTCCAGCCCGCGGTCGAGCTGGCCGGCCGCCTCGAACCGGTTGATCATCCGGGCGTGGACGTTGACCATGCTGTGCGCCTGGGCGACGGCGTTGGCCAGCACCGCGTTCTGCGCGTAGTTGTTGCGCAGCACCAGGTGGCCGACCTCGTCGGTCATCTCGGCGAGCAGCACGTTGCGCTGCTTGACCGTCATGTCGCCGTCGGCGACGACCTGGTTGAGCAGGATCTTGATGTTGACCTCGTGGTCCGAGGTGTCCACACCGGCCGAGTTGTCGATGGCGTCGGTGTTGATCCAGCCGCCGGTGCCCTCGGGGCCGCCGGTGGCGGCGTACTCGATGCGGCCGAGCTGGGTGCAGCCGAGGTTGCCGCCCTCGCCGATGACCCGGGCCCGGACCTGCTCGCCGTTGACCCGGATGGCGTCGTTGGCCTTGTCGCCGACCGCGGCGTTGGTCTCGGTGGAGGCCTTGACGTAGGTGCCGATGCCGCCGTTCCAGAACAGGTCGACCGGCGCCTGGAGGATGGCCTTCATCAGTTCGGCCGGGGTCAGCCGGGTCTCCTGGATGCCCAGGACGGCCCGGACCTGCGCACTGACCTGGATCGACTTGGCGCTGCGCGGGAAGATCCCGCCGCCGGTCGAGATCAGCGACTTGTCGTAGTCGTCCCAGGAGCTGCGCGGCAGCTCGAACAGGCGGCGGCGCTCGGCGTACGAGACGGCCGCGTCCGGGTTCGGGTCCAGGAAGATGTGGCGGTGGTCGAAGGCCGCGACCAGCCGGATGTGCTCGCTGAGCAGCATGCCGTTGCCGAAGACGTCGCCGGACATGTCGCCGATGCCGATGGCGGTGAAGTCCTCGGACTGGGTGTCGACGCCGAGCTCGCGGAAGTTGCGCTTGACCGACTCCCAGGCGCCGCGGGCGGTGATGCCCATGCCCTTGTGGTCGTAGCCGGCCGAGCCGCCGGAGGCGAAGGCGTCGCCCAGCCAGAAGCCGTACGACTCCGCGACGCCGTTGGCGATGTCGGAGAAGGTCGCGGTGCCCTTGTCGGCGGCGACGACCAGGTAGGTGTCGTCCTCGTCGTGGCGGACCACGTCGGCCGGGTGGACGACCTCGCCGGCCACCAGGTTGTCGGTGATGTCCAGCAGCGCCGAGATGAAGGTCTTGTAGGACGAGATGCCCTCGGCCAGCCAGGCGTCCCGGTCCACCGACGGGTCCGGCAGCTGCTTGGCGACGAAGCCGCCCTTGGCGCCGACCGGGACGATGACGGTGTTCTTGACCATCTGGGCCTTGACCAGGCCGAGGATCTCGGTGCGGAAGTCCTCGCGCCGGTCGGACCAGCGCAGACCGCCGCGGGCGACCTTGCCGAAGCGCAGGTGCACGCCCTCGACCTGGGGCGAGTAGACCCAGATCTCGAACGCCGGGCGCGGGGCCGGCAGGTCCGGGATGGCCTTCGGGTCGAACTTCATCGACACGTAGGAGTGCCACGCGCCGGAGCCGTCGTGCTGGAAGAAGTTGGTCCGCAGGGTGGCCTTGATGAGGTTCAGGAACGAGCGCAGGATGCGGTCCTCGTCCAGCGAGACGACCTCGTCGAGCGCGCCGGCCAGCTCCTCCAGGATGCCCTCGGTCAGCTCCGCGGCACCCAGCTGGTGGCTCGGGCTCAGCCGGGCCTCGAAGAGGTTCACCAGCAGGCGGGTGGTGTGGGTGTTGTTGCGGAGCGCGTCCTCCATGTAGTCCTGGGAGAACGTGGAGCCCGCCTGGCGCAGGTACTTGGCGTACGCGCGCAGCACCGTCGCCTGGCGCCAGTTCAGCCCGGCGGTGAGGACCAGCTCGTTGAAGCCGTCGTTCTCGGCCTTGCCCGTCCAGGTCGCGGCGAAGGTCTCCTGGAAGCGCTCGCGGGCCTCCTCGGTGAGCTCGGTGGCCTCGCGCAGCTTCAGACCGAAGTCGTACACCCACGCGGTGGTGCCGTCGGAGCGGCGCAGCGCGTACGGGTGCTCGTCCAGCACCTCGACGCCCAGGCGCTGGAGCACCGGCAGGACCTCGGTGAGCGAGATCGGGCCGCCGACCCGGTAGATCTTGAAGCGGCGCTCGTCGTCGCCCGCGCCGACCGGCTGGTACAGGTTCAGGCGGAAGTCGCCCTCGCCGTGCAGCGACTCGATCTGCTTGATGTCGGCGACGGCGGTGCGCGGCGGGAAGTCGGCGCGGTAGCCGTCCGGGAAGGCGTTGGCGTACTTGTGGCCGAGCTCGGCGGCCTTCTCCTCGCCCAGTTCGGTGTGCAGCTGGTCGTGGAAGCCGTCCATCCAGAACCGGGCGGCCTCGGCCAGCCGGTTCTCGATCCGCTCGATGTCGGAGTCGGTGAGCCGGGGCAGCTCGGTGCCCGGGGCGACCCGGACCACGAAGTGCAGGCGGGTCAGCACCGACTCGGTGGCGTACACCGTGTAGTCGATGGTGGCGCCGTTCAGCTCCTCCTTGAGGATGTCGGTGAGCAGCAGCCGGATGCGCGTGGTGTAGCGGTCGCGCGGCAGGTAGATGAAGGCCGAGAAGTAGCGCCCGTACTCGTCCTGGCGCAGGAAGAGGCGCAGCTTACGGCGCTCCTGCAGGTAGAGCACGCTGGTGGCGATGGAGAGCAGTTCGCCGGCCGAGGTCTGGAAGATCTCGTCGCGCGGGAAGGTCTCCATGATCTGCAGCAGGTCGCGGCCGTCGTGGCTCTCGCTGGAGAAGCCGGAGTCCTCCAGCACCTCCTGGACCTTGCGGCGCACGACCGGGATCCGGGTGACGGACTCGGTGTAGGCGGCGGAGGAGAACAGGCCGAGGAAGCGGCGCTCGCCGGTGGGCTCGCCGGCCGCGTTGAACTTCTTGACGCCGACGTAGTCCAGGTAGGCCGGGCGGTGCACGGTGGAGCGGCTGTTGGCCTTGGTCAGGACGAGCAGCTTCTTCTCGTGGGCCTTGGCGCGGACCGGCGCGGAGAGCCGGCCGAAGGCCTCGGAGACCGAGTGGTGGCGGTCGTCGTGGCTGTGCGGGTCGGAGCGCAGGATGCCGAGTCCGGTCCCGGCGACGGCCTTGAGGACCTCCTCGCCCTCGTGCTCGACCAGGTCGTACTCGCGGTAGCCGAGGAAGGTGAAGTGGTCGTCGGCGAGCCAGCGCATCAGCTCCCAGGCCTCGCCGACCTCCTGCTCGGCCAGGCCGGCCGGGGGCTCCTCGGCCAGCTCGTCGGCCAGGCGCAGCGCGCTGTCGCGCATCTTGCCCCAGTCCTCGACGACCTCGCGGACGTCGCCGAGCACCCGGCGCAGGTTGGTCTCGATGCTGCGCAGGTCGTCGCGGTCGGTCTCGCGGTCGATCTCGATGTGCATCCACGACTCGACGGTCGCGTCGGCGGGCCACTCGGTGCCGGCGGCCTGGCTGCGGGAGCAGGCGTCGACGTCCAGGATCTCCAGCAGCTTGCCGGTGATGTCACGGCGGACGACCAGCTGGGGGTGGACGACGAGGTGGATCGCGCGGTCCTGGCGGGAGAGCTCGTTGGTGACCGAGTCGACCAGGAAGGGCATGTCGTCGGTGACGACCTCGACCACGGTGTGGCCGCAGGACCAGCCGTTCTCCTCGACCGAGGGGGTCTGGACCCGCACCTCGGCGGTGCCCTGGGGGCGCTTGAGGCCCAGGCGGTAGTGGGAGGCGGCCGCGCCGTACACGTCGACCGGGTCGAGGTCGACCAGGTCCTCGGGCGCGGTGTGGAGGTAGTAGTGGTGCAGGTACGCGGTCAGAGCGCCGTTGCTCAGACCCTCCCCCGGCGCCGCTCCCCCCACCTGGCTGTTCTCAGCGGCTGCGGCTGCCTTCTTGAGCAGTTCGGCCTTGGCTGCGTCCAGCTTGGTCTGCATGACTTCTTGGCTCCTGTCGCGCGCCGTTGCGTGACTCGGTGGTGTGTGGGTGTACACCGACGGGTCGCTCGCAATCCTGCCGCACCGTCCGACTGAAAGGGGCTCATGGCACGCATGAAACGCCCTCCCAGCGGGTAGGACGACTCGTTCGTCCTGCAAGCCACCCGACGACGCCAGCCAGCCTAACCGGATCAATCGAAGGTGCACAGGGACAGGGAGGCGCAAACCCGCAGGATGTCGGGTCCGTCCTGGACAGCATGTCCAAACCGGAGCGTGGTGTTCGCTTTCAGCCCATATGCGGGTAACCGTGGTGGGTCGGCGGGACGAAGGTCTCCTTGATCGCCCGGGCCGAGGTCCAGCGCAGCAGGTTCTGCGCGGCGCCCGCCTTGTCGTTGGTCCCGGAGGCCCGGGAGCCGCCGAACGGCTGCTGGCCGACCACCGCGCCGGTGGGCTTGTCGTTGATGTAGAAGTTCCCCGCGGTGAACCGCAGCTCCTCCACGGCCTGGGCGATCGCGTAGCGGTCCTGGGCGATCACCGCACCGGTCAGGCCGTACGGGGCGCCCCCGTCGACCCGGCCGAGCACGTCGTCCCAGCGGGAGTCCTCGTAGACGTGGATCGCCAGGATCGGCCCGAAGTACTCGGTGCGGAAGATCTCGCCCCGGTGGTCGGAGGAGACCAGCACGGTCGGCCGGACGAACCAGCCGATCGCGTCGTCGTACTGCCCGCCGGCCACCAGCTCGACGGTCGGGTCGGCCTTGGCCCGCTCGATGGCGATGCGGTTCTTCTCGAAGGCGCGCTTGTCGATCAGGGCGCCCATGAAGTTCGACAGGTCGGTGACGTCCCCCACCGTCAGGGCGTCCACCTCGGCCAGGAAGTCGTCCTTGATCCGCAGCCAGAGGCTGCGCGGCAGGTAGGCGCGGGAGAGCGCCGAGCACTTCTGGCCCTGGTACTCGAAGGCGCCGCGGATCATCGCGGTCCGCAGGATCTCCGGGTCGGCCGAGCGGTGGGCCAGCAGGAAGTCCTTGCCGCCGGTCTCCCCGACGATCCGCGGGTACGTGCGGTAGCCGCCGATGTTGGCGCCGATCGTCTGCCAGAGCGACTGGAAGGTGGCGGTGGAGCCGGTGAAGTGCAGCCCGGCGAACGCCGGGTCGGCCAGCGCCACCGGGGAGACCTGGAGGCCGTCGCCGGTGACCAGGTTGATCACCCCGGGCGGCAGGCCGGCCGCCTCCAGCAGCCGCATCAGGTGGTACGCGGCCAGGGTCTGGGTCGGCGCGGGCTTCCAGACCACGGTGTTGCCCATCAGCGCGGGGGCGGTGGGCAGGTTCCCCGCGATCGCGGTGAAGTTGAACGGGGTGACCGCGTAGACGAAACCTTCCAGCGGGCGGTGGTCGACCCGGTTCCACACCCCCGGCGAGGAGATCGGCTGCTCCGCCAGGAGCTGCCGGGCGAACCCGACGTTGAACCGCCAGAAGTCGATCAGCTCGCAGGCGGAGTCGATCTCGGCCTGCTGCGCGGTCTTGGACTGGCCGAGCATCGTCGCCGCGTTGAGCGTCTCCCGCCACGGCCCGGCCAGCAGGTCGGCGGCGCGCAGGAAGACCGCCGCCCGGTCGTCGAAGGAGAGCGAGCGCCACTGCCGCCCGGCCGCCAGCGCCGCGTCCACGGCCGCCCGGGCGTCCTCCCGGGTCGCGTTGCCGAGCACCCCCAGCTTGGCCGCGTGGTGGTGCGGCTGGACGACCTCGATCCGCTCGCCGCCGCCGAACCGCTGCTCGCCGCCGATGGTCATCGGCAGCGGGATCTGCTCGGCCGCCAGTTCGTCCAGCCGCCGGACCAGCCGGTCCCGCTCCGGGCTGCCCGGCGCGTACGACCGCACCGGTTCGTTGACCGGGGTCGGCACCTCGGTGACTGCGTCGATGGGCATGGCGGCTCCGTCCTGCTGGCTGGGGGCTGGCGGCTGGGGGTCGGCGGGGGGGCTCGTTCCCGGGCTCCCGCCCGGAGCCCCGAACCGGGCGTCGGGCCGGGGCCCCGGAGCGGGCTCAGGACCGGGGTTCGGGCCGGGGTTCGACTCCAGCCTGACCAGCACCGGACCGATCCGCCCGTCCAGACACGCCAACGGCGGACGTGGCGCCCGCCACGTCCGCCGCCGGGCCGGAGGGCTCAGCCGGTCAGCCGGCCCGCCAGCTCGACCGCCTCGGCCAGGCTGTCCACCACCGGGACGCCGACCGGCTCCAGCTTCTCCCGGGTGTGCGAACCGCCGGTGTACAACACCGCGTGGGCGCCCGCGTGCAGCGCCGCCAGGGCGTCGTCCGCGGCGTCGCCGATCAGCACCGTGCGGGCCGGGTCGACCCGCTCGCCGAGCTCGGCCAGGTGCCGGGTCAGCTGCTCCGCCTTCTGGCCGCCGGACGGGCCGCTGCGGCCGTCCACCCGCAGGAAGCTGCCGGTCAGCCCGAAGGAGTCGACCAGCGGCACCAGCCGGTCGTGCAGGTACATCGACAGCAGCGACTGGCTGTGCCCGGCCGCCTGCCAGCCGGCCAGCAGCTCGGGCACGCCCGCGGTCAGGCCGCAGGCCGGGCTGAGCTCGCGGTAGCGGTCCTGGAAGGCGTCGTCCAGCGCCAGCCACTCCGCCTGCGAGGGCATCCGGCCGAGCAGCCGCTCGTAGAAGCGGGGGATCGGGATCTCGTACTGCTCGCGGTACTGCTGGAGGGTCATCGGCTCGACGCCGATGGTCGCGAACGCGGCGTTGCTGGCTCCCAGGACGGCGTCCATGTCGTGGAAGAGCGTCCCGTTCCAGTCCCAAACGATGTGAGTGCGCACGGGATCACACGGTAGCCCGAACGGCCGACACGCCGGTAGGACGATCCTCACGCCGCCGGCCGGCCGGCGGCGCTCAGGCGAGCAGGCCGGGGATCTCCTGGGTCGCGTACCAGAGCAGGTCGTGGTCCTCCGCGCCGTCCACCGTGAACTGGGCGTCCTGGTCGCCCGCGTCGGCGGCGGCCACCGCGGCGACCGCGGCCGCGACGTCCTCGACCACCTCGTCGTCGGCCACGTCGGCGTGCACCGCGGCAGCCTTCGCCAGTTTCACCGGGCCGGAGAGCACCACCCGGCCCAGCGAGGCCTGGTCCTGGTACTCGTCACCGGGGAAGGGCCGGACGGCCGTGTCGGCCACGTCCAGCGCCACCACGACGCGTCGGCGCGGGGCGTCCGGGTCGGCCGCCAGCAGCCGCAGCGAGGACTGCGCGGCCCGGTTCAGGGCCGCGTACTCCAGCTCCTCCAGGTCGTCGCTGACGTACCACTCGCGCAGCGCGGGCGTCACGGCGTAGGCCGCGGACTGCTCCAGGGAGCCGTCCTCGCGCGCCGCCGCCAGGCCGGTCAGGGTGGTGGGCACGTACACGCGCATCGGTGGCACTCTCCGGTTCGATCAGCGGGCCGTCGTCCGACAGCACAGCGTCCAGCGGGCCGTCGGTCCGACAGCACAGCGTCCAGCGGCACAGCATCCAGCGTCCCCAAGAATAAGCTCCGCCGGACCGCCCGTGATCACCCCGGGCCCGGGCCGCGCCCGGCTCCCAGCGCCTCCCGGCCGGACCGCAGGCCGCTCTCCAGCGCCGCGCCGCGGCGGGCCGGGTCCATCGGGTTCGGGCCCATCAGCGCCAGGTCGGCCGGGGTCGGCGCGAGCAGCCGCACCCGGACCCCGTCGGCCCGCAGCAGTGCGGCCTCGCGCAGCAGCTGCCGGGTCACCGCCCGGCGGTAGCGGCCGACCAGCTGGGCCAGCACGCCGTGCGGGCGCTCCCGGGCCCGCCACTCGCGCAGCCCGGCCAGACCGCCGCGGCCGGAGCGCTCGGGCCGCGGGCCCAGCCGCACGGCCATCGGGGCGAGCACGTACACCTCGTCCAGGCCCCGGCCGAGCAGCAGGTCGGCGTTGGTCGCCGACCAGCAGCCGCCGTCCACGTACGCCGAGCCGTCCAGCCGCACCGGGGCGAACCAGCCGGGGATGGCGCAGGAGGCCATCACGGCCCCGGCCACCGGGACGGCCGGCGCGTCCGGGTCGCCGAAGACCACCCGGTGACCGCTGCGGTAGTCCACCGCGGCCACCCGCAGCGACGCGGCGGCCGCGCTCGGCGGCACCGCGCCGGGGACCGCCCGGGCCGCCGGGCCCGGGTCCGGGTCCGGCCAGGCGCCCGGGCCGAGCAGCCCGCGCACCAGGTCACCGATCGGGGCGAGCGAGCCCCGGCCGTGCGGCGCCACCGCCGAGACCATGGTCAGCAGCGGGTACTCGCGCGGGTGCCGGACGGCGTCCCGCAGCAGGTCGGGCGAGCCGATCCCGGCCCGCGGCCGGGGCGGCAGCGCGCCGCCCAGCACCGTGTCGTAGTCGAACGCCACCCCGGCCAGCGGGCCCTCGGTGACCGGCAGCCCGCGCTGGTGGTCGCGCAGCTGCTCGGGGCCCACGCCGCCGACCAGCAGCGCGGCCAGGATCGCGCCCGCGGAGGTGCCGAGCAGGACGTCCGCCCCGCCCGGCCGCTGCCCGGTGGCCTCCTCGACGGCGCACAGCGCGCCGACCGTCCAGGCAGCGCCGAGCATCCCGCCGCCGCCCAGCACCAGGCCGCGCCGGAGTGCGCCCCCGGCGGTCGGGCCCGGTGCCGCCGCCCGTGTGGTCGTCCCGACTGTGCTCATCCCGGCCGCCCGTCATCGTCCGGTTCGGGGTCAGGCTCCGATGGTGCGCGCGGACGCCCGGACGGCGCAACGCGAGCCCGGGGCGGGCCCACCCCGTCCGCCGTACCGGGGCGTCCCCTTTCCGGGCCGTACGGACCGTCCCCGCACGTCAACCGGGCGCACGCGGAACGGGCTCCGGGCCCGCAGCCGCACTGGTCCACTCACCCGGATAGGTGAACTTCCGGCCGGGCTCCGGGCCGCCCGGAAAGGCGTTGCCCCTCGATGATCACCACCACCAGCCTGGACCCGTCCGTACCCGCACCACCCCTGCCGGGAGGCACCGTGACCGTCCGCCGCACCACCCAGCCCACCGCCCGTCCGCACCGCCGGGTGCACGCCTCCGGGAGCTGCGCCCCGGCCGGGCGCCGACCGCGCCACCCGCGCGCCGCCTGCGCCGCCGGGCCCGCCGGCGCCGCCACCGCCGGGCCCGTCCCGCACGACGCCCGGGCGCTCGCCGCCCGGTTCGCCCACCAGTTGGTCGAGGTGCTCACCGGCGCCCGCCCCGCGGGCCAGCTGATGCGGCACACCAGCCTGGACGGCTACGGGCAGCTCGCCGCCCTGGTCCGGGCCGGTGCGCTGCGCCGCGGCGGCCCCGCCGACCGCCCCCGGCTCGGCCCGGTGCACGACCGCTCGCCCTCGCCCGACGCGGTCGAGGCCTGCGTCCGGGTCGACCTCGGCCGCCGGCACCACATGGTGGCCTTCCGGCTGGAGCAGCGCGGCCCGGCCGGCCAGTGGCGGTGCACCGCCGTGGAGGCCCGATGAGGACCACGGCGCACGGGACGGCGCAGGGCGCCGCCCCGGTAGTACGGGAGCGGCGCCCTGTGCGGCGTCCTGCGGCCGGCTCAGCCCTTGCGGCGGCGGCCCTTCGCGGACTTGGCGGCCTTGCGGCGCTCGGCCCGGGTCAGCCCGTCGCCGTCCTCGTCCGGCACGGCGTCCTCGAAGTCGCCCTCGACCACACCGCCGCCGACCTCCTCCGAGGGGGCCGTGTAGTGCAGCCGCTGCGGCTTCGGGGCCTCCAGGCCCTTGGCCTTGATCTCCGGACGGGCGGCGTCCTTCTCCAGCTTGTCGAGCAGCACCTCGGCGTCCTCGACCGGAACCTCCTCGACCTGCTGCTCGACCTGGACCTCCAGGTTGAACAGGTAGGCGACGGACTCCTCCTTGATGCCCTCCATCATCGCGGTGAACATGTCGAAGCCCTCGCGCTGGTACTCGACCAGCGGGTCGCGCTGCGCCATGGCGCGCAGGCCGATGCCCTCCTGGAGGTAGTCCATCTCGTAGAGGTGCTCGCGCCAGCGGCGGTCCAGCACCGACAGCACCACCCGGCGCTCCAGCTCGCGCAGGATCTCCTCGCCGAGCTGGTCCTCGCGGGCGCCGTACTGTGCCTGGACGTCCTCCTGGACGACCTTGATCAGGAACTCGGGGGTCAGGCCGGCCGGGCCGCCGACCTCCTCCTCCAGGTCCGCCAGGTCCAGGGTGATCGGGTAGAGCTGCTTGAACGCCGTCCAGAGCTTGTCGAGGTCCCAGTCGTCCTCGAAGCCCTCGCCGGTGGCCGCCTTGACGTAGGCCTCGACGGTGTCGTCCATGAAGTGGGTGACCTGCTCCTGGAGGTCCTCGCCCTCCAGGACCCGGCGGCGCTCGCCGTAGATGACCTCGCGCTGGCGGTTGAGCACCTCGTCGTACTTCAGGACGTTCTTGCGGATCTCGAAGTTCTGCTGCTCGACCTGGGTCTGCGCGGAGGCGATCGCGCGGGTGACCATCTTGGACTCGATCGGCACGTCCTCGGGCACGTTCGCCATCGAGAGCACGCGCTCGACCATGCCGGCCTTGAACAGGCGCATCAGGTCGTCGCCCAGCGACAGGTAGAAGCGGGACTCGCCCGGGTCGCCCTGGCGGCCGGAGCGGCCGCGCAGCTGGTTGTCGATCCGGCGGGACTCGTGCCGCTCGGTGCCGAGGACGTAGAGGCCGCCGGCCTCCTTGACCTCGTCCTGCTCCGCCTTGACGGAGGCCTTGGCCTTCTCCAGCGCGGCCGGGAACTCGGCCTCGTACTCCTCCGGGTTGTCGCCCGCGGAGAGCCCGCGCTGGGCCAGCTCGGCCGCCGCCAGGTGGTCCGGGTTGCCGCCGAGCATGATGTCGGTGCCACGGCCGGCCATGTTGGTGGCGACGGTGACGGCGCCCTTGCGGCCGGCCTGCGCGACGATCTGCGCCTCGCGCTCGTGGTGCTTGGCGTTCAGCACCTCGTGCGGGATGCCGCGCTTGCGCAGCTCCTGCGACAGGTACTCGGACTTCTCGACCGACACGGTGCCGACCAGCACCGGCTGGCCCTTCTCGTGCTTCTCGGCGATGTCCTCGACCACGGCGGCGAACTTGGCCGGCTCCGACTTGTAGATCAGGTCGGGCTGGTCGATGCGCAGCGGCGTCTTGTTGGTCGGGATCGGCACCACGCCGAGCTTGTAGATCTGGTGGAACTCGGCGGCCTCGGTGGTGCCGGTACCGGTCATGCCGGAAAGCTTGTCGTACAGACGGAAGAAGTTCTGCAGGGTGATGGTGGCCAGCGTCTGGTTCTCGTTCTGGACCTCCACCCCCTCCTTCGCCTCGATCGCCTGGTGCATGCCCTCGTTGTAGCGGCGCCCGGCCAGGATGCGGCCGGTGTGCTCGTCGACGATCATGACTTCGCCGTTCATGACGACGTAGTCCTTGTCCTTCTTGTACAGCTCCTTCGCCTTGATGGCGTTGTTCAGGAAGCCGACGAGCGGGGTGTTCACCGACTCGTAGAGGTTGTCGATGCCGAGGTAGTCCTCGACCCGGGTGACACCCTCCTCCAGGACGCCGACGGTGCGCTTCTTCTCGTCGACCTCGTAGTCGCGGTCGATCTTCAGACGCAGCACCAGCTTGGCGAAGTCGGCGTACCACTTGGTCGCCTGGTCCGCCGGGCCGGAGATGATCAGCGGGGTGCGGGCCTCGTCGATGAGGATCGAGTCGACCTCGTCGACCACCGCGAAGTTGTGGCCGCGCTGGACGAGTTCCTCCTGCGACCAGGCCATGTTGTCGCGCAGGTAGTCGAAGCCGAACTCGTTGTTCGTGCCGTACGTGATGTCCATCGCGTACTGGCGCTTGCGCTCGACGGGCGTCATGTTGGCCAGGATCACGCCGACTTCGAGGCCGAGGAAGCGGTGCACCCGGCCCATCCACTCCGAGTCGCGCTCGGCGAGGTAGTCGTTGACCGTGATCAGGTGGACGCCCTTGCCGGTCAGCGCGTTCAGGTACGTGGGCAGGGTGCCGACGAGGGTCTTGCCCTCACCGGTGCGCATCTCGGCGACGTAACCGTGGTGCAGGGCCGCCCCGCCCATGATCTGGACGTCGTAGTGCCGCTGGCCGAGCACGCGCTTGGCGGCCTCGCGGACGGTGGCGAACGCCTCGGGGAGGATGTCGTCCAGCGTCTCGCCGTCCGCGAGCCGCTGCTTGTACTCGTCGGTCAGCGCGCGCAGCTCGGCGTCGGTGAGGTTGACGAAGTCCTCTTCGATGGAGTTGACCTGGGCAGCAATCCGCTGCAGCTTGCGAAGGATCTTGCCTTCGCCGGCGCGCAGGATCTTGTCGAAGACGGACACTTGAGCGGGCTCCTTGCCTGTATTGGCACTGGACGACTGCACGGGGGGTCCACCCCACCGCACGGGCCATCGTATGCGAGGAGTCCAATGCGCCGGGAGGTGCGTCAGCACGGTATTCCCGTGTCACCCGCACGTGCACATGGCCCGATAGCACCGCCCACCGGGACAAAACGGTCGACCGGCCCTGGAGTTGGCCCGGAATTCCGATGCCCGCCCTCCTCCCGCGAGGAAATAATCCGCCCGTGGAAGAACCCCGGAACGAACTCGTCACCCTCACCACCGGGCGGCTGGTGCTGCGCGCACCGCAGGAATCGGACATCGACCCGGTCCTCGCCGCCTGCCAGGACGCGGAGATCCAGCGCTGGACGGTCGTCCCCGCCCCCTACCGCCGCGAGGACGCCGAGTTCTTCGTCCGCACCCTGGCCCCCGAGGGGCTGGCCGGGGGCGCCCGGTTCATCTGGTGCGTGGTCGAACGGGAGACCGGGCTCCTGGTCGGCACCCAGGCGGTCATCCGCAGGCTGGGGGACCCGGGCGCCGGCGAGGTCGGCTGGTGGACGGCGCCGGAGCGGCGCGGCCGCGGCTACACCGTCGAGGCCGCCCGCGCGGTCGCCCGCTGGGCGCTCACCGACCTCGGCCTGCGCCGCCTCCAGTGGCTCGCCTACGTCGGCAACGAGGGCTCGCGGGCCGTCGCCGAGCGGGTCGGCTTCCGCCACGAGGGCACCCTGCGGTCGTACGCCGACCAGCGCGGCGTCTTCCGCGACGCCTGGGTCGGCTCGCTGCTCCCCGCCGACCTGGCCTGAGCCCGGACGCCGGGCCCGGACCCCGGCCCCGGACGCCGGCTCGGCGCGGCCCGTCCGCACGGGCCCGACCGGGCCCCGGCCCGGAGCCCCGCTGTCGGTGCCCCCGGCTACGCTCGCCGGCATGACCTCCGCCGCCGGCCACACCCCCGTCACCGTCCTGGGCGCCGACGACGCCCGCCGGATCGCGCTGCGCGCCCAGGGCCTGCTGGGCGCGCCCGACCGCCGGGCCGGGGTGCGCGGGGTGCTGCGACACCTGGGCGCCGTCCAGCTGGACACCATCTCGGTGCTGGCCCGCTCGCACGAGCTGGTGCCGTACGCCCGGCTCGGCGCGGTCGGCCGTCCGGCGGTCGAGGCGGCCTACTGGGGTTCCGGCACCGGCTTCGAGTACTGGTCGCACGCCGCCTGCGTCCTGCCGGTCGAGGAGTGGCCGCTGTTCGCCTTCCGGCGCCGCGCCTACCGCGACCGCGGCCGGGTCTGGAGCCACCGGGTCGAGCCCGGGACGTACCGGGCGGTGCTCGACAAGCTGCGCGCCGAGGGGCCGTTGACCTCCACCGAACTGGGCGGCGCCAAGCGGACGGCCGAGTGGTGGGACTGGTCCGACACCAAGATCGCGGTGGAGCGGGCACTGGCCTTCGGCGACGTGGTCTGCACCGAGCGCCGGAGCTGGAAGCGGGTCTACGCGCTGGCCGAACAGGCCGTCCCCGACGCCCTGTTCGGCCAGGACCGGTCCGACGAGGAGTGCCTGCGCACCCTGGTGGCCCAGGCCGGCGCCGCGCTGGGCGTGGCCACCCGGGCCGACCTGCTGGACTACCACCGGCTGCGCGCCGAGCAGTTGGACCCGGTGCTCGCGGACAGCGGGCTGGTCCCGGTCGAGGTCGCGGGCTGGGGCCCGGACGGTGCCCGGGCCGCCGCCTGGGCCGATCCGGCCGCCCTGGCCGCCGCCCCGCGCGGACGCCACCGGACCACGCTGCTCTCACCGTTCGACTCGCTGATCTGGGACCGCGCCCGCACCGAGCGGATCTTCGGCATGTCGCACCGGCTGGAGGCCTACACGCCCAAGCACAAGCGGGTGCACGGCTACTTCGCGATGCCGCTGCTGGCCGGCGGCCGGCTGGTCGGCCGGGTCGACCCGGCCCGGGAGGGCCGCACCCTGGTCGCCCGGCAGGTCTCGCTGACCGACGGCCGGGACGGCTCCGCCCGGCACCTGGAGGCGCTCGCCGCCGCCCTGCGCGAGGCGGCCGGGTGGGTCGGCTGCGACGCGGTGCGGGTCGAGGCGCTGCACGACGAACGGCTGCGCCCGACCCTGGAGAAGCTCCTCGGGGAATAGCGGCGGCGGGCCGCCGGGTCACCCTATTTCGAGGATCTTCTCCCGCATCGCGTACACCACCGCCTCCATCCTGGAATGCAGTTGGAGTTTCTCCAGGATGTTGCGGACGTGGTTCTTCACGGTGTTCTCGCTGATGAACAGCTCCTTGGCGATCTCCCGGTTGTTCATCCCGGTCGCCACCAGCTTCAGCACCTCCAGCTCCCGGTCGGTGAGCCGGGGCGCCGGCACCAGGTCCCGGTCGTCGGAGCGCCGCTGGATCATCGACTTGAACTCGGTGAGCAGCTTGGAGGCCATCGACGGGCTGATCTGCGACTGCCCGTCGGCGACCGCGCGGATCGCGGTGGCGACCTCGTCGGTGGAGATCTCCTTGAGCAGGTAGCCGGTGGCCCCCGCCTTGATCGCCTCGTAGAGGTCGGCTTCCTCGTCGCTTATCGTCAGCATGATGATCTTGGTGCTGGGCGCCACGTCCTTGATCGCCGTGCAGGCCTCGATCCCGCTGCGGCGCGGCATCCGGACGTCCATCAGGATGATGTCGGGCAGCAGGTCGGCGGCCTTGAGCACGGCCTCGGCGCCGTCCCCGGCCTCACCCACGACCTTGATGTCCGGCTCCTCCGCCAGCACGATCTCCAGCCCGCGGCGGAACAACGCGTGGTCGTCCACCACCAGGACACGGATCGGCTCACCCCGGCGCGGCGCGTACGCGGGCTCCTCCTCCGGCCCCGGCGGCAGCCCGGTGACCGGCCCCGCTGCGGGCCCCAGCCCGAAGTGATCCCCCATCCGCTCCTCCCCCTTCGCGGGTCGACGTGCGCCCAATCATTCCACGCCCAGCCACCGCCGCAGTCACCCTCCGGCGCCGATTCCCCCGCATCGGGTGACCCCTCCGCGCAACGGGCCCGCGCACCGTTCGAACCCGTCCCACCGGCGGTGCCCGGTACGGGCGGAACGCCCCGAAACGCCGGTGACCCCGGCGGCCGCTGCCACCGGGGTCACCCCTCCGTCCATCACTGCCGGAACGGTCGGTCCTCGTCGACGGTCAGTCCTCGTCGACGGACCGGCCGATCGCGCCGCCGGCGCCGCTGGCCACGCCGGCCGCCATGTCCGGCTGCACGTGGATGACGCCGTAGTGGTAGCCGTGCCGGCGGTAGACGACGCTCGGCAGGCCGCTGTCCTTCTCCACGAAGAGGTAGAAGTCGTGGCCGACCAGCTCCATCTCGTAGAGCGCCTGGTCCAGCGCCATGGGGGCGGCCGAGTGCGTCTTCTCCCGGACCACCAGCGGGCCTTCGCCCTCCACTTCCAGGGATCCCATCATGGTCTTGCGGACGGCCCCGTTCGTCCCGCCCTCCGGCGGCGTCGCGGCCGGCAGCGCGGCCAGTGCCGCGGTCGCCTCGGCAACGCTGATCGGAGTGCGGCCGTTGGCACCGCCCTTGTGCACCCGACGCCGGTCCGCGGACTTGCGCAGTTGGGCGTCGAGCTTCGCCGAGGCCAGGTCGAGCGCCGCGTACGGGTCAGCGGCGGCGGCTTCGGCCCGGATGACCGGGCCCCGGGTACGGAGAGTGATCTCCACGCGGTCGGACCGGTCGGCCTGCCGCGGGTTGTGCTCCTTGGACACCTCGACGTCGAGGCTGATCACCTTGCCGTCGAACTTCTGGACCTTCTCCAGCTTCTCGGCCACGTGCTCGCGGAACCTCTTGGGCACCTCGGTCTTGCGGCCCTTGACGACGATGTCCACGCAGAACTCCGATCCCTCGTGCTGACGCCGATCCGGGTGCTACCGGACCGGACTGAGCTCCAGCTGGACCAGCCCATCCACTGCCGGCCCCCGCCCCCGCCGCCAGCGGCGGGAACGACTGGCCCTCAACCACTTCCTCCCCATCAGGGACGGTTGAAACCCCTTGGAGCCTTATCGAACACCTCACACGGGGTTTTCGCCTCCCCAGGCGAGAAGGTGGGTATGACCCGATACTGCGGGCGGTGCCGGTGGCGTGCGGTCAAGCTGTTGCACCCTGTCTACCCTCCGGCGGGTGAAGTAAGGGTAAATACCTGGACAACGCCCCCCATACGGCGGATCCTTTGCTGACTCTCCGTGCCTGCCGCCGCCAGGAGCAGCCGTGCCTCCCTCCCCTTCCCGTCCGCCTACCCCCTCCCGCGCGCCGTCCGCACCCACACCGTTCGGCCACGCACTGGCCGGGCTGCTGGACGTCCTGCTCCCCGCGAACTGCGCGGGCTGCGGCACCGGGGGCGGTCAGCTCTGCCCGGCCTGCCGACACGTCCTGGCCACCTCCTGCCCCGGCCCCACGCCGCTGCCCTGGGCGCACGCGGCCGCGCCCTACGCCGACCCGGTGCGGCAGTTGCTGCTCGCGCACAAGGAGCGCGGCGCACTGCGCCTGGCCGGACCGCTGGGCGAGGCGCTCGGGCGGGCGGTGCGCTCCGCCCTGGGAGCCCGGGCCGGGGCCGCACCGCTGCTGCTGGTGCCGATGCCCTCGGCCCGCGCGGCGGTGCGCGCCCGGGGCCACGACCCGACGCTGCGGCTGGCCGGGGCCGCCGCCCGGTCGCTGCGCCGGGCCGGACTGGACGTCCGGGCCGCGCCGTTGCTGCGGCACGCCCGCCCGGTCGCCGACCAGGCCGGGCTGAGCGCCGCCGAGCGGCGGCGCAACCTGCACGGCGCGCTCACCGTGCTGCCGCGCGCCCGCCGGGGCCTGGCCGGCCGTCAACCGGTGCTGGTGGACGACCTGGTGACCACCGGGGCGAGCCTGGCCGAGGCGGCCCGGGCACTGGCCGACGCCGGGCTGCCGGCCCGGGCCGGCGCCGCCGTCGCGGCCACCTCGGTGCGGCCGGCCGGCTGACGCTCCCCCGCCGGGGCCTCAGCCCGCGTAGAAGTACGAACGGGCCTTGTCCACCAACTGGGCCTCCCGCCACTGGTTGTTGACCAGCCGGTAGACGGTGCCGCCGGCCACCGCGAGCACCGGCCAGGGCTGGGCCTGGAGGTACCCGCGGGACTCCGCGGCCGAGATGGACTGCGGCGAGGACGGCAGGCCGTTGCCGGTCTGCAGCTGACTGTCCGTGCTCTGCGAGCCGTCGGTGCTGATGTAGTACAGCTGCTGGGGCCGGTCGGCCTCCTTGCCGAGCACCAGCAGCTGGTCGGCGTCCGCCCAGGAGACCGAGGTGACATCGGTGAGCGAAGGGGCCGCCGCGCGCAGCCCGGTGATCCGCGCGGTCGGCGCGCTCGGCGTACCGCCACGCTCGACCAGCCCGAACTTCAGCGAACTGCCGCTTACCCCGGGCGACTTGACGATCAGCGCGATCCGGGCGCCGTCCGAGGAGAGCTTCACCGCCTGCACCGTCTGCCCGGTCAACAGGTCGTTGACCGGCACGGTGTACGCCCGGCCGCCGCGCACCATCACCACCCGCGGGGCCTGCGGGTTGCGGTCCACCACCCAGAGGTCGCCGCGCCCGTCCCAGCTGGGCGAGGTGAGGCCGTCGTCCTTGGCCCCGGCCTTCACCGGCGAACTGAGCACCGGATCGGGCATCGTGACGGCCCCGGCCTGCAACGACACCGAGTAGAGCTGGTGCCCGTCGTCCGAGATCGCGGCGGCCTGCGAGCCGTCCCGGCTGACCGCGACGGTGCCCAGGGCCGGCACCCCGTTGGCGTGCGGCTTGCCGAGCACCCCGGGCACCGGGTCCCCGCTGTGCCCGTCCTCGGTCACCATCAGCACGCCGTTGTCGGCCCGCTGGTAGTACTGCTGCGGGGTCACCGGCCCGGCCAGCGCGCCGGGGCCGACGGCCGCGCCGTCGCCGCGGGCGAAGACGCAGGAGCCGCGCCGCCCCTTCAGCTCGGTCCGGTCGACCTGCCCCCGGCCCTGGTCGGCGAAGGTGTAGTAGAGCTGGATCGCCATCCGGCGGCAGGCCGACGGATCGCCCAGGTCCACCCCGCCGAGCTGCACGTGGGCCACCCGGCCGTCGTCGACGGTCACCTTGTCGACCGTGGCGCCCTCCGGGAAGGCCGTCCGGGCCACCGGCGCGATCCAGACCGAGGGCCCGCCGACCAGCGCCTTGGCCGCCGCGGTCAGCGGGTCGACCCGACGCCTCAGGTAGACCGGGTCGGCGATCAGCACCTCCTGGCCGCCGCTCCCGGAGCCGGGCACGGACGGGTCGGGGGCGGTGTAGAAGAAGCGCTCGACCTGCCGGAAGCTGTTCCGGAAGTTGGTCTCGTTCATGATCACGCCGGCCGGCAGGGCGTCGATCCGCCACTCGCCGTCCTTCTCCCGGACGAAGGTGAAGTCGAACGAGTCGGTCGGCTGCGCCCCGACCGCCAGCGAGTACGAGTGCCGCTCGTCGACCTTGGCCAGCAGCTGCCCCGTCACCGTCTCGGAGAACTTGGTGTCCCCGTCGCCGACCGCCTGGTCGACCGGGATCTTCGTGGCGGAGAGCACCTTGATGCCCGAGTCAGGGTCCCAGGTCGCGGCGGCGCGCTCGGTGAGGTACTTGCGCGCCGTCTCGTACCCCTCGTCGGCGGTCACCGCGTCCAGGAAGCCGGTCAGCAGCTCGCGCGGCTTGGCGCCCCTGCCGGGCGCCACCGGGAAGACCCTGGCCTGGAGGTTCTTGTCGGCCGAGCCCTGGGACAGCTCCACCTTGGTGATGCCGCCGGAGTCCGGCATGGCCGCGCAGCCGCTCGCCACCAGGGCGCCGAGCACCACGCCGGCCACCGCCACGAGCCGCGGCTCAGTCCTGTTGCTCGTCCTTCGCACGCTGCGACCCCTCCAGGTCCGTCCCACCCGTCGCGTACGGCTCCGCCGTCCGCTGTGCCACCGACGGCCGGCCGGGCGTCGGGTCCACCATGACCTGGGCGCCGGTGACGCCGTAGCCGGCCCCCGTCGTCCGCACGTCCGAGGGGTCCGAGCGCGGCCCCTCGGGCAGCCGGTTCCGGCCCAGTCCGGGGCCGATGTTCAGCACCCCGCCGAGCCCGCTGCCGAGCCCGCTGCCGGGGCCCTCCGGCGCCTCGCTCGGATCCTCGGCGGCGGTCATCGCCGTCGAGCCGGACGGGGAGATCGCCCTCCGGTACGGCGTGCCGTACGCGCCCAGGCCCCGGTTGTTGCGCGAGTCCTCCGGCTCCAGCCGGAACGGGGCCCGGTTGATCTCGCCGCCGCGGGTGCGCGGCAGCGTCAGCCGGAAGTGCGAGCCGCCGCCGGGCTCGCCCCAGGCCTGGAGCCAGCCGCCGTGCAGGTGGGCGTCCTCGACCGCGATCGACAGGCCCAGACCGGTGCCGCCGGTGGTGCGCACCCGGGACGGGTCCGCCCGCCAGAAACGGTGGAACACCCGGGAGGCCTCGCCCGGCTTGAGGCCGATGCCGTAGTCGCGCACGCCGACCGCGACCGCGCCGTCGGCCGACCCCAGCCGGACCACCACGTCACGGCCCTCGCCGTGCTCCAGCGCGTTGACCACCAGGTTGCGCAGGATGCGCTCGATCCGCCGGGAGTCCACCTCCGCCAGCACCGGCTCGCCGTCGCCGCGGATCACCACGGTGCTGCCCTTGGCTTGGGCCAGCGGGTCGGCGGCCTCCACCACCCGGGCGACGATCTCGCGCAGGTCGACCGGCTCGGCGTCCAGGATCGCCGCACCGGCGTCGAAGCGGCTGATCTCCAGCAGGTCGGCGAGCAGCGACTCGAAGCGGTCCAGCTGGCCCTGCAGCAGCTCCGCCGAGCGGGCCGCCATCGGGTCCAGGTCCTCGCGGCTGTCGTAGATCAGGTCGGCGGCCATCCGGACCGTGGTCAGCGGGGTGCGCAGCTCGTGCGAGACGTCGGAGACGAAGCGCCGCTGCACCCGGGACAGCTCCTCCAATTGGCGGATCTGCGCCTGGAGGGCGTTGGCCATCCGGTTGTACGACTCCCCGAGGCGGGCGATGTCGTCCGTCCCGGTCACCTTCATCCGCTCTTCCAGGTGCCCGTCGGCGAGCCGCTCGGAGATGCCGGCCGCCATCCGCACCGGGGTGACCACCTGGCGCACCACGACCCAGGCGATGCCGCCCATCAGGATCACCACGAAGACGCCGGCGGTCGCCAGGGTGCCGGTGATCAGGTTGAGGGTGTCGGTCTCCTGGCCGAAGGAGAACACGTAGAACAGCTGGTAGCTGGTGTTGGCCGGGCCGACGAACTGCATGCCGAGGGCCAGTCCCGGCTCGCTCTTGCCGCCGCTCTCGGGCGAGCGGTGGATCCGGGTCGGCTGGTCGAACATCTGGGCGGGCTCGGCGAACAGCTTGGCGCGCAGGGTGTCCGGGATGCTGCTGGGCTGGATGTCGCCGGAGTAGCGCGGCGCGAAGCCCGCGCTGTCCGGGACGACCGTCCCGGTGCCGGGCGCCATCGCGATCACCGAGTAGACCGTCTGCCCGCTCGCGGCCAGGTCGTTGACCTGGCGCAGCAGCCAGGTGCCGGTCTCGCCGGCGGTCGGGTCGACGGCGCCGCGCAGGTTCTGGTCCCGGGCCTCGTCGATCTTCTTCTGCTCGACCTGGAAGCCGATCCGGGCCTGCGCCCGGGCCGCGTCGATCTTGGTGCCGAGCAGGCCGTTGCGCACCTGCGCCACCACCACCACGCCCAGCACCAGGACCACCGCGATGGAGGCCAGCAGCGAGACCGCGACCACCCGCAGCTGGATCGACCGGCGGTACAGCGCGGTCACCCGGCGCACCGGGCGCCGGAGTTGACGCTTCAGCAGGCCGAACACCCCGGAGGGGCCGCGGCGGCGGGTGGTCGAACTCAGCACGTCCCCGCGCACGGCGCCCGCCCCGTCGGTCGCGGAACCCGACGGGGTGTCGTCAGCCCGGTCCGTCACGTCAGCTGGGTCCGGCCTTGTAGCCGACGCCGCGGACGGTCACCACGATCTCGGGGCGCTCCGGGTCCTTCTCGATCTTGGAGCGCAGTCGCTGCACATGGACGTTGACCAGGCGGGTGTCCGCCGCGTGGCGGTAGCCCCAGACCTGCTCCAGCAGCACCTCGCGGGTGAACACCTGCCAGGGCTTGCGGGCCAGCGCGACCAGCAGGTCGAACTCCAGCGGGGTCAGCGGGATGCTGCGCCCCTCCCGCTTCACCGAGTGGCCGGCCACGTCGATCACCAGGTCGCCGATGGTCAGCTGCTCCGGCGTCGGCTCCTCGGCACGGCGCAGCCGGGCGCGCACCCGGGCCACCAGCTCCTTGGGCTTGAACGGCTTGGTGACGTAGTCGTCGGCGCCGGACTCCAGGCCCACCACCACGTCGACCGTGTCCGTCTTCGCGGTCAGCATCACGATCGGCACGCCGGACTCCGCCCGGATCTGCCGACACACGTCGATGCCGTCCCGACCGGGCAGCATCAGGTCGAGCAGGACCAGGTCAGGCTTGCTCTCCCGGAACGCGGCTAGCGCCCTGTCCCCATCCGCGACGAAAAACGGCTCAAAACCCTCACCACGCAGCACGATGCCGAGCATCTCGGCCAGTGCGGAGTCGTCATCAACGACGAGGACGCGTCCCTTCATGGGTCCATCTTCTCATTACCGGATTGTGACCTGCCGCACAGCAGTGTCATTGCTCCACAACGGCCAACTCCCGCGCCGTCGAATTCCGGCCATACCGGGCGAATAGCCCTCGTCAGAGCACCTCCGGGCAGTCCGGAACCCGCCGTCCGACCCCCCGACGGCCCCCGTTGCCGATCAGCAACCGGATACCCCTGGGGCGTCTCCGGGCCCCATGGCACGATGGGCGCTGCGCGCGGGCGAAAGATCCGCCCGGAACCGCGCCCAGGACGCCCCTCCGAGGAGCAGTGATGACCGACACTCCGGGCTGGGCCTCGCCCAGCTCGTCCGAGCCGCCCCGCGACGGTGCCCGGCCCCCGGCCGACGCGCCCGCCGCCGTGCCCGGTCCGTCGGCACCCCCTCGGCCCACCCCCGGCTGGGGCGCCCAGTACGGACAGCCGAACCGCGGCCCGCAGCCGCCCGGCCGCGACCCGTACGGCTGGGACGCCGCCCGCAGCCCCCGGCCCGGCGTCATCCCGCTGCGCCCGCTCAGCGTCGGCGAACTGCTCGACGGCGCCGTCACCACCGTCCGCCGGCACTGGCGCACCGCGCTCACCCTCTCGCTCGGCATCGCCGTCCTCGACCAGGCCGGCTCCTTCGTCGCCCAGCTGCTGGTCAAGGGCCGCACCGGCGCCGCCACCCAGTTCCTCACCCTGCTCGCCAGCATGCCGCTGACGCTGCTGCTCGACGCGCTCGCCGTGGCCCTGCTCACCGTCGTGGTCAGCCGCGCCGTCCTCGGCCGCCCGGTCACCGCCGGCGACGCCTGGCGCGACGCCCGCCCCCGGCTGCTCCAGCTGCTCGGGCTCACCGTGCTCACCACCCTGATGACCGCGGGCGTGGTGCTGCTCGGCTTCACCCCGCTGCTCGGCTACAGCGCCGGCGGCGCCGACACGCCCGCGACCGTGTCGCTGCTGTTCCTGGTCGGCCTGCTGACCGTCCCGGTCGCCCTCTGGCTGCTGATCCGCTACAGCCTGGCCGCCCCCGCGCTGATGCTGGAGAAGCAGGGCGTGGTGACCGCGCTGTCCCGCTCGCGGCGGCTGGCCCGCGGCTCCTGGTGGCGGATCCTCGGCATCGTCCTGCTCAGCCGGGTCCTGGCCGGGATCGTCGGGGCGACCCTGCTCATCCCGTTCCGCTTCATCGGCCTGGTCCTCGGCTTCGGCTCCATGGACCGGCTCGGCGACACCGACCACCAGTCCATCGGCATGATGGTGATGACCGCGATCGCCGGGATCATCGCCTCCGCGCTGACCACCCCGTTCCTCGCCGCCGTCGGCGTGCTGGTGTACATCGACCAGCGGATCCGCCGCGAGGCCCTGGACATCGAGCTCGCCCGCGCCGCCGGACTGCCCGAGCAGGACGGCAGCGGCTGGAACGGCCAGGCCGAGCAGACCCCGGCGAGGCACTGAACCGGATGCCTATCTGGGGGGACAGGCTCCTCGCCGCCGGCGGCGCCCCGGTCACCGTTCCGCGTGACCCGGCCCGCGACGCCGCCCGCGACGAGCTGCTCAACGCCGAGTACCACAAGAACGACCCGGGGCTCCTGGAACGCGTCGTCGACTGGATCTGGGACCACATCGACCGCGCCATGGGCAGCATCTCCGCCGACGGCACCGACGGCACCACCGGACTGGTGCTGTTCCTGATCGTCGCCCTGGTGATCGGCGCCGCCGTCTGGTGGCGCCTGGGCGCCCCCGGGCGCGCCGTCCGCACCGACCTCGGCGTGTACGGCACCGACGGTCCGCGCAGCGCCGCCCAGCACCGCGCGGACGCCGCCGGACACGCCGCCGCCGGACGCTGGGCCGAGGCCGTCCGCGAGCAGATGCGCGCCCTGGTGCGCGCCCTGGAGGAACGCACCCTGCTCGACGTCCGCCCCGGCCGCACCGCCGACGAGGCCGCCGCCGAGGCCGGCCGGGCCCTGCCCGAGCACGCCGCCGCACTGGCCGCGGCCGCCCGGACCTTCGACGACATCGCCTACGGCGAGCGCACCGCCGACCGGCCCGCCTACCAGCTGCTGCTGGACCTCGACCGGACCCTGGAACGCACCCGCCCGGTGCTCGCCCACACCGCCGCCCCGGCCGCGGCCCCCGCCCCGCCCCCGGGAGGAGCGGCATGACCAGCACCGCCCCCGCTCCCCCCGCCGCCGAACGACCCGCCGCCGACACCGCGCCCACCAGCCTCGCCCCCACCGGGCGCGGCCTGCTCCGCCGGGCCCGCTGGTACCTGGTGTTCCTCGGCGTCCTGCTGGCCGCCGCCGTCGGCGTCGCCACCCTCGGCCAGGGCCACCGCTACCCGCCGACCGACCCGCGCTCCTACGACGCGGACGGCGCCCACGCGGTGGTCGCCCTGCTCGAACGCCAGGGCGTCCGGACCGACCTCAGCACCGACCCGGCGACCGCCGCGAGCGGCGCCGACACCCTGGTGCTGCCCGAACCCGACCTGCTCACCCCGGCCCAGCTGCGCGCCGTCGCCGCCGCCCGGCACCAGCGGCTGGTGCTGATCGCCCCCGGCCCGGCCGCCCTCACCGCACTCGCCCCCGGCATCCGCACCGCCGACGAGGCCGGCGGGGTGCCGTTCGCGGCCGTCCACGGCAGCGCGCCGGGCTGCGCGCTGCCCGAAGCCGTCCGGGCCGGCAGCGCCTCGATGGGCGGCATGCTCTACACCAGCGGCAGCCGCGGCGACGGCTGCTACCCGCGCAGCCACGGCTACCCCCTGGTCAGCACGCCCGACGGCGGCGGCGACGTGATCGTGCTCGGCAGCGGCCGCTTCCTGCAGAACGGCGAACTCGCCCAGGACGGCAACGCCTCGCTCGCGCTCGGCCTGCTCGGCTCGCAGCCCCGCCTCACCTGGCACCTGCCCGACTACTCCGCACCGGTCGCCGCGGGCACCCGCACCAAGTCCCTCGAGGACTACCTCCCCGAGGGCTGGCACTGGGCCGGCTACCAACTCGCCGTCGCCGCCGTCCTGGCCGCCCTCTGGCGCGCCCGCCGGCTCGGCCCGGTGGTCAGCGAGAACCTGCCCGTGGTGGTCCGCGCCGCCGAGACCACCGAGGGCCGGGCCCGCCTCTACCGGCGCGCCAAGGCCCACGGCCGGGCCGCCGAGGCCCTGCGCCGCGCCGCCGCCCACCGCCTCGCCCCCGCCCTCGGCCTCCCGCTCCAAGCGGACGGGCCCGATCCGGAGGCACTCTGCGCGGCCGTCGCCGGCCGCCTCCCCGAACGACCCGCCGGGGACGTCCGGGCCCTGCTGTACGGCCCGCCCCCGACCGACGACGCCGCGCTGCTGCGGCTCGCCGACGACCTCGACGCCCTCGAAAGGCAGGTACGGAACCCGTGACCGAACAGGCGACCGCCCAGCTCCGCATCACCCCCGGCACGCCGAGCGCCGCACCGGCCACGCCCGTCACCGACCCGCGCGCGGCCCTGACCGCCCTGCGCGCCGAGATCGGCAAGGCCGTCGTCGGCCAGGACGCCGCCGTCACCGGCCTGGTGGTGGCCCTCCTCTGCGGCGGCCACGTGCTGCTGGAGGGCGTCCCCGGCGTCGCCAAGACCCTGCTGGTCCGCACCCTGTCCACGGCACTCAGCCTGGAGACCAAGCGCATCCAGTTCACCCCCGACCTGATGCCCGGCGACGTCACCGGCTCGCTCGTCTACGACGCCCGCACCGCCGAGTTCTCCTTCCAGCCCGGCCCGGTCTTCACCAACCTGCTGCTCGCCGACGAGATCAACCGCACCCCGCCCAAGACCCAGGCCGCCCTGCTGGAGGCCATGGAGGAGCGGCAGGTCACGGTGGACGGCGTGCCGCGTGCGCTGCCCGTCCCGTTCCTGGTCGCGGCGACCCAGAACCCGGTCGAGTACGAGGGCACCTACCCGCTGCCCGAGGCCCAGCTGGACCGCTTCCTGCTCAAGCTGATCCTGCCGCTGCCCGACCGCGACCAGGAGTTCCAGGTGCTGTCCCGGCACGCCTCCGGCTTCGACCCGAAGGACCTCGCCGCCGCCGGCGTCCGCCCGGTCGCGGGCCCGGAGCACCTCGCCGCCGCCCGCGCGCAGATCGCCGAACTGACCGTCTCGCCCGAGGTCCTGGCGTACATCGTCGACCTCTGCCGGGCGACCCGGCAGTCCCCGTCGCTGTCCATCGGCGTCTCCCCCCGCGGTGCCACCGCCCTGCTCGCCGCCTCGCGCGCCTGGGCCTGGCTGGCCGGACGCGACTACGTCACCCCGGACGACGTCAAGGCACTCGCCCTGCCCACCCTGCGGCACCGGGTCGCGCTGCGCGCCGAGGCCGAGATGGAGGGCGTCACCGCCGACTCCGTCATCCAGGCCGTCCTCGCCCAGACGCCCGCCCCCCGCTGATCCACGGCCCCTCTCCGTCCCGGGCTTCCGAAGGAGCGCACCCGCATGGCCCTCACCGGGCGAACCGCCCTGATCGCCGCACTCGGCGCACTCTTCGTGGGCCTGCTGCTGCCCTCCTGGGCCGGGATCGGGGCCGTCACCGGTGGACTCCTGCTGGCCGTCCTGGTCGACCTGGTGCTCGCCGCCCCCGTCCGCAGCCTGCGGATCGTCCGGGGCGGCGACACCACCGTCCGGCTCGGTGACACCGCCTCGGTCGAACTGGCCGTCACCAACCCCTCCGGGCGGCCGCTGCGGGCCCTGCTCCGGGACGCCTGGGCCCCCTCCGCCTGGCGACCCGGCACCGCCGAGACCGCCTCCCGGCACACCCTCACCGTCCCGGCCGGCGAACGGCGCCGGGTCACCTCCGTGCTCACCCCCGGCCGCCGCGGCGACCACCACGCCCACCGGGTGACGGTCCGCTCACTCGGCCCGCTCGGCCTGGCCGGGCGTCAGGGCTCCCACCACGTCCCCTGGACGGTCCGCGCCCTGCCGCCGTTCAACAGCCGCAAGCACCTGCCCTCCCGACTCGCCCGACTGCGCGAACTCGACGGCCGCACCTCGGTGTTGACCCGCGGCCAGGGCACCGAGTTCGACTCGCTGCGGGAGTACCTGCCGGGCGACGACGTCCGCTCCATCGACTGGCGCGCCAGCGCCCGCCGCAACACCGTCGCCGTCCGCACCTGGCGCCCCGAACGCGACCGGCACATCCTCGTCGTCCTCGACACCGGCCGCACCTCGGCCGGCCGGGTCGGCGACGCCCCCCGGCTGGACGCCGCGCTGGACGCCGCGCTGCTGCTCACCGCCCTCGCCACCCGGGCCGGTGACCGGGTCGACCTGCTCGCCCACGACGCCCGCAAGCGCGCCTCGGTGATCGGCAGCCCGCCGAGCGAGATCCTGCCCGCCTTCACCAACGCGATGGCCCTGCTGGAGCCCGCGCTGCACGAGACCGACATGCGCTCCCTGGTCTCCACGGCGCTCAAGACGGCCCCGCACCGCTCGCTGATCGTCCTGCTCACCGGCCTCGACGCGGCCACCGTCGAGGACGGCCTGCACCCGGTGCTGCCCCTGCTCACCAAGCGCCACGAGGTGGTCCTCGCCTCCGTCGCCGACCCGCACCTGGACGTGCTGGCGGCCGGCCGCGGCACCGTCGAGGCCGTCTACGGCGCGGCCGCCGCCGAACAGACCCGGGCCGACCGCCGCCACACCGCCGACCGGCTCACCCGGCACGGCGTCACCGTCCTCGACGCCCCGCCCGCCCGGATCGCCCCGGCGCTGGCGGACGCCTACCTGGCGCTGAAGGCGGCCGGCCGGCTCTGACCCCGCCCGGGCTCAGCCCTGCGGGCCGGGCCGGGGAGCGGATCGGGCATCGGGCCGGGCGTCGGGTCGGGCGTTCAGCCGCGCGGCCTGGCGGGTCAGGTGCTCGCGCTCCGCGAGGTTCGGCGCCCGGTGGGCCGCCTCGGCGTACCGGCGGGCCGCCGCCGCCCGGTCGCCGTCCCGCTCGTGGAGGTACGCCGCCACGGCCGCGTACCTCGGCAGCGCGTCGTCCACCGCTTCGAGCGCCGCCAGCCCGGCGCGCGGCCCGTCCGCCTCACCGACCGCCACCGCGCGGTTCAGCCGGACCACCGGACTGTCCGTCAGACGCACCAGCTCGTCGTACCACTCGACGATCTGCACCCAGTCGGTCTCCGCCGCGGTGGGAGCGTCCGCGTGCAGCGCCGCGATGGCCGCCTGGGCCTGGAACTCGCCCAACCCGTCCCGGGCCAGGGCCGCCTGGAGGATCCCGACGCCCTCCGCGATCAACCCGGTGTCCCACCGGCCCCGGTCCTGCTCGGCGAGCGGCACCAGACGGCCGTCGGGGCCGGTCCGACCGGCCCGCCGGGCATGGTGCAGCAGCATCAGCGCCAGCAGTCCCGCCACCTCGGGGTGGTCGATCACCGCCGCCAGCTGCCGGGTCAGCCGGATCGCCTCGGCGGCCAGGTCGACATCGCCGGAGTAGCCCTCGTTGAACACCAGGTAGAGCACCCGCAGCACGGTGGCGACGTCCCCCGGCCGGTCGAGCCGGACCGCCGAGACCGTCCGCTTGGCCCGGCTGATCCGCTGCGCCATGGTCGCCTCGGGCACCAGATAGGCCCGGGCGATCTGCCGCGTGGTCAGCCCGCCGAGGGCGCGCAGGGTCAGCGCGACCGCCGAGGAGGGCGTCAACAACGGGTGGGCGCACAGGAAGTAGAGCTGCAGCGTGTCGTCCACCGGGCGCGCGGGGCCGGGCTCCGGCTCCCGCTCGACGGCGTCCTCCCGACGCCGACGAGCGGTGTCCGCTCGGGTCGCGTCGAGGAACTTCCGCCAGGCGACGGTGACCAGCCAGCCCTTCGGGTCCCGCGGCGCGTCCGTCCTCCAGACCCGCACCGCCTCCACCAACGCCTCCTGCATGGCGTCCTCGGCCGCCGCGAAGTCGGCTCCGCGGCGGACGAGGACACCCAGTACGCCCGGGGTGAGGCTCCGGATCAATGCCTCGTCCATCGGGGAGGTCACTCGGTGATGGTCGCCGGCATGCCCAGGAACGGGCGGAGCTCCAGCCACTCGTGAATCGGACGGCCACCGGCCCCGGGGGCCGCCGAGAGCTCCCCGGCCAGTTCGACGGCACGCTCGTAGCTGTCGACGTCGATCACCATCCAGCCGGCGATGAGGTCCTTGGTCTCGGCGAACGGACCGTCCGTCACCGGCGGGCGCCCTTCGCCGTCGTACCGCACCCACGTCCCCTCGGGCGCCAGCCCCTGGGCGTCGACGAACTCACCGGTCCGCTCCAGTCGGGCCGCGAAGTCCTGCATGAACTTGATGTGCGCCGTGACCTCCTCCGGCGTCCACTGGTCCATCGGCGCGCAGTTGATCGGTTCCGGGGCCCCGCGGTAGTGCTTCAGCAGCAGGTACTTGGCCATGGTGCTTCTCCTTCGGCGCTGGTGCCACCCATTGTGGCGACATCCACCCCGGGGACGGAGCAGGCCACGGGTTCTCGACACGGCCGGCCAGGATCTTCCGAACTTCCTCGATTCCTCGCCCGCTCCCCGGAAGACTCCGGAGGGCTCCGGTCCGGAAACGCGAAAAGGCCCACCCGGTAACCCGGGGGGGCCTTTTCTGAATGATTGTTCGGCGGCGTCCTACTCTCCCACAGGGTCCCCCCAGCAGTACCATCGGCGCTGTGAGGCTTAGCTTCCGGGTTCGGAA
>NZ_JBFBGS010000020.1:148167-150678 GCF_040684795.1 Kitasatospora sp. NPDC089797 | reverse complement strand
GCGAGGTCTACCGCGCGCTCACCGGCGCACCAGCCGAACACACCACGCGAACCGACCTTGCTCCAGCCGCTTGACGTCTATAGGAGCATCCACCGACAGCCGGCAGCCGTCGGAAGGCAGACAGCGGACGGCGGACGGCGGCCCGGGGCGACTCCCTCCGGGCCGCCGTCCGCCGTTCGCCCGCCGTCCGCCGTTCGCCCGCCGCCCGCCGCCCGCCGAGGGGACCTTCCCTTTCGCGCCGCGAACATGACAGTGTGGCGCCATGCGCACTCGTCTCCTCGCCGCCTCCCTCACGGCACTCGCCGCGGTGAGCCTCGCTGCCTGCTCCAGCTCGGGATCAGGCTCCGGCTCGGGCTCCAGCTCGGACAAGGCCACCGCCGCGGCCGGCTCCCCCACCGTCGCCGCGACCACCCCGCCCGGCGCCACCGCCGCCGAGCCGAGCGCCTCGCTGCCCGCCCCCGCCGCCTCGGCGCCGTCCGGGACGTCCGCGCCCGGCACGGACGGCTCGGCCCCGGCCAAGCCCGCCCCGCCCACCGGCGCGGGGCTGCCCGCCGAGCCGGACGCCGACCTCGCCGGCAAGATCGTCGCCGCGCTGAACACCATCGACCCGGCGATCGTCGGCGGCAAGCCCGACCAGGTGGCGGAGCAGGCCCGCAAGCAGTGTCAGGCGATGTACCAGTACCCCAAGGACAAGGCGAAGTTGGCCGAGCTGGCCAAGCAGAACTTCAGCCTGCCCGGACACGCCCAGGACTTCGGGCCGGACACCGCCGCGAAGATCGACGACGCGCTGCGCGCCACCCTCTGCCCGCCGCCGCGCTGACGCCGTCCGCCGCACCCCTGAACCGCCCGGTGTCCTGAGCTCCGGGCAGCCGTGGCCGCGCCCCGCCTGCCGGGTGCGCGGCCATCGGCGTCCGTGCGGGCATCCGCCCCCTTGACCTGCCGGGGCCGTCGGTTGACGAACTGTTAGGTCTCTTGACAGACCAGTGGTCTAGTCCAAACATAGGCGTGTCGATCCGACCGGGATGCACTGTGGGGGTGTGACCACCGGCGGCTGAGGCACCGCCCTGCCCTGCTCCGCTCCACCCCCGCTCCGTACGGCGTGTGCACGTTCGCACCGCCTGCCCGCCTCCGCACGAGTCGGCGGGCTCCGCACGCCCCCGTGTCCGCAGCACATGCGCCCGCGCCGAAGGTGTCCGCACCGGACGTGTCCGCATCGCCCGCCCCGGACCGGGCGCCCGCGCGGCCGACCCCACACGGCCCTCGGCGACCCGGCCCCGCTCCTCCCCAACGTCCTGCCCCACCACGTCTGTTGGAGAAAATCCATGCGTCTTCGCAGAACCCTCCAGGCCGCGTTGACGGCCTGCGCCACGCTGGCCGCCTCGGCCGGCCTGGTCGCCGCCGGGACGGGCTCCGCCCAGGCCGCCACCCCGATCCCCAACCGGGTCTTCGCGCCCTACTTCGAGTCCTGGACCGGTCAGAGCCCCGCCACCCTGGCCGCCCAGTCCGGTGCCAAGTACCTGACGATGGCCTTCCTCCAGGCCGCCACCAAGGGGTCCTGCACCCCCTACTGGAACGGCGACACCTCGAAGCCGGTCTCCACCGCGACCTTCGGCGCCGACATCGCCACCATCCGTGCCAACGGCGGGGACGTGATCCCCTCCTTCGGCGGCTACACCGCCGACAACACCGGCACCGAGCTGGCCGACAGCTGCACCGACGTCAACCAGATCGCGACCGCGTACGAGAACCTGATCACCACGTACGACATCAGCCGGATCGACCTCGACATCGAGGACAACTCGCTGACCAACAGCGCCGGGATCGACCGCCGCAACAAGGCGATCAAGGTCGTGCAGGACTGGGCCGCCGCCAACGGGCGCAACGTCCAGTTCTCCTACACCCTGCCGACCACCACCAGCGGGCTGGCCGACAGCGGCCTCGCGGTGCTGCGGAACGCGGTCAGCAACAAGGCACGGGTCGACGTCGTCAACATGATGACCTTCGACTACTACGACGGCGCCACCCACGACATGGCGGCCGACACCCAGACCTCGGCGCAGGGCCTGTACAACCAGCTCGCCGGGCTCTACCCGGGCAAGTCCCCGGCGCAGCTGTGGGGTTCGATCGGGATCACCGAGATGCCCGGCATCGACGACTACGGCGCGGCCGAGACCTTCACCGTGGCCAACGCCACCACCGTGTACAACTGGGCGGTGTCCAAGGGCATCAACACGCTGTCCTTCTGGGCGCTCCAGCGCGACAACGGCGGCTGCGTGGGCAAGGGCGGGGACGACTCCTGCTCCGGCATCGCCCAGAACACCTGGGACTTCACCCATGTGTTCGCCCCGTTCACCAGCGGGTCGACGGTGACCAACGACTTCTCGGTGGCGGTGAACCCGAACTCCGCGACGGTGACGGCCGGTTCGTCCACCTCGGCGGCCATCGCCACGGCGGTCACGGCCGGGTCGGCGCAGAGCGTCAACCTCAGCGTCAGCGGCGCCCCGGCCGGGG
>NZ_JBFBGS010000020.1:0-148067 GCF_040684795.1 Kitasatospora sp. NPDC089797 | reverse complement strand
AGAGCGTCAACCTCAGCGTCAGCGGCGCCCCGGCCGGGGTCACCGCCACCGTCACCCCCGGCAGCGTCACCGCCGGCGGCAGCGCCACCCTGAACATCGCCACCACGGCGGCCGCCGCGGCGGGCACCTACCCGCTGACGGTCACCGCCACCGCGCCCTCCGGCAGCCACACCGCGACCTACGCGCTGACCGTGACCGGCACGGCCCCGTCGACCGGCCTGGTCAACGGCGACCTGGAGACCGGCAACCTGGCCCCCTGGACCTGCCAGAGCGGCGGCGGCATCGTCACCACGCCCGTCCACTCCGGCTCGTACGCGCTCCAGGCCGCGGCCTCCGCGAGCCAGACCGGCGACTGCTCGCAGACCGTGACGCTGAAGCCCAACACCAGCTACACGCTGAGCGGTTGGGTGCAGGGCAACTACGCCTACCTGGGCGTCAACGGCGGCGCCACCGCCAGCACCTGGACCAACTCCTCGGGTTGGACCAAGCTGTCCGTCCCCTTCACCACCGGCGCCTCCGGCACCGTCACGGTGTACCTGCACGGCTGGTACGGGCAGGGCAGCGTGTACGGGGACGACTTCTCGATCGCCTGAGACCGACGGCACGGCCCGGTGCGAGACCGAGTGCGAGACCGGGTGGCACGTAGCCGGGTGACGCGCGGCGGGTCGCAGGCACCAGCCATCAGATGACAGAGAACAGAGAACAGATGACAGCCGACAGATTTCATCATCTGTCGGCTGTCATCCGTTCGTCGTCGCCTGTCGTCCGTCAGCGGTCGGCCGTCTCCCGCGGCCGCCCCGGCCGGCACAGCGTCATGTACGCCGCCAGCGCCAGCACCCCGCACCCCAGGACCACCACCGCCAGCAGGGTCGCCGACGGCCGTCCACCGAGGCTGCTCAGCGGCGCGACCACCGCGCCGCACAGGAAGTTGCCCGTCCCCAGCAGGGCCGAGGCCGTCCCCGCCGTCTGCGGCTCGACCAGGCTCAACGCCTGCGCCGCCGTGTTCGGCAACACCACCCCCAGGCTTCCCATCAGCACGAACAGCGGCGGGCAGAACCCGACCAGCCCGAAGTCCCACACCGTCGTCAGCAGCACCAGCGCCACCCCCGCCGCAACCGCCGCCCCGAGCCCGGCCAGCATCAGCGACCGCGCCGGGAAGCGCGGCGCCAGCACCCGCCCGTTCAGCTGGGTCATCACCACGATGGACAGCGAGTTCAGCCCGAACAGCAGGCTGTAGGTCTGCGGCGAGACCTGGTACACGTGCTGGAGCACCGTCGACGACCCGCTGATGTACCCGAACAGCGAGCCGAAGGCCAGCGAACTGGTCAGCGCGAGCCCCAGGAACGGCCGGTGCCGCAGCAGCCGGCCGATCGTGCGCAGCGCCGTACCCACCCCGCCGTCGCTCCGGGCCTGCGGCGGCAGGCTCTCGCGCAGCGCCCCGAACGCGGCCAGGGTGAGCAGCAGTCCGAGCGCCGTGAGCGCCCCGAAGGTGCCCCGCCAGGAGGTGAACCGCATCAGCTGCGCCCCGATGATCGGGGCGAGGATCGGTGCCAGCCCGGATATCAGCGCGATCGAGGCGAGGAAGCGCAGCATCGCCACGCCCTGGAACCGGTCCCGGGCGACCGCCCGGCCGATGACCAGGCCCGCCGACCCCGCCACGCCCTGGACGAAACGGGCCGCGATCAGCACCGACAGGTTCGGCGCGAGCACGCAGACCACGCTGGAGAGGGTGTAGACGACCAGCCCCGCGAGCAGCGGCAGACGGCGTCCGAAGCGGTCGCTGAGCGGCCCGAAGAGCAACTGCCCGGCCGCGACCCCGAACATCGAGAAGGTCAGGGTGAGCTGGACGGCGGCCGGCTCGGCGACCAGGTCCGTGGCGATCGCGGGGAGGCCGGGGAGGTAGAGGTCGGTGGTGAGCGGGCCCAGCGCGGTGAGGCCGCCGAGCACGACGATCGTGGCGCGGCCGGGGCCGGCCGGGGCGGAGACGGGCGCGGGGGCGGACACAGCGACGGGCGCGGGGGCGAGGGCGCGGGCGGGGTCGGAGGCGGAAACGGGGGCAGGCACGGGGGCAGGGACGGGGACTGAGTCAGAAGCGGGAGCGGTCGACGTGCCCTCGGTGGGACCGACGGTCGGGCCGGGCATGGCTCTCCTCACGGACGCGGTGACAGGTGTTCGTTCGCGACCCGTCCTATCGCAGCCCGGCAGCCGCGCGGACACCAGGGGTGCACCGGGACGGATCCGCCCACCGGCCGATCCTCAACACGCGCACGACGACGGCCCGCCCGCACCTTCCGGTGCCCGGCGGGCCGTTCGTTCCCTGGTCAGGACGGCTGATCCGGGATCAGTGCCCGGTCAGCACCCTCAGTGCTTGGCGACGTGCTCGGCCCGGAGGGCCGCCTGCATCGTCGCGCCGTCCTGCCACGCGTAGAGCTGGTTGCCGGTGAGTGTCACATTGTAGTGCCCGCAGGTACCGGTGGCCTTGGCCGCGACGCCCTCCGGGAACCAGCCCGCCTTGAGCGAGACCGGCACCGGGTGCGGGCCCTTGCCCGGCGTTCCGATGTTGCACCCGGCGGGCAGCCGGCCCTCGGGCAGCGTCGCCCGCAGCAGCCGGTCGTCGCCCGTGGTGGACATCAGGTACTTGACCGAGGAGGCGTTGTCGGGCAGCCACGCGGGCATCGAGCGGCGGTCGGCCTTGGCCTGCGTGCCGCTGTCGTACGAGACCTGCTCCTGGTGGCGTCCGTCGTACCACTCGGACACCCGAGGGCCGATGACCACGGCGCCCACGGCGACGGCCATGCCGGTGCCCGCGACTCCCAGCGCGACCTTGCTCACGATGCCCTTCATGCCTGGCTGCCCTCTCCGTGTCCGTTGCCGATGCGCCCGGTGCGTCCGGTGCGTCCGATGTCTCCGGTCCGGACGGCGCCGTCACCGGCCCGTCCGTGACCCGTCCGGGCTGAACGATCCGCCGGCCGGGTGTATCCATGGTGGCCCGGGGCGCCCTGCCGGAGCGTCACCACCAGGTCGCGATCTTGCATCCAACCCACGGGGTAGCGTCTCCACCTTCAGGCGTATGTCCGGGGGCCCGACCCCCGAGGTACGGCCGTGCCGGCCTCCGGGTCGCCGGGCCGGGTTCGAGTGCTCCCGAGCCCCGATCGAGCGTGACCCACCCGGAGCCCGACCGCAGCCCGGCCTGCTGCACCCGGAGCACCGCACCACCCCGGCCCGGAGCGGCCGGCGGGGCCGGGGTGACGGGCCGGGCGGCGGGCCCGGGAAGACACGGCCGTCGACGCCGGCCGGTCAGACCGCTGCGGGGACCGGTCGGGCGACGGGGAAGGGGCGGCCGTCGAGGGTCCAGTGCGGGTCGATCGGGCGCAGCAGCGAGGCGTACACCTGGGCGGCGACGTCGGGGTGGCGGATCTCGCCGGTGGGCGGGCCGGCCGGGATGTCGTGCCCGGCGCACGCGACCCAGGCGGTCCGCTCCTCGACCGTGCGGCCGCCGTGCCCGCCGGCGTCGACGTGCCCGTGGTCGGTCACCACGATGACGGTCCACTGCTCCTCGGCGTACGTGGCGCGGCCGCGGACGGCGTCGAGCAGTCGGCCGAGGCGCTCGTCGGCGGTGCGCATGGACGCGCGGTACTCCTCGCCGCAGCCGAGGAAGTGGGCGGTCTCGTCCACGGCACCGAGGTAGACGAAGGACGCCTCGGGGTCCGCCGTGCCGAGGACGTGGACGGCCTCCCGGGTGACCTCCTCGTCGACGGCCTCCCAGGCCTCCGGGGTGTCTTCGGCCGGGGCGATGTAGGAGAGCCGGCCGGGGGCGCGGAACAGCGGGCCGCCGGACTCGTTGATCATCAGCGGGTCCCAGCCGGCCGCGACGAAGGTGCGGCGGCGGTCACTGCGGTTGAGCCGGGTGGCGAAGTCCGGGAAGACGTCCAACCGGTTGCCGCCCAGGTGGTTGCCCCAGACACCGTGCTTGGCGGGCTCCACGCCGGTCACGATGGTGGCCCAGCACGGTCCGGACATGGTGGGCGTGGAGTCCGCGACGGTGACCGGCACCAGGAATCCGGCCCCGGCGACCTCCTGGAGGCGCGGCATCGGCACCTGGGCGAGGTAGTCGTGACGGACTCCGTCGATCCCGACCACGAGGACGCGGGGGCGGGGCCACTGGGCTGCGGACATGGTGGAGCTTCCTTTCGGTCGTGCACACCCGGCCGCGCCCGCCGAGGGCGCCGCCGACCGCGCCATGCTTCACGGCCCGCCGTACCGGTCGGCGTCGGAGCGTCGAACGGCGGGTGTCCTGGAGGTGTCGGAAGGTCGACCTTCGGCGAGCACCGGCCGGCGCGTCAACCCGCCGTCCGACGGAGCCCCGGTCGGCGAGCGGGCCGACGTCCGGGGCGACGGCGCTGGGCAGGACGGCCGCAGGGCGGGGCGCCGCTCCTACGGCCGGAACTCGTGCACGACCTCGATGCGGCCGACGATGTGCCGGTTAAACTCGGACAACTCCTCGGCCGGGACCCAGAGTTCGAGGATCGTCCGGCCGCCCGCCTGCTGCACGGGGTAGCGGGCGAGGAAGTCCGTCTCGACCTCGAAGCGGGTCACGTAGCCGACGCCGGAGGCGGGCACGTTCCAGTCCCGGGCGATCCGGATCGCGTAGTCCTCGTTCAGGACGGGGTAGAAGATCGGCTGCTCCGGCAGTCGGGGCTGCCAGGCGCGCCAGTCGGCGGCCTCGACCAGGGCCAACTCCTCCGGGCCGGTGGGGCGCCAGAGGGTGGTGGTCGGAGGCTGCCGGACGGCCTCGGCGGGCCCAGCGGGCAGGGCGGACCCAGCGGCCTCGGCGGGCCCAGCGGGCAGGGCGGACGGGACGGACCGGTCGGAGCGGATGGACGGGACGAACTCGCTGGTCATGGCGGGTACGGTAGCCGGGCCGCGACGGGCCCGGCCACCACTTTTCCACCGCTCCGGCAGGTTGTTCCGGTGGGCTGTACCGGCCGGCCGTACCGGCGGGCCGCGTCGGCCGGCCACGCGCCCGGACCGCCCGTCAGCGGTAGGCGGACTCGCCGGTGATGGTCTCGCCGAGGATCAGGGTGTGGATCTCGCTGGTGCCCTCGTACGTCAGCACCGACTCCAGGTTGTTGGCGTGCCGCAGCACCGGGTACTCGGTGGTGATCCCGTTGGCGCCCAGGACGGTCCGGGCGCTGCGGGCGATCTCCAGCGCGGTGCGGACGTTGTTGAGCTTGCCGAAGCTGATGTGCGGCGGGCGGGCGGCACCCTCCTCCTTGAGCCGGCCGATCCGCAGGGCCACCAGGTAGGCCTTCTCCACCTCCAGCATCATCTCGACCAGCTTCTGCTGGGTGAGTTGGAAGCCCGCGATCGGGCGGTCGAACTGGATCCGGCTCTTCGCGTAGTCGAGGGCCGCGGTGTAGCAGTCGCGGGCGGCGCCGACGGTGCCCCAGAGGATGCCGTAGCGCGCCTCGTTGAGGGAGGAGAGCGGCCCGCGCAGCCCGGTGACGCCGGGCAGGACGGCATCGGCGGGCAGCACCACCTCGTCGAAGGCCAACTCGCTGGTGACGGAGGCCCGCAGGGAGAGCTTGCCGTGCACGTCGGTCGCGGTCAGGCCACGGGTGCCGCGCTCGACCAGGAAGCCGCGCACGCCCGCCTCGGTCTGCGCCCAGACCACGGCGACGTCGGAGATGCTGCCGTTGGTGATCCACATCTTGCTGCCGGACAGCACCCAGTCGCCGCCCGCGCCGCCCTTCCGGACCGCCCGGGTGCGCATGTTCGCCGGGTCCGAGCCGAAGTCGGGCTCGGTGAGGCCGAAGCAGCCGATCAGCTCGCCGGCCGCCATGCCGGGCAGCCAGCGCTGCTTCTGCTCCTCGGAGCCGAACGCGTGGATCGAGCGCATCGCCAGCGAGCCCTGGACCGACACGAAGCTGCGCAGGCCGGAGTCGGCCGCCTCCAGCTCCATGCACGCGACCCCGTACGCCACCGCGCCGGCACCCGCGCAGCCGTAGCCGTCGAGGTGCATGCCGAGCACGCCGAGGGCGCCGAGTTCGGGGGCGAGTTCGCGGGCCGGGAAGACCCCGCGCTCGAACCAGTCGCCGATGTGCGGGCGGATCCGCTCCTCGGTGAACCGGCGGACGGTGTCGCGGATCAGCCGCTCCTCGTCGGAGAGGAGGTCACCGACCGCGAGCAGGTCGGACGGGTCGATCCGGGTCGGCTTCGACATGGAAGCTCCTTGTGGTCTCGGCGGGGCATCGGCGAGTATTCCGCAAGCCGCCCGGCCTCGGACCGACGCGAGCGCGTGAGGAAGACGACATGTCCGGCACGGCGTACCGGCGGGCCTCCAGGGGTGGGCGGCGGCGAACAGCTGACAGATGACAGAGTTCGAAATCTGTCATCTGTTATCTGTCATCTGTTATCTGTCAGCTGTTCGCTGAACGGCGTTCGCGGCCGACCTCACCCCACCCCGCACAACCGCAGCACCGCCGCCGTCGCCGCTCCGGCCACGACCACCACCGGGAACGGCGCACGGCGCCACGCGAGCACCCCCGCGACCAGGACGCCCGCCGGACGGGCCCACCCGGCGAAGCCGTGCCCCTGGGTCAGCGCACCGGTCGCCACCAGCGCGACCAGCAGCACCGCCGCCGCGACGGCCAACAGGTGCCGCAGCCGCTCCGAGAGTGCGAGCCGGTGCCCGAGCAGGGGACCGACCACCCGGTAGGCATACGTCCCGGCGGCCAGCAGCAGGATGGCGTACAGCGGCATCATCGGACGTCCTCCTTCACTGCTGTCGGCACGGCGACCCCCCGCTCCCCCGGTTCCGGCCCGGGCCCCGACCCGGACTCCGATCCGGGCAGCGGCCCCGACACCGACGCCGCTCCGACCCCCGGCCGGCCGGCGAACAGCAGCCCGACCAGGGCGAGCAGGACGGGCAGCCCGGCCGGCACGAACGGCGTGACCGTGACGGCCACCACCGCACCCACCACCGCCGCCGCACGGGTCCCGCGATCCTTGAGCGAGGGCAGAACCAGCGCGAGCAGGACCGCCGGGAAGGCGGCGTCCAGGCCGAGCACGTCGGTGTCGCCGATCAGCCCGCCCGCGAGCCCGCCGAGCAGCACCGCCACGTTCCACACCACGAACAGCGAGACCCCGCAGATCCAGAACGCCGCCCGGCGGCGCCGCGGCTCGTGCTGCTGCAACGCGAAGGCCGCGCTCTCGTCGGTGAGCATCTGCGCCCCGAACAGCCGCTGCCACCAAGGGCCTTGGAGCACGTCGGCGACGGCGAACCCGAACGGCAGCAGTCGGGCGTTGAGCACCAGCCCGGTGGCGACGGCCGCGAGCGCGCCGCCACCGGACAGCACCACGCCGACGGCCGCGAACTGCGAGCCGCCCGCGAAGACCAGGACGGAGAGTGCCGTCGGCACCCAGAGCGGCAGACCGCCGGACACGCTGATCGCGCCGAAGGAGGCGCCGACGAGCGCGTCGGCGAGGCAGACCAGGGCGATGTCGCGAAGGGTCGCCTGTTCGAGTGTTCGGAGTAGCGAACGCATGTTCATCAGAGTGAACCCGATACCCTGTGTTCGTCAAGGCGAACAGAAGGACCGGCAGGGCGAACGCCATCCACCCGGCGCCCGCCCTCCACCGGGGGCGGCCGTGGCGGCCGTGACAGCATGAACGGCACCACCGGCGGGAGCCCCGACCGAAGGAGCCTGGAGGAAGCGTGAGTGGCGAGCATGAGTGACGGGACCACCAGGACCCAGGGGGCGAACGGCACCGGCGCGGAGTTGATCGGCCAGATCGCCGCGTCCCTGCGGCGCGAACGTGAGCGCAGCGGACTGTCGATGACCGAGCTGGCCCGTCGCGCCGGCATCGCCAAATCGACGCTCTCGCAGCTGGAGTCCGGCGCGGGCAACCCCAGCGTGGAAACGCTCTGGGCCCTCGGGGTCGCGTTGAACGTGCCCTTCAGTCGGCTGGTCGACCCGCCGCGCCCGACCGTCAAGGTGCTCCGGGCCGGCGAGGGACCGGTGACCCACTCCGAGCAGGCCGACTACGCGGCCACCGTGCTCGCCTCCTGCCCGCCGAACGCCCGGCGCGACATCTACCGGATCGAGGCCCAGCCGGGCGAGGCCAGGACCTCCGACCCGCACATGCCCGGCACCGTCGAGCACGTCGTGATCGGCGCGGGCCGGGCCCTGGTCGGACCGACCGAGGCCCCGGTGGAGCTGGCCCCGGGCGACTACATCAGCTACCCGGGCGACGCCCCGCACGTGTTCCGCGCCCTCGCCCCCGACACCCTCGCACTGCTCGTGATGGAGCACATCTGACGCACCCGCACCGCCGGGCAGGCCCTCGGGCGGCGGGAAGAGAATGACGGCTGACAGATGTCAAAATCTGTCAGCCGTCATCTGTCGTCTGTTATCTGTCATCCGTCGTCTGTCACCTGTTCGCCCGGCCCGGCCCCCGGTTCGCCCCGGCCCCGCTCGGCGGAGCTACTTCAGCAGCCCGTCCAGGAACGGGTTCCCGAAGACCCGGTGCGGGTCGTACCGGTCCAGGACGGCGACCGCCTCGTCCCAGCCCGGCCCGCCCCCGGCCCGCAGGCTGTCGGGGATGACCCGGCCGATCAGGTCCTGGTCGGACCACGCCGCGTCGGCGGTGTAGGCCCACCCCTTGGACCACTCGACCCGCAGGCCGGCCCGGGTGCCGTCGAAGGTGCGCAGCAGCCACTGCTCCAAGTCCCGGGCGAAGCGCTCCAGTCCGGGCGTGCCGGGGAAGGCGAGGACGTCGAGCCAGACCGCGGTGTCCCACTCCGGCCGGTCCGCCCGCGGCCGCAGCGCGGACAGCAGCGGGGGCCGGGCGCCGGGGACCCCGGAGGAGGTCGGGTCGTCCAGCCCGGTGACCCGGATCTCCACCGCACCGTTCACCGGGAACTCGCCCCGGGCCTGGTAGTCGGTGAGCAACTTCCGGTAGTAGGCGGCGAATTCGCTGACCACCCACTGAAGGTCGGCGCGCTTGGTGAGGATCGCGTAGCCGTTGGCGGTGACCCGCAGGGTGGTGGGCCGGACGTACTGCAGCAGGGCGCGCGAGGGCCCCCAGAGGTCCGAGCGCAGGCCGCCGGCGAGCAGGTGGGTGATCAGGTCCCCGGTGAGCAGATCGCGCAGCAGTCCGCCGTCGAGCAGGACGTCGGTGAGGTCGCCGGTCAGCGCCAACCTGGCTATCAGGTACTGGAGTTGCCCGAACAGTGGAGCCGATCCCCAGGCCCCGGAGATGATCCGGCCGGCCAGTTGGGCGACCGGTTCCGGGATGTTGTCCGAGAAGGGGTAGTTGTAGGGCTGGTCGACGGCCCGGGAGGCGAGCGGCTTGGTGGGGGTGACGGTCCAGGTCTTGAGCCACGGGTACTCGGTGTAGGCGAACCAGATCGCCTCGACCCGGCCGTCCCGCTCGACGAAGTCGGCGAGGGTGCGCGGGCCACCACCGCCGCCCAGCAGGCCCCCGAGCAGTCCGCCGCCACCGGTGGCGGTACCGGGACGGGCGAACAGGTCGCTCGCCGGGATGTCCAGCCGGCTGACGCAGCGCAGCGGACGGTCGGCGCCCACCCGCAGGACGACCTCGGTGAGGAAGGCCCGGCCCAGGTGCACCAGGAAGGCGGCGCTGTCGGCCTCCGCACGGTCGAAGCTGCGCAGCGTGTAGCGGCCGGTGGCCGGGTCGAGCACGACGGCGGTGAGCCGGACCACCTGGTTGCTGACCGAGCCGTAGCCGTGCCCGTCCGGACGCACTTCGCCGGCGGCGGGGGCGGCCGTGCCGTGGCCGCCGATCGCGAGCACGCCGCCGACGGTGAGGTCGCCCGGCGCCGGGCAGGCCGTCAGACCGAGGCCCCGGCCGCTCAGGTGGGTGAGCAGCGCCTCCATCCCGGCGCCGGTCTGCACCCGGACGGTGGAGGGCGAGTCCGCGGTGATCGCGGTGAGGTACCGGCCGGTGTCCACCAGCAGGACCCGGGCGCTCCCCGGCGTCCCGTCGGCGACGGTGAGCGGCGCCCAGGTGTGCCGGTTGCCGGTCGCGCGCAGCCGCCAGCCGTTGGCGTGCGCCCAGTCGGCGAGGGCCGGGACCTCCTCGGGGGTGCGCGGCGCACAGGTCCAGAGCTGGTCGGTGCGGATCTCGCCGGACCAGTTCTGGAAGACCCGCTGGTAGAGCTCGGTGCCGGCGGGCAGTCCGGGCGGCGCGGGCGTGGCCGCCTCGGCGCTGTCCGGTCCGACGGTGCCGCGCAGCAGCCAGGCCGCCCCGCCGAGGGCCGCCGAGGCGCCCAGCAACTGCCGTCTGGTCAGGCCGCCGCGCTCCCGGCTGTTCTCCCGGCCGCTCTCCCGGTCGGCCGCTGGGCCGTTCACGTCGTCGTCGTGGTGTGTGGTGGTCATCCGGTCCGCCCCCTGCGTCGGTTCCCCGGGCCGGTCGCGGCGCTCCGGGGCGGTCGGTGCTCCGCCCGACCCGGTCAGGAGCGTACGAAGTGCCGTACGACCGTTTGAAGCGTTCCGGCCGGGATCTCACTCGTTCGAGTGATCATGGCGCGAATGACCGAGCACCGTCCAGCATCGTCCTCCACTCGGCCCGACCGACCTGCCCGGGCTGCTCGGACTACTCGGACTACTCGGACCGACCGGCCTGCCCGGACCGCTCGAACTGTTGCCCGGCGGCTCGGCCGACCCATAGGTTGATCTTGATCCACCGCCCCCACCTGCCCGGAGGCCCGGCCGTGCCCTCGTCCACCCCGCTCGTCCCGGTTGCCGTCGCCCAGCCCGTCTGTGCCGCCGCGGGCCGACCGGACACCCTGGCCGTCAACGTCGGTCGGCACGCCGAGGCCGTCCGCGCGGCGGGCACCCGCCTGGTGGTGTTCCCCGAGCTGTCGCTGACCGGCTACGACCTGGCCGCCCCCGCCGTCGACCCGGCGGACCCCCGGCTGGCGCCGTTGGTCGAGGCCTGCGCCGCCACCGGTGCCCTGGCCCTGGTCGGCGCGCCGGTCGCCGAGGCCGACGGGCGCGAGTCCATCGCCACCCTCGCGGTCACCGGCGGAGGCGCCACCGTGATCTACCGGAAGATGCGCCTGCACGGCGCCGAGCACGACCGCTTCACCCCGGGCGGGGAGCCCGTCGTCCTGGAGCTGGACGGCCTGCGGCTCGGTCTGGCGGTCTGCGCCGACGCCGCCGACCCGACGCACGCCGAGCAGACCGCCGCGCTCGGCATCGACGCCTACGTCGCCTCGACCCTGTACGGCCCGGGCGCCGCGCAGGCCGAGCGGCTGGACGCCCACCTGCGGGAACGGACCACCGCGCACGGGGTGTGGGGCGTGCTGTCCACCAGCGCCGGGGCCAGCGGCGAGTTCCCGGAGACCTCGGGGCGCTCCGGGGTGTGGGCGCCGGACGGCACGGTGGCGGCCCGGCTCGGGCCCGAGGCGGGGGCCCTGGTCCGCTGGGAGCTGTCCCGGCCGACTCGCCCGGCCGCCTCGGTCCACCCGGTCCGCCCGGTCCGCCCGACCACGTAACGGCGGCGGGAGACACCGGCCCCGCCCCGACGGAAATACCCGGGGCCCGCGCGAGGCTGTGGTGATCGGAAGACCCGTGACCGGGCCGGACGGGCCCGTACAGGAGGTGCAGCGCGTGATGGGTGACGAGCGGGAGAAGCCGCAGGAGTACCGGATCGAGCACGACTCGATGGGCGAGGTGCGGGTGCCGGCCGCAGCGAAGTGGCAGGCGCAGACGCAACGGGCGGTGGAGAACTTCCCGGTGTCCGGCCAGCGGCTGGAGCGCGCGCACATCGCCGCGCTGGCCCGGATCAAGGCGGCCGCGGCGCGGGTGAACGCCCGCCTCGGGGTGCTGGACGAGGAGACGGCCGGGGCGATCGCGGCGGCGGCCGAGGAGGTCGCGGAGGGCCGCTGGGACGGCGAGTTCCCGGTGGACGTGTTCCAGACCGGCTCGGGCACCTCGTCCAACATGAACGCCAACGAGGTGATCGCCACCCTGGCCGGCGAGCGGCTGGGGCGGCCGGTCCACCCGAACGACCAGGTGAACGCGAGCCAGTCGTCCAACGACGTGTTCCCGTCCTCGATCCACATCGCCGCCACCGCCGCCGTCACCCACGACCTCATCCCGGCGCTGGAGCACCTGGCGGAGGCGCTGGAGCGCAAGTCGATCGCGTTCGCCCAGGTGGTCAAGTCGGGCCGCACGCACCTGATGGACGCCACGCCCGTCACCCTCGGCCAGGAGTTCGGCGGCTACGCGGCCCAGGTGCGGCACGGCCGGGAGCGACTGCTGGCCACGCTCCCCCGGGTGGCCGAACTGCCGCTCGGCGGAACGGCGGTGGGCACCGGCATCAACACCCCACCGGGGTTCCCGGCGGCCGTCATCGAGGAGGTGGCCCGGGCCACCGGACTTCCGCTGACCGAGGCGCGCGACCACTTCGAGGCGCAGGGCGCACGGGACGCGCTGGTCGAGCTCAGCGGTCAACTGCGCACGGTGGCGGTCGGGTTCACGAAGATCGCGAACGATCTGCGGTGGATGGGCTCGGGCCCGCGCACCGGCCTGGGCGAGATCAACCTGCCGGACCTGCAACCCGGTTCGTCCATCATGCCGGGCAAGGTGAACCCGGTGCTGCCCGAGGTGGTACTGATGGTCGCCGCCCAGGTGGTCGGCAACGACGCCACGGTCACGCTGGCCGGCGCGAGCGGCAACTTCGAGCTGAACGTGATGCTCCCGGTGATCGCCCGCAATGTGCTGGAGTCGGTGCGGCTGCTCGCCAACAGCGCCCGGCTGCTGGCGGACCGGACCGTCGACGGCATCACCGCGAACGTCGAACGGGCCCGCGAGTACGCGGAGTCCTCGCCCTCGGTGGTGACGCCGCTGAACCGGTACATCGGGTACGAGGAGGCGGCGAAGGTCGCCAAGCAGGCGCTGGCCGAGCGGAAGACCATCCGCCAGGTGGTGCTGGAGCGCGGGTACGTCGAGCGGGGCGCGCTCACCGAGGAGCAGTTGGACCGGGCGCTGGACGTGCTGCGGATGACGCACCCGTAGCCCTCTCGTCCCCGGCACTGCGGGCCTCCGGCACTCCGGGCCTCCGGGGTGCCGGGCTCCGAGTACCGGCCCTCAGGGCCGGCCCGGGCGTGCGCCGGGGCGCGGCGGGCGACGTGCGCCCTCCGTGCCCCGGACGCGGGCTGCGGGAAGGATCAGCCCTTGGCTCGGCCGGCCCGGCCGAGCCGCATCGCTGCTCCGTTCGCCGTGATCGTGGCCATCGAGATCGCCGCGAGTCCGAGCAGGAACATCACGGCACCGACGATGATGCAGGTGACGATGTTCTTGCCCTGTGCGACGGACCCGGAGACGGCCCACGGGGAGATGATCGTCCAGACACCGAGCGCGGCGGCGGCCCAGGCCCGCGCGTGGGTGCGCTCGTAGGCCGTGCCGTAGCCGGCCATCAGCGCCGTGTAGGCCAGCCCCACGATCAGGCAGGTCACGGTCAGGGTGCTGAACGCGGTGAAACCGACGATCCACGGCGATGCCGCCAGGAAGAGGCCGGTCAGGATGGCCAGGGCTTCGATGCCCTGGGCGCGGGGGGTCGAGGTGACCCGCTCGTAGTGCTCCCGGAGTTCGACGATGTCCGGGTGGTGCTCCATGCCGGTCGGCACATGTGTTGCCACCGATACCACCTCCTGTGGTTCGGACCATGGAAGGGGCTTGCCCCGTAACCATTCTGGCGCTTCTCCATGGTTTTGCACCTGATCGTCCAGAATGACCGATAACCATCGGATCACGCCGGTGACCTGTGTCTCAACACTCCGAGGGCCCATTGCCTATGCAACTTGTTGCATAGCAGGATGCGGGCATGGCACTGGAGCACGCGATCCTCGTCTCGCTGCTGGAGCAACCGGGCTCCGGGTACGAACTGGCCCGGCGCTTCGACCGCTCCATCGGACGCTTCTGGACCGCCACTCACCAGCAGATCTACCGGGTGCTGCGGCGGATGGAGGCGGACGGCTGGGTCGCCGCCGAGGAGGTCGCCCAGGACGGCCGACCGGACAAGAAGGTGTACTCGGCCGCCGACCCCGGACGGGCCGCCCTGGCCGCGTGGCTGCGCGAACCGGTCGAGCCGGAGACCGTGCGGCACGAGCTCGCGGTCAAGATCCGGGCCGCCGCCTTCGACGACCCGGCCGCGCTGATCTCCGAGGTCGAACGGCACCGCGAGAGCCACGCCGCCCTGCTCACCCGCTACCTGCACGGCGAACAGCGGGACTTCCCCGACCTCGCCGCCCTGGACACCCGGCAGGAGCTCCAGCACGTGGTGCTCCGCGGCGGGATCGAGTTCGAGCGGATGACCCTCGCCTGGCTGGACGACGTGCTCGCCACCCTGCACCGGCTCGCGGACGGCGGCCGGGGAACAGGGAACAGATGACTGCGGAGGGACCGGCCGACAGATGTCAGCCGACAGCTTTCATCATCTGACATCTGTCGGCTGAACTCTGTTCGCTGAAATCCGTTCGCTGAACTCTGTTCGCGGGCCTCTGTTCGCCGAACCCTGTTCTCCACCGCCACGCCGAGCCCTCACCCCCTCGACTCCCAGGGAGCCCCTGATGCTCTTCAACCCGCGCACCTACGACCCCGCGCAGTTCGACGAGCCGACCCGCCGGCTGCTGCGCGCGACCGTCGACTGGTTCGAGTCCCGCGGCAAGAAGGCGCTCATCGACACCTACATCGACCGCTCCTGGTACGGCGACTTCCTCGAATTCGCCGCGCGGGAAGGCCTGTTCGCCGAGTTCCTGACCCCGTCCTCGGCCGACCCCGACAAGCGCTGGGACACCGCGCGGATCGCCGAGCTGAACGAGATCCTCGGCTTCTACGGCCTCGGCTACTGGTACACCTGGCAGGTCACCATCCTGGGCCTCGGCCCGGTCTGGCAGAGCGAGAACGAGGCGATCCGGGCCCGCGCCGCCAAGCTCCTCGCCGAGGGCCACGTGATGGCCTTCGGCCTGTCCGAGCGCACCCACGGCGCCGACATCTACTCCACCGACATGATCCTCACCCCGGACGGCGAGGGCGGCTTCACCGCGACCGGCCCCAAGTACTACATCGGCAACGGCAACGTGGCCGGCCTGGTCTCGGTCTTCGGCCGCCGCTCCGACGTCGAGGGCCCCGAGGGCTACGTCTTCTTCGCCGCCGACAGCCGCCACGAGGCGTACCACCTGGTCAAGAACGTGGTGAACGCCCAGATGTACGTCAGCGAGTTCCGCCTGGAGGACTACCCGGTGCGGGCCGAGGACGTGCTGCACACCGGGCAGGCCGCCTTCGACGCCGCGCTGAACACCGTCAACGTCGGCAAGTTCAACCTGTGCACCGCCTCGGTCGGCATCTGCGAGCACGCGATGTACGAGGCCGTCACGCACGCCCACAACCGGGTGCTGTACGGCCGCAAGGTCACCGACTTCCCGCACGTGCGAAGGGAGTTGACCGACGCCTACGCCCGCCTGGTGGCGATGAAGCTGTTCAGCGCGCGGGCCGTGGACTACTTCCGCACCGCCTCCGCCGAGGACCGCCGCTACCTGCTCTTCAACCCGATGACCAAGATGAAGGTCACCACCGAGGGCGAGAAGGTCATCGACCTGATGTGGGACGTCATCGCGGCCAAGGGCTTCGAGGCGGACACCTACTTCGACAAGGCCGCCAAGGACATCCGCGGCCTGCCGAAGCTGGAGGGCACCGTCCACGTCAACCTGGCTCTGATCCTCAAGTTCATGGGCAACTACCTGTTCGCGCCCGCCGATTACGCGCCGGTGCCGACCAGGCTGGACGCCGCCGACGACGCCTTCCTGTTCCACCAGGGCCCCGCCCGCGGCCTCGGCGCCATCCGCTTCCACGACTGGCGCACCGCCTACGACCGGCACGCGCAGCTGCCGAACGTCGCCCGCTTCCGCGAACAGGCCGACGGCTTCTGCGACCTGCTGCTCAAGCACGCGCCGAGCAAGGAGCAGCAGGCGGACCTGGACTTCCTGCTGGAGATCGGCCAGCTGTTCGCGCTGATCGTCTACGGCCAGCTGGTGCTGGAGCAGGCCGAGCTCACCGGCCTGGACGCAGAGGTCCTGGACCAGGTCTTCGACGCGCTGGTCCGCGACTTCTCGGCGCACGCGACCGAGCTGCACGGCAAGGCCTCCGCGACCGAGGAGCAGGCTGCCTGGGCGCTGGCCAACGTGCGCCGCCCGGTGGCGGACGCGGAGCGCGCCGCGAAGGTCTGGGCCCGGGTCGAGGCGCTCTCGGGCTCGTACGAGATGCAGCCGTAGGGACCGGCACGACGAGCAGGACCCCGGGGGTGCCGGCCGGCGGGCCGGCACCCCCGGTTCACCCGGCCGGGGCGGCCGGGGCGGCCGGGGCGGCCGGCGAGTAGCCCCGTCCTGGGCCCCCCGCCCCCGGGCCCCCGCGACCGGCGTACGGTGGAAGCCGGAGGCCGCGAAATGCACGTCACCGGAGCCCACTTCACCGACCGCACCGACGCCGGCCGCCGGCTGGCCGTCCGGCTGGGCCACCTCGCCGGCCCCGGCACCGTCGTGGTCGCCCTGCCGCGCGGCGGGGTGCCGGTGGCGGCCGAGGTGGCGGCGGCGCTCGGTGCGCCGCTGGACATCTGCGTGATCCGCAAGCTCGGCGTGCCGTACCAGCCGGAGCTGGGGATGGGAGCCGTCGGCGAGGACGGCGTTCGGGTGCTGAACGACGAGGTGATCCGGCTCGCGGGCGTGGGTGACGGGCAGCTGGCGGAGGTGGAGCGGCGCGAGCGCGCCGAACTGGAGCGCCGGGCCCGCCGCTACCGGGGCGACCAGCCCGCGGCCGACCTGCGCGGGCGCACGGTGGTCGTGGTGGACGACGGCATCGCCACCGGCTCCACCGCCCGGGCCGCCTGCCGGATCGTTCGGGCGCGCGGCGCGGCCCGGGTGGTGCTGGCCGTGCCGGTGGCGCCCCGGGACTGGACGGACCGGCTGTCCGGAGTCGCCCACGAGCTGGTCTGCGTCGACACGCCGTCGCCGTTCTTCGCGATCGGCGAGTTCTACGCCGACTTCTCGCAGACCGGCGACGAGGAGGTGCTGCGGCTGCTGGCCGAGGCCCGGGGCGAGTGCCCGCCGGAGCCCGCCGGGACCGACCGGGAGCTCCTGCTGCCCCTGCCCGGGGTCCGGTCCACCGGCCGGCTGACCGTCCCGGCCGGGGCCCGCGGGGTGGTGGTGTTCGCCCACGGCAGCGGGAGCAGCCGGCACAGCCCGCGCAACCGGCACGTCGCCCGGCTGCTGAACCGGGCGGGGCTCGGCACCCTGCTGTTCGACCTGCTCACCGAGGCCGAGGAGCCGGACCGGCGCGCGGTCTTCGACGTCGCCCTGCTGGGCTCGCGGCTGACCGCCGCCGTCCGGGAGCTGGGCCGCACCGAGGAGGCGCGCGGGCTGCCGCTCGGCCTGTTCGGGGCCAGCACCGGCGCGGCCGCCGCGCTCCGCACGGCCGCCGAACTCGGCCCGGTGGTGCGTGCCGTGGTCTCCCGGGGCGGACGCCCGGACCTCGCCGGGCCGGAGGTGCTGGGCCGGGTCGTCGCGCCCACCCTGCTCGTGGTCGGCGCGCTGGACACCGTCGTGCTCGACCTCAACCGGCGGGCCCGGGCCGAACTGGGCGGCCGGGGCGAGCTGGCGGTGGTCCCGTCCGCGAGCCACCTGTTCGAGGAGCCCGGCACCCTCGACCAGGCCGCTGAGCTGGCCGGGAACTGGTTCCTGCGGCACCTTCCGGCGGCGGCCGACGACCGCTAGCGGCGGGTTGTGCAGATTTCGGGCGAGCACCGCGCGAAGGCAGCACATTTTGCGCAGCCGGAGCCGGGATTTCCTGATCAGCTTGTACACATTGAGCAGTGAAAAATCGACCTGTTGCCCAACCCTCACGACAGGAGCAAGCTCTGCGCAACCGCACCACCCACCTGTCCGCGGTGCGGCCGTGATCCACGCGATCCGGCCGGAGGCCGTCACCCTCGCGAGCACCCGCGAGGCCCCGCAGGCCCCCGGAAACCCCCCGAAGCCTCAACGCCGAGGCGATGAGTGGAGGAACGAGCGATGACCCCGCAGTCCCACGCCCTTGAGCTGACCCCCGAGGAGCGCGAGGCCGGCCTCGACGCCGACCAGCTGCGCCGCCTCGTCGGCCTCGTCGAGCACGACCAGGCCTCCGACCCGTTCCCGGTCACCGCGCAGGACGCGGTCGTCTTCGTGGTCGGCAACGCCACCCAGACGGCCCACTTCTACCAGGTCGTCTTCGGCATGGAGCTGGTCGCCTACTCCGGCCCGGAGACCGGCCGCCGCGACCGCAAGGCCTACGTGCTGCGCTCCGGCTCCTGCCGCTTCGTGATCAAGGGCGGCGTGCAGCCGGACAGCGCGCTGCTGGACCACCACCGCCGCCACGGCGACGGCGTGGTCGACCTCGCCCTCGAGGTCCCGGACGTCGACAAGTGCATCGAGCACGCCCGCGCCAGCGGCGCCACCGTGCTGGAGGAGCCGAACGACGTCTCGGACGAGAACGGCACCGTGCGCCGCGCCGCCATCGCCACCTACGGCGAGACCCGCCACACCCTGATCGACCGCTCCCGCTACAACGGCCCCTACCTGCCCGGCTACGTCGTCGCGAAGAGCGGCGTCACCCACCCGGAGGGCTCCCCCAAGCGCCTGTTCCAGGCCCTGGACCACGCCGTGGGCAACGTCGAGCTGGGCCGGATGGACGAGTGGGTCCAGTTCTACAACCGGGTCATGGGCTTCGTGAACATGGCCGAGTTCGTCGGCGACGACATCGCCACCGAGTACTCCGCGCTGATGTCCAAGGTCGTCGCCAGCGGCAACCACCGGGTGAAGTTCCCGCTCAACGAGCCGGCCGTCGCCAAGAAGAAGTCGCAGATCGACGAGTACCTGGAGTTCTACACCGGCCCCGGCTGCCAGCACATGGCGCTCGCCACCAACGACATCCTCACCACCGTGGACGTGCTGCGTGCGCGCGGCGTGGAGTTCCTCAACACCCCGGACGCGTACTACGACGACCCGGAGCTGCGCGAGCGGATCGGCAAGGTCCGGGTGCCGATCGAGGAGCTGAAGAGCCGCGGCATCCTGGTCGACCGCGACGAGGACGGCTACCTGCTGCAGATCTTCACCAAGCCGATCGGCGACCGCCCGACCGTCTTCTACGAGTTCATCGAGCGGCACGGTTCGCTGGGCTTCGGCAAGGGCAACTTCAAGGCGCTGTTCGAGTCCATCGAGCGCGAGCAGGACCGTCGCGGCAACCTGTGAGCTCCAGGGGTCCCGGGGACGCCGGGACCCCGCAGGCTTCGGGAATCCCGGGAGAGCCGGGATCCTGTGAGCGTCAGGTTCCGGTGGGCACCGTGATCCGGTGAGCAGCGGGACACCCTGACGGACGGTCGAGGAGGAGCACGGAGATGGCGTACTACCGGCAGCTGGGCAGCATCCCGCCCAAGCGGCACACCCAGCACCGCACACCCGAAGGCGGGCTGTACTACGAGGAGTTGATGGGCGAGGAGGGGTTCTCCTCCGACTCGTCGCTGCTCTACCACCGGGGCATCCCCTCGGCGGTGGTCGACGCGGTGCCGTGGGAGCTGCCCGACCAGTCCACGGTGCCCAACCATCCCCTGCTCCCCCGCCACCTCAAGCTGCACGGGCTGTTCGCGGACCAGGAGTGGAAGTCCGCGGACGTCGTGGGCAGCCGGCGCCTGGTCCTCGGCAACGGCGACGTGCGGATCTCGTACGTCGCCGCCGGGGCCCCGAGCGAGCTGTACCGCAACGGGCTCGGCGACGAGTGCGTGTACGTGGAGTCCGGCGCGGGCACGGTCGAGACGGTCTTCGGCTCGATCGAGGTCGGCCAGGGCGACTACGTGATCATCCCGCGCGCCACCACCCACCGCTGGGTGCCGTCCGGCGACGAACCGCTGCGCGCGTACTGCATCGAGGCGAACAGCCACATCACCCCGGTCAAGCGCTACCTGTCCAAGTACGGGCAGCTGCTGGAGCACGCGCCGTACTGCGAGCGGGACTTCCGCGGGCCGGTCGGGCCGCTGGTGGTCGACACCGCCGGGGACGTCGACGTGCTGGTCAAGCACCGTGGCCCGAACGGGGTTTCGGGCACCCGCTACACCGTGCCGCACCACCCCTTCGACGTGGTCGGCTGGGACGGCTGCCTGTACCCCTACGCCTTCAACATCCGGGACTTCGAGCCGATCACCGGGCGGATCCACCAGCCGCCGCCGGCCCACCAGGTGTTCGAGGGCAAAAACTTCGTGATCTGCAACTTCGTTCCCCGCAAGGTGGATTACCACCCGCTGTCGATCCCGGTGCCGTACTACCACGCCAACGTGGACAGCGACGAGGTGATGTTCTACTGCGGCGGCGACTACGCGGCCCGCAAGGGCTCCGGCATCGCCCAGGGCTCGATCTCGCTGCACCCCGGCGGGCACACCCACGGGCCGCAGCCGGGCGCGTACGAGCGCAGCATCGGCGTGGAGTTCTTCGACGAGCTGGCGGTCATGGTGGACACCTTCCGCCCGCTGGAGCTCGGCGAGGGCGGCCGGGCGAGCGAGGACGACGGCTACGCCTGGACCTGGGCGGGCCGGGGGCCCGGGCGATGAGTGCCGACGCCCCCTCGATCCCGGACCTGTTCCGCGGGCTCTTCGACGACGCGGCGGTGTTCCCCCCGGGGAACCTGCCGGTCGCCGAGGCGGTGCCCGCACACCGCGTCCACCGCACGGCCTGGTACGCCGACGCGGTCGGCCCGTTCCTGTGCGGGGCGGGCCGGTTGGGCGAGCTGGCCGCGGCGGTGGCGGGCACCGGGCCGCTCAGGGTCGGGCTGGTGCTGCCGGGGGGCAGCGCCGAGCTCGGGCCGGCGCTCACCGCCGCCGCGCCCTTCGAGGTCGCGGGCGTCGAGCTCGCCACCCGGGACGTCCAGGAGGCCGTGGCCGAGCTGGACCGGCTGCTGCCGCCGGACGTGCCGGCCGCCGTCGAGCTGCCGCGCGAACTCCTGCGCGGGGACGGGCTGGACGCGTTCCTGGACGCCCTGGTCGACAGCGCCTACCGGGCGAAGTTCCGCACCGGCGGCGTCGTCGCGGAGGCGTTCCCGGGCGAGGACGAGCTGGCCGCCTTCCTCACCGGCTGCGCCCGGCGCGGCCTTCCGTACAAGTGCACCGCCGGACTGCACAACGCCGTCCGGCACACCGATCCGGTGACCGGCTTCGAGCACCACGGCTTCCTGAACGTGCTGTTGGCCGCCCAGGAGACCGAACCCGCCGCAGCAGCAGCGGTGTTGGCCGAGCGCGACGGCGAGGTGCTGGCCAAGGCCGTCCACGCGCTGAGCGGGCACCAGGTTACGGTGATCCGCAACTCGTTCACCGCGTTCGGCACCTGCAGCATCGCCGAACCCCTGGACGACCTGGCCGCGCTCGGCCTGCTGTCGCCCAGTCCACTCGTCCAGGAGGACCGTTGAGCACCACCCCCAGCAGCCCCCGCAGCTGGCTCGTCAGCGCCCAGGACTCGCCGTTCGGCGTGCACAACCTGCCGTACGGCGTCTTCACCGCGGCCGACCGGCCCGGGCGGCGCCGGATCGGCGTGCGCGTCGGGGACTTCGTGCTGGACGCCGGGGCCGCCGCCCGCGCGGCCGGGGCGCCGTCCGAGCTGCTCGACGCGGACTCGCTCAACCCGCTGATGGCGGCCGGGCGTCCGGTCTGGACCCGGGTGCGCTCGGACCTCATCCGCTGGCTGACCGACGCGTCGTTCCGCGAGGCGCTGTCGCCGGCCCTGCTGCCGGCCGACGAGGTCGAGCTGCACCTGCCGTTCGAGGTCGCGGACTACGTCGACTTCTACGCCTCCGAGCACCACGCCACCAACCTGGGCCGGATCTTCCGCCCGGGCTCGGAGCCGCTCACCCCCAACTGGAAGCACCTGCCGATCGGTTACCACGGACGGGCCGGCACGGTGGTCGTCTCCGGCACGCCGGTGGTGCGTCCGCACGGGCAGCGCAAGGCGCCCGCCGACGCCGCACCGGGCTTCGGGCCGACCCGCCGGCTGGACATCGAGGCCGAGGTCGGCTTCGTCGTCGGCACGCCGTCCGAGCTGGGCCGACCGGTCGTGCTGGACGACTTCCGCGAGCACGTGTTCGGCGTCTGCCTGCTCAACGACTGGTCGGCGCGCGACATCCAGGCCTGGGAGTACGTACCGCTCGGGCCCTTCCTGGGCAAGTCCTTCGCGACCTCGGTCTCGCCGTGGATCGTGCCGCTGGACGCCCTGCAGCACGCCCGGGTCGCCCCGCCGGAGCGCGACGTCGAGCCGCTGCCCTACCTGGACGACCGCGGCGGCGAGCCGTGGGGGCTGGACCTGGCGATGGAGGTCCGGCTGAACGGGCACCTGGTCTCGCGCCCGCCGTTCGCCACCATGTACTGGACGGCGCAGCAGCAGCTGACCCACATGACCGTCAACGGCGCGTCGCTGCGCACCGGCGACCTGTTCGCCTCGGGCACGGTCAGCGGGCCGGAGGCGGACACCCGCGGCGCGCTGATCGAGCTGACCTGGAACGGCGAGGAGCCGCTCAAGCTGCCGGACGGGACGACCCGGACCTTCCTGGAGGACGGCGACGAGGTGGTCATCACGGCGACGGCCCCGGGGCCGGACGGCGCGGTGATCGGGTTCGGCGAGGTCACCGGGCGGGTGCGGGGCTGACCCGCCCGCGAGCTGCGGCTGACGGCTGACAGATTTCATCTGATGACATCTGTCAGCCGTTATCCGTTATCTGTCAGCCGTCGGCCGTCAGCCGCCCCGGACTCGTGATCACCACGCCCCACCCGCCCCGGTACCGTGGACCACGGAAGACGGGTCCACCGAGGGGACGGGAGCGGTTCCGATGCACGCAGAGGTGGCGGAGGTCCGGACGTTCCCGGGCGACGGCGGCAGCGACGGCGGCCGCGGCGACGGCCTCGGGCGGATCGTGCTGAACCGCCCGCGTGCGCTCAACTCGCTGACCCACGGCATGATCACCACCATCCGCACCACCCTGGACGACTGGGCCACCGACGACCGGGTGCGCACCGTCGTCCTGACCGGGGCCGGCGAGCGGGGCCTGTGCGCGGGCGCGGACCTGCGCGCGATGCACGCCGACGTCACGACCGGCGGAACCGGCACCCGCGCCTTCTTCCGGGACGAGTACCGGGTGAACGCGCTGATCTCCCGCTACCCGAAGCCGTTCGTCGCGGTGATGGACGGCATCACCATGGGCGGCGGCATCGGCCTGTCGGCCCACGCGGCCCTGCGGATCGTCACCGAGCGCACCGTGATCGCGATGCCGGAGACCCGGATCGGGCTCACCCCGGACGTCGGCGGCAGCCGCCTCCTCGCCCTCGCCCCGGGCGGGTCGGGCCTCCACTACGGGCTCACCTCCGCCTCGATGGGCCCCGGTGACGCGCTGGCGTGCGGCTTCGCGGACCACTTCGTTCCGTCCGACCGCATTCCTGAGCTGCTCGACGCCCTCGCCCGCAGCGACGCCCCGGCGGCGACCGTCGCCGCCCACGCCGCGCCCGCGCCGCCGTCGGAGCTCAGCGGACGACGCGGCTGGATCGACGCCTGCTACGCGGCCGACACCGTCGAGGAGATCGTCGACCGGCTGCTCGACTCCGGTGCGCCGGAGGCGAAGGAGTCCGCCGAGCTGATCCTCGGGAACTCCCCCACCGCCGTCAAGGTCACCCTGGCCGCCCTCCGCCGGGCCCGGACCCTGCCCTCCCTGGAGGCCGTGCTCGACCAGGAGTACCGGATCTCGTGCGCCGCACTGGACGGCCCCGACCTGGCCGAGGGCATCCGCGCCCAGGTGATCGACAAGGACCGCACCCCGCGGTGGTCGCCGGGTACGCTCGCCGGGGTGACGGAGGCCGAGGTCGCCCGCTTCTTCGCCCCGCGCCCGGGCGACGAACTGGGCCTGGCCTGACCCGTCCGGACCCCGGCCGGCCGCCGAACCGCCTCCCCCCGGAACGCCTTGGAGCACCCGATGAACCACCCGACGCCGGCGCCGACACCCGCGCCGACGCCGACGCCCGTGCCGACACCCGCGCCGACGCCCGCGGCACCGGCACCGACACCGACACCGGGCGGAGCCGCCGACCCGCTGTCCCGGGTGCCGCTCGGCGAGCAGGTGCGCGGGCTGCTGCTGGAGGGCCTGCTCGGCGGCCGCTGGCAGCCCGGCGACCGGATCGTCGAGCGGCGCCTGGCAAGCGAGTTGAACGTCAGCCAGGCACCGGTGCGCGAGGCGCTGCGCTCCCTGCAGGCCCTCGGGCTGCTGGTCACCGAACCCAACCGGGGCGTCCGGGTGCGCGAGATCGGACCGGCGGAACTGCGCGAGGTGTACCAGGTGCGGGCGGCACTGGAGCGGCCGGCCGCCGAGGCGGCCGTGGTCCGGCTGGCCGGGGACACCGGGGCGCTGGAGCGGCACGCCCGGGCGATGGAAGCGGCCGCCACGGCCGGTGACACCCTCGGGCAGGCCCGGCACGGAGTGGCGTTCCACCGCGAGATCGTCGCCGCCTCCGGCAACGCGACACTGCTGCGGACCTGGGAGGGCCTGGGCGTCGAGGTGTGGACGGTGCTGTCGCTGCACCGGGTCCGCCCGGAACTGCACGAGAACGCCGCCGACCACCGACCGCTGATCGAGGCGTTCCGGCGCCAGGACCCCGAGGTCGGACGACTGCTCGCGGAACACGTCCTGGAGTACGCCGACCGCTCCTCCGTCTGAGCAGCCTCCGGCCGGCGGTCGGCCGTTTCCCCGGAGGACCTCCCATTATTGTTCGCATAAAGATGATCGATCATCGTTCAAACTACTCGCCAGTAGCGGTTGACTCACCACCCCGACGCTCCCTACCGTCCACGGTAGTTCCATGAAGAGAAACACTATTCCGCATCCTGGAATACGTGCCTGAAGCGCACCGGTAAAGGGGAACCACCCGTGTCCCAGCTCGACCAGCTTCACGACCAGGACCCCGAGGAGATCGCGGAGTGGCGCGACTCGCTCGACGCCGCCCGCGACTTCGGCGGCCCCCACCGCGCCGCCCACCTGCTGCGACGCCTCGTCGAACACGCCCAGCAGCTCCGCCTCGACATCCCCCCGCTGCTGGACACCCCGTACGTCAACACCATCCCCACCGCCGCGGAACCGGAGTTCCCGGGCGACGAGGAGATGGAGCGGCGGATCACCGCCTGGAACCGCTGGAACGCCGCCGCCATGGTGACCCGGGGCAACCACCGCGGCGGCCTGGGCGGGCACATGGCCACCTACGCGTCCGCCGCCTGGCTGTACGAGGTCGGCTTCCAGCACTTCTTCCGCGGCAAGGAGGCCGACGGCTCCGGCGACCAGCTGTACGTCCAGGGCCATGCCGCGCCCGGCGTCTACGCCCGCGCCTTCCTCGAAGGCCGCCTCACCGAGGGACAGTTGGACCGCTTCCGGCAGGAGGCCGGCGGCGACGGACTGCCCTCCTACCCGCACCCCCGCCGACTGCCCTGGTTCTGGGAGTTCCCCACCGTCTCGATGGGCCTCGGCCCGCTCTCCGCGATCCACCAGGCCCGGTTCAACCGGTACCTGACGGCACGCGGGATCAAGGACACCTCCGGCTCGCACGTGTGGGCCTTCCTCGGCGACGGCGAGATGGACGAGCCGGAGTCCACCGCCGCCCTCGCCCTGGCCGCCCGCGAGGGCCTGGACAACCTGACCTTCGTAGTCAACTGCAACCTCCAACGCCTGGACGGACCGGTCCGCGGCAACGGCAAGATCGTGCAGGAGCTGGAGCGCCGGTTCCGTGCCGCCGGCTGGAACGTCGTCAAGTCGCTCTGGGGCGAGGCCTGGGACCAGCTGCTGGCCCGCGACACCACCGGCGCCCTGGTTCGCCGCCTCGGCGAGGTGCCGGACGGGCAGTTCCAGACCTACGCCGCCTCCGACGCCCGCTACATCCGCGCGCACCTGTTCCATGCCGACCCCGAACTGCGCCCGCTCGCCGATGCGTTGGACGACGACCGGCTGTCGGAGATCGTCGCGACCTCCCGCGGCGGCCACGAGCCCCGCAAGGTGTACGCCGCCTACCGGGCGGCCCTGGAGCACCGGGGCGCGCCCACCGTGGTGCTGGTGCAGACCGTCAAGGGCTGGACCCTCGGCCCCGGCTTCGAGGCCCGCAACGCCAACCACCAGATGAAGAAGCTCTCCGGGGCGGAGTTCCGCGCGATGCGCGACCTGCTCGAACTCCCCATCCCCGACCGCGCCCTGGACACCGACCTGGTCCCCTACGCCCACCCGGGCCCGGACTCGCCGGAGGTCCGCTACCTGCGCGAGCGCCGGGCGGCGCTGGGCGGCCCCGCCCCGGCCCGCCGGGTGCGCTTCACCCCGCTGCCCGACCTGCCCGCCAAGCCCTTCGAAACGCTGTTCAAGGGCTCCGGCACGCAGGAGATCGCCACCACGATGGCCTTCGTCCGCCTGGTCAAGGACCTGATCCGGGACAAGGCGACCGGCCACCGCTGGGTGCCGATCGTCCCGGACGAGGCACGCACCTTCGGCATGGAGTCGCTCTTCCCCACCGCCGGGATCTACTCCCCGCTCGGCCAGACCTATGACCCGGTCGACCGTGACCAACTCCTGCACTACAAGGAGTCGGTGAGCGGACAGCTCCTCAACGAGGGCATCACCGAGGCCGGTTCGATGGCCTCGCTGACCGCCGCGGCCACGGCGTACGCCACCCACGGCGAGCCGGTCATCCCGTTCTACATCTTCTACTCGATGTTCGGCTGGCAGCGCACCGCCGACCAGATGTGGGCCATGGCCGACCAGTTGGGGCGGGGCTTCCTGATCGGCGCCACCGCCGGACGCACCACCATGACCGGCGAGGGCCTGCAGCACGCCGACGGACACTCCCCGTTGATCGCCTCCACCAACCCGGCCGCGCTCTGCTACGACCCGGCCTTCGGCTACGAGGTCGCCGTGATCGTCCGTGAGGGGCTGCGCCGGATGTACGGACGCAGCGAGCAACACCCGCACGGCGAGGACGTGTTCTACTACCTGACCGTCTACAACGAGCCGCTGCGGCAGCCCGCCCTGCCCGGTGGACTGCCCGGTCGACCGTCCGGTGGACTGCCCGACGCCCGGTCGGCCGGACAGGACGTCGTCGACGGCATCCTGCGCGGGCTCTACCGCTACCGCGCGGCCGACCCCGCCGACCTGGCCGCCGACGCACCGCGGATCCAACTGCTCGCCTCCGGCACCGCCGTGCACTGGGCGCTGGCCGCGCAGCAACTGCTCGGCGAGGAATGGGGTGTGGCGGCCGACGTCTGGTCGGCGCCCTCCTGGACCGAGCTGCGCCGGGAGGCGCTGGACTGCGACGCCGCCAACCTGGCCCAGGCGGCGGCCGGTACGGGCGCGGCGGCCCGCGTCCCGTACGTGACCCGGGCGCTGGCCGGGGCCCCCGGACCGGTCCTCGCGGTCAGCGACTGGATGCGCGCGGTACCGGACCAGATCCGGCCCTGGGTGGAGCAGGACTGGACGTCCCTGGGCACCGACGGCTTCGGCCTCTCGGACAGCCGGGCGGCGACCAGGCGGCACTTCGGCGTGGACGCCGAGTCGGTGACGGTCGCGGCGCTGGCCGCGCTGGCCCGCCGGGGCGAGGTCAAGGCCGAGACCGTCCGGCGGGCGGCGGAGCGCCACGGCGTCCGGTTCTGACCGTCCGCCGCTCCGGCGACCGGCGTGCTGGTGCCGGGGCGTGCCGGTGCCGGGGGTTCGCTGGTGACGGGGTGCGCTGGTGACGGGGTGTGCTGGTGACCGGCGTCTCGCATACCAAGACTGGCGCGGGACCGGGCGCGTCGTAGATCGTTGGGTGGTCAGGGCGCGCCCGCGCGGCGCCGAGCAGTGGAATGGCCGAGCAGCGGATTGGAAGTAACGGCGATGACCGAGACCGAGACCTACGAGACGATCCTGGTCGAGCGCAAGGGCCGGGTCGGGCTGATCACCCTCAACCGGCCCAAGGCGCTGAACGCGCTGAACACCCAGCTGATGAACGAGGTGGTGGCGGCCGCCACCGCCTTCGACCGGGACCCGGAGATCGGGTGTCTGGTGGTCACCGGCTCGGAGAAGGCCTTCGCGGCCGGCGCCGACATCAAGGAGATGCAGGGCAACCGGTTCCCGGACGTCTACCTCGACGACTGGCTGGGCCCGTGGGACCGGTTCGGCGCGCTGCGCACGCCCGTGGTGGCGGCGGTGGCCGGGTTCGCGCTGGGCGGCGGCTGCGAGCTGGCGATGATGTGCGACATCCTGCTGGCGGCGGACACCGCGAAGTTCGGGCAGCCGGAGATCAAGCTCGGGGTGCTCCCCGGCATCGGCGGCTCGCAGCGGCTGACCCGGGCGATCGGCAAGGCGAAGGCCATGGACCTCTGCCTGACCGGCCGGATGATGGGCGCCGAGGAAGCCGAGCGGGCGGGCCTGGTCGCCCGGATCGTCCCGGCCGACCAGCTGCTCACCGAGGCGCTGGCCACCGCCGAGACCGTCGCGGCGATGTCCGCCCCGGCGGCCGTCATGCTCAAGGAGAGCGTCAACCGGGCGTTCGAGACCACGCTCGCCGAGGGGGTCCGCTTCGAACGCCGGCTGTTCCACTCGGTGTTCGCCACGGCGGACCAGAAGGAGGGCATGGCGGCCTTCGCCGAGAAGCGGACGGCAAAGTTCGAGAACCGCTGACGGTCGGCGAACAACTGACAGCTGACAGACGACAGCGAACAGATTTCATCATCTGAAATCTGTTCGCTGTCGTCTGTCAGCTGTTCGCCGTCATCCGCCGGCTGTCATCGGCTCGCCGCCTTCCGGCGGCGGCCACCGCCGCCCCTCCTCACCTCTCCTCACCCTTCCTCCACCAGCACCGTGTTCAGCCGCGCCAGCCCGCTGCGGGTGGCGGCGACCACGATGCGGTCCCCCGGGGCCAGTCGCCGGGTGCGGTCCGCGAAACCCCAGTGCAACTGGTTGCTGTGGGCGAAGCGGACGGCGATCACCCGGACCCCGCCCGGATCCTCCAGATCGTGCCGGTTGAGGCCGATCAGTCCGCTGCCGTCCTCCACCGTCAGCTCGGCGATCAGCAGCACGTGCCGGAACACCGACAGCGTTCCGCGCACCTCACTGCCCATCAGGGCGGCCGCGAAGGCGGGCGCCGCCAGGTAGGACACCGAGCGGGAGGCCGCGTTGTCCAGCGTCTTGTAGAAGTGACCGGCGAAGTTGTCGTCGAACAGCCGGACCACCACCCGGACCTCGGCGTTGCCGTGGCGCGCCTCCAGGGCCGCCTCCAGGTTGGTGGCGTCGTCCCCGCTGACCGCGACCAGCGCCCGGGCGTGCTTCAGTCGAGCGCGGTGCAGCTGCTCCTCGAACGGCCCGTCGCCCAGGACCACCGGAATGCCGAGCGCCCGGGCGGAGGCGATCCCGCGGGCCTGCGGGTCACGCTCCATGCAGACCACCGGCACGCCCATCTCGTGCAGTTGGGCGGCGACCCGGGTGCCGACGTTGCCGAGTCCGACCACGATCACGTGGTCCCGGGTGCCCGCGCTCGGGTTCCGGGGCAGTCCGCGCCGCCCGGAGCCCAGCACCTCGACCACGATGGCGGTGGCGACCGGTGCGAAGGTGATCCCGCAGAGGGTGATCACCACCTGGGCGACCCGCTGCCAGGCGCCGCCCGTCCCGGTCCCGGCGACGATGTCGGCCTGCTGGTCGGGCTGGGCGGCGCCGGCCAGGTCCAGCAGCGAGATGTAGACGGTCCAGCCGAAGTCCCGGCTGAGGTACCAGAGCACGGCGAAGGCCATCAGCACCGCGGCGAGCGCGGTGAGCAGCACGAGGCGCATCCGGGCACTGGTGAAGAAGCGCATGGTGTCGAGCACCCGCCAGCGCACCCGGCGGGCCCAGTTGGTCGGTTCCCGGGGCTCCATCCGCATCGCCTGGAGCGCGGCGGTCCCGCCGGCCGGCTCCTCGGCGTCGGGCGTCCCGTCCGGCGCTCCCGGCCCGGGGTCCGCGTCCGCGCCCACCCGCGGCTCCGGCACCGGTCCGCGCCGCACCCCGCCCGGCCGGACCGGCCCGTCGTCGCCGAACTCGGTGGCGAGCCGGACGAACTGGGCCGAGTCGCCCTCCTGCTCCGGCAGCAGGCGGATCTTGCTGAAGTCCTGCCGGTCGATCTGGTCGGCGACCACGCAGAGCCGGTCCGGGGTGATGGCGTCGTCGAACGCGATGTGCAGGTAACGGCCCTCGATCTCCACCGAGTTGGGCCGTCCGAGGGCGGCGGCGGCGAAGGCCGGGGCGGCGGTGGCGGAGCCGGAGAGCGCGGCGCCGTTCCTGAGCAGCCGTTCGATGTTCTCGCCGAGGCGCTGGTTGAACATCCGGAAGACGATCCGGATGTCCGGGTTGTGCCCCTGCGCGCTGAGCGCGGCATGGATGTTCTCCTGGTCGCTGCCCTCGACCAGGGCGAGGCCGCGGGCGGTGTCGACGGACACCGCCCGCAGCGCTTCCTCGGTGATGTTCGGGTACTCGACGACGGCGGCGACGCCGGCGAGCCGTTCGATCCGCGGCGCGTGGTCGCGGGTGCGGTCGGCGACCAGGACGACGACCGGGACTTCGTAGTGCTCGACGAGTTCCAGGACCAGCCGGTGGGCCAGGGCGTTGCCCCCGCACACGATGTAGTGCTGGCTGATCGGCTCGACCGGAGGGGTCCCCCACCCTTCAGAAGTCATACCGACAGATGATATCGACGACGGGTGACCGGAGGATGTCGTTCCGGCAGCCGGGGAGCATCACTCGAACGGCCGTACCCGGCGGGCGGCCGGGCGGCGGCACGCGGAGGCTGGGGTTCGTTCTCCGCCCCCGACCCGAGGAGTACGCCGCCGTGGCCCCTCCGATCATCACCCCCGACGGAACCCCGGTGCAGGGCCCGCTCGGCGCACTGGCCAAGGCCGCCTGGCAGGTCCTGCTGGCCGCCGGTGTGGCCTCGCTCGCCCTGGGGATCGTCGTCTTCGTCTGGCCCCGGGAGACGCTCCTGGTGGTGGGCGTGCTGTTCGGCCTCTACCTGCTGGTCATCGGTGTCGTCCAGTTGGTCGCCGCGTTCGGCACCCACGCCACCACCGCACTGCGGGTGCTGGCCTTCATCAGCGGCGCGATCAGCGTGCTGCTGGGGCTGCTGTGCTTCCGCAGCGCGGTCCAGTCCCTGCTGCTGCTCGCGCTCTGGATCGGCATCGGCTGGCTGTTCCGCGGCATCACCCAGCTCGCCGCCGCGATCTCCGACCCGCTGATGCCCGCCCGCGGCTGGCAGGCCTTCGCCGGTGTGGCCAACACCCTGGCCGGCGTGCTGCTGATGGTCTGGCCGGTCGGCTCGATCGCCGCGCTGACCGTGCTGGCCGGGTGCTGGCTGGTGATCCTGGGCGTGGTCGAGATCGCGACCGCCGTCCAGGTGCGCGGTCGCGCCAAGCGGATCCCGTCCGGGGTCTGACCCGGCGCCACCGCCCGCCCCACGGTCATCAGGGCCTCAGGGCCCAGGGCCTTACGGCCCCGGCCCGCGGCGGGCGCCGGGTGCTCAGCACCAGACCGGCGCGTCCGTCCCCCAACGCCCGGGCGGGCGGGCCCAGTCGGTGGGCGCACCGAGGTAGCCGATCGGCGGCCGGGCGTGCCGCAGCCGCCCGTACGCCGAGTCGGTCCCGGTGAGGTGGCGCGCCGGGTCGTACGGCGGCTCGCCGCCCGGGTTCGGCGGGTCGGCCGGGTCGCACGGGTCGGCCGGGATGCCGTGCAGCAGCCAGGAGGCCGTACCGGCCAAGGAGAGGCGCAGGTGACGGCCGCCGGGGCGGCCGGTGCGCTGGTCGGTGAGGGCGCGCAGGACGGCGGCGGCGAGCAGGTAGCCGGTGCCGTGGTCGAGCGCCTGGGCGGGCAGCACGCCGGGCCGGCCGTCGGGTCCGGCCTCGTGGGCGGCGATGCCGACACCGGCCTGGACCAGGCTGTCGAAGCCGCGCCGGCCGGACCACGGTCCGGTCCAGCCCCAGGCGCAGATCTGGGCGAGGACCAGGCCCGGGCGGCGGGCGAACAGCGCCTCGGGGGCCAGTCCGTAGGCGTCGAGGGCGCCGGGGCGGTAACCGTTGACGACCACGTCGGCGGTGTCGAGCAGGCCCTCGAAGACGGCCCGGTCGGCCGGATCGGCCAGGTCGAGGCGGGTGGAGCGCTTGCCGAACCCGGTGTCGGCGTGGGCGTCGTCGGCCTCGGGCAGCCGGGGCGAGTCGACCCGCAGCACGTCGGCGCCGAGCAGGGCGAGGGTGCGGGTGGCGACCGGTCCGGAGATCACCCGGCTGAGGTCGAGGACCCTGATCCCCGCGGCGGGGCGGTCCGCCGGGGCCGCCGCGAGCGGACGGACCGGTGCGTCGCCGATCTCCCGGCACTCCACCAGGGGGTGTACGGCAGCGCTCACCGGCGCGACCGCCACGGCGAGCGCTCCCGCCGCGTACGCGCGCTCCTGCACCTCCTCGCCCGGCGACCCGCCCAGCACCTCGGCGAGCCGCTCCGGCCCGGCGTCGGGGGCGAGGCCGAGGACGGCGAGCAGCCGCTCGCGGTGGTGCGGGTAGTTGGCGTGGGTGCGGATCCAGCCGTCGGCGGTGCGCCAGAAGCCGGAGAGCGGGGCGAAGCCGACCGGCTTGCGGCCGTCGATCTCCAGGTGCCGCTCGCTGACGAAGGCGGTCGCGACCGCCCCCTCGTCCACCCGGACGGCGGGGACGGCGCCGCCACCGCGGTGCGCCGCGAGTTCGGCGGCGGCCAGCGAGCAGGCGGCCACGGTGGCCCGGGCGAGCCGGCGCACGGGCAGGCCGGAGGGCAGAGCGCCCCGCGGGCCGTGGAACGCCACCCGGTCCAGGAGGTCGGACGGCCCGCCGAGGGCGGCCCAGACATCGGCGGTGGGGCGGTCGGCGGGCCCGTGCTCGGGCGGTGTCGGACGATCGGTCATGCCGGGCATTGTGCTCCGCATCCGACCCGCCCGCCGTGACGTGCACCACCGTCGACCGTCCGGAATTGCTGACGATTCGTCAGAATCCTTGCCACGCGGACCGGCTCCCCCGCCGGGGCCCGTCCGACCGACGGGTAGGGTGCGAACGGCGGCCCTCCCGGCCGCCACACGGGGCAGTGCGACAAGGGGGACGCATGCACACGATCCGCCGTCTCGACCTGGGCTTCATCCTCCGGCCGGCCGCCGAAACGGGCGGCCCCGAGCCGAGAGTGGAACCGGTGCTCGCGTACCTGGTCCGGGGCCCGGAGGGGCTGGTGCTGTTCGACACCGGCATCGGTGCGGGCTCCCCCGAGACCGAGGCGCACTACCGCCCGGTCCGTCGCCCGCTGCCGGAGGCGCTCGCCGCGGCCGGGGTCGCGGTCCCGGACATCGACCTGGTGGTCAACTGCCACCTGCACTTCGACCACTGCGGCGGCAATCCGCTGTTCGCCGGGACGCCGGTCCTCGTCCAGTCCGAGGAACTGGCCACCGCCCGGCGGGGCGACCACACCATCGACGCCCTGGTCGACTTCCCCGGCGCCGTCCACCGGGAGCTCGACGGCGAGGCCGAGATCTGGCCCGGCCTCCGGGTGCTGCCGACCCCGGGACACACCGGGGGCCACCAGTCCCTGCTGGTCGAACGCAGCGACGGCCGCACCGTCCTGCTGGCCGGGCAGGCGTACGACTTCGCGTCCGAGTACGGGCAGGCGGTGCTGGCCCGGCAGGCCGCGCGCGACGGGGTCGCGGCGCCGCTGCCCGGGTACCGGGCCTGGCTGGACCGGGTCGCGGAGCACGGGCCGCGACAGGTGGTGTTCGCGCACGACCACGCGGTGTGGACGCTGTGCGGGTAGGCCCCGCGCGGGTCCGGGCCCGGGCGCGGGGTCCGCGCGCCGGGCGCGGGATCCGCGCACCGGGCCTTCGGAGCGGTCAGAAGGTGAAGCCCAGCGAGCGGACCCGGTGGTCGAAGCTGGACGGGACGAGCACCGGCTCGCCGACCGAGCGGGCCCCGGGCAGCCGGGTGAACAGCTCACGGAACAGCGCCGTCATCTCCTGCCGGGCCAGGTGCGCGCCCAGGCAGTAGTGCGGCCCGCCGCCGCCGTAGCCGACGTGGGGGTTGGGGGTGCGGGTGATGTCGAAGGCCTCGGGATCGGGGAAGACCGACGCGTCCCGGTTCGCCGAACCGTAGTACAGCGCGACCTTCTCCCCCGCCCGCAGCAGCGGGCCGCCCGGGCCGCCGAGCTCGTGGTCGACGGCAAGGGTCCGGCGGAACTGGACGATCGGCGTGGCGTACCGGAGGATCTCGTCCACCGCCCCGTCCAGCCGTCCGTCCAGGTCGGCGAGGAGCAGCGCGCGCTGCTCGGGGTGGACGGTCAGCAGGTGGAGGCCGTGGGCGAGCGCGTTGCGGGTGGTCTCGACCCCGGCGACCAGCAGCAGGCTGAAGAAGGCGCCCAGGTCGCGACCGGTCAGTCGGCGGCCGTCCACGTCGGCGGTGACCAGCGCGGAGATCAGGTCCTCGGTCGGCCGTCGGCGACGCTCGCGGCCGATCGCGGCGACGATGCCCTGCATCCGGGCGAGCGCGGCCAGCCCCCGACCGGGGATCCTGAACCGCCGACGGAGCGGCCGGGCCACGCCGACGTCCGCGGAGTTGCGGTCGACCAGGCCGAGGATCGTGCGGCGGGACGCCTCCGGGATGCCCATCATGGTGCAGATCACCTGAAAGGGGAGCTGGGCGGCGACCGGGCCGACGAAGTCCCCGGGCCGGCCGCGCTCGACCTCGTCGACCAGGGCGGCGGAGATCCGCCGGACGTCCTCCTCCACCCGGTCGAGCAGGCGCGGGGTGAAGGCCCGGGAGACGATCCGGCGCAGCTGGGCGTGCCGGGGGTCGTCGAGGTTGACCATCGAGTCGCCGAACAGCAGCCGCACCCAGCGGGCCGGTTCGGGGGTGGTCACGCCGGGGGCGGAGCGGAAGACGGCCGGGTTGCGGCTGGCCTCGAGGACGTCGGCGTGGCGGACCAGGGCGTGGAAACCCCGGCCGGAGGCGCGGTCGCCGAAGTAGACCGGGGCGGGGCTGCGGCGCAGCTCGGCGAAGGCGGCGGCGCGGGCGGGGGCGGAGAGCTTCCAGAAGTGGGGGTCGGCCAGGTCGGGGGTCGCGGCGGGCCGCACCGGGGGTGCGGTCGGACCGGTCGTACTGGTTGGTGTGCTCGGGATGACCGGGACGGTCGGGGTGGTCGGGGTGATGGGTGTCGTCGAGGGGGAGACGTCCGTCGGAATGTCCATGGCCGTGCTTCCTGCTTCCGGTCGGCTTCGTTCCGGCACGTACGTTCTGTGCTTGAGCGTGCACTTCTAGTGAGCGGCGAGTGCGGGTGTCAAGCCGGATCGACGGCTGCGTGAAACCGTGCTAAAAGCGGCTGATCGGTCGAACCGACGGGCCGGGCATGTTCTCACGGACCGGAACCGGCCATCACCGGAGGGTGCGGTACGGGCGGGACGTAGCGGGTGCGACGATGAGTGCCATCGTGATGACCGACCGGATCCGCCTGCTGCGCGCCGTGGTCTTCGCCGCGCTCTGCGTGGCGATGGCCGGCACGGCGCACGTCGCCATGGCCGGCGCCGGGGTCTCCCCGCCGGTCCTGCTCGGCGCGTTCGGAGCGGTCCTCGGGCTGACCTGGCTGCTGGCCGGAAAGCGGCGCGGGATCGGTGTGATCAGCGGCTGGATGGTCGTGGCGCAGAGCGCGCTGCACCTGCTGTTCGAACAGGCCGGGATGCTCGGCCGCGGGGGCGGCGGTCTCGGCCGGCTCGCCACCACGGACTGGGCCGGACTGCTGCTCTGCAACCCGGACCGCGCCCCCGGCGGGCTCTCGCCCGTCGAGCTGGCCCGGATGGCGGGCATCGACCCGGACGCACCGCCGGCCACCGGCGGTCTGCGCCCGATGGCGGCGGTGCACCACGGGACGGCGGGGACGGCGGCGGCTGCCGACGGAACGGCCCTGGACCCGGGGTCGACCGGGATGATGGCGGGCATGCCGGGGATGTCGCACGCGACGGCCCACCACACGTCCGACAGCCTGTCCGGCGGGATGGCCGGTGGAATCTCCGGTGGCACGTCCGGTGGGATGTCCGGCGACATGGCGCACGGGATGTCCCACGGCATGTCGCCGGGGATGGCCCTCGCCCACGTCCTGGCGGCCCTCGCCTGCGCCCTGCTGCTCTGGCGCGGTGACGCCGCGCTGGTCCGGGTCTTCGAACTGCTCGCCGCGCTCGGGACGGTGGTCGCCGGGGCCCTGCTGCTCCCGCTGCTGACCCTGTTCGCGCGGCCCTTCGGGTACCGGCCGCCGGCCGCACCCCGGCCCGTCGACCGGCCGGCCCGGCCGCCCCGGTCGGTGCTGCTGACCCATGCCGTCGTCCGGCGCGGGCCACCGGCGTTCGCCCTCGCCTCCTGACGCGCCCGTCGCGCTCGCACCCCTCCGGCCGGATGTCCGGCCGCCACCGGGGTCCCGCGTCGGGCCGGTCGCCCTGCCGCGCCGCAGTGCCGCGTGCCGTCACCTCCCGTGCCGCCGCGTTCCGCACCGCCGCGCCGTCGGGGCCCGGGCCCGGATCCGCGCCCGCCGACACCCCCTCGGGTGGTACGGCGCGCCGCGCGACCGGCCCATGGACGCCTACGGCGCCGCCGCGTGCGGCGCCGCTCCCTGCCTTCCCCCCGGGACCTTCCCATGCCTCATCACGACGGCGCACCGCTGTGCGCCGGCGCCACCGTCCTACCGCTGCGCGGCCGTCGGCCCCTCCGGTGCCGGACCGGCCGAACCGACCTGGTCGGCCTGGTCGACCTGGTCGGCCTGGCCGACAGCGTCCGCCTCGCTGACCGCACCGACCGGGTTGACCTCGCCGGCCGGGCCGGCCTGCTCCAGGCGGGCCCACAGCCCGGCCGACCACTCCGTCGACGGCCCGTCGGCGTCGGTCGCCCGCGTCCGGGCGCGCAGGCCCCCGGCCCGGTCCCGCCAGTCCCGACAGCCGGCGCAGCGCGCCAGGTGCTTGTCCACCCGGGCAGTGGGCAGGCCGCCCGGTTCGCCGTCGAGCCGGGCGGACAGAGCGGTACGGAACTGCGCGCATCTCATAGCACCATCGTCCCGCACGGCCGACGGCGCGGGACCGGGCGGGTCGGAGGCCGCCGTGGATGACGACCAGCTCACCGCGCTCGCGCTGACCGCCCGCTCGGGCCGGGCGGCGGACGTCGAGGCCTTCGTCCGGGCGACCCAGCGGGACGTCTGGCGCTTCGTCGCCCACCTGACCGACGTGCAGTCCGCCGACGACCTCGCCCAGGAGACGTTCCTGCGCGCCCTGCGCGGCCTCCCCTCCTTCGCCGGACGCTCCTCGGCCCGCACCTGGCTGCTGTCGATCGCCCGCCGCACCGTGATCGACCGCTACCGGATGGCCGCCGCCCGGCCGCGCTGCGCGGCACTGCCGGACTGGCAGGAGGCGGCGGAGCGGCAGAGCGGGACGCCCGCGGCCGGGTTCGAGGACGGGATCGCGCTCGGGGACCTGCTGGAACGGGTCCCCGCACAACGGCGCGAGGCCTTCGTGCTGACCCAGGTGGTCGGGCTGAGCTACGCCGAGGCGGCCGAGGTCGCCGGGTGCCCGGTCGGCACCGTCCGCTCCCGGGTCGCCCGGGCGCGCGAGGAGCTGATCGCCCGGCTGCGGGCGGCCGAGTCGGCGGCCGGAGCCGGGGAGCTCGCGGCGGCCTGCTGACCGGCGGGCGGGTGGACCGGCGGACCGGCGGACCGAGGCCGGCCGGCGGAGAACAGCGGACAGATCACAGCGAACAGATGACAGATGACAGATGACAGATTTCAACATCTGTCATCTGTTCGTTGACATCTGTTCGCCGCCGGCCACCCCGGCCCGCCGCCCGGAAAAAATTCCCCCAAGTGTTCGGAACCGGAGCCCCCGCGCTCCCGACTGCTGTACCGGACGCCGCCGCCGAGGCGGTGCCGGTACGGCAACGGGGGAACGGAGGACCTTCATGCGAGCGCAGCACCCCACGGGCGGACACGACCTGACGGATCATCAGGTCGAACCGGTCGACCGCTGGAGTCTGGTGGTGGCCGCCGGATTGCTCTCGTTCGTCGCCATGCTCGACATGAACGTGGTCAACCTGGCGCTCACCGACATATCCTCCGGCCTCCAGGTCTCCCCCGGGGTCGCCCAGTGGGCCGTCCTCGGCTACCAACTCCCGCTTGTCGCCCTTCTGTTGCCCGCCGGCCGCTGGCTGGACCAGGTCGGCACCCGATCCGCACTGCTGCTCGCGGTCAGCTGCTTCGCGACGTGCAGCGTGCTGGCCGCCGTCGCCCCCTGGGCGAGTTGGCTGATCGCCGCACGCCTGCTGCAAGGCGCCTTCGGGGCCGTGCTGTTCGTCCTGATGCCGGTGCTGGCCGCGACCTCCGTCCGGCCCGAGCTGCGCGGGCGCGCGATGAGCGTGCCCGCGACCCTGGGACCGCTCGGCGCCGTCACCGGCCCGGTGGTGGGCGGCCTGCTGCTGGACCACCTCGGCTGGCGGGCGATCTTCCTGGTCAAGCTGCCGGTCTGCCTCGCCGCCGTGCTGATCGTGCGCCGGTACGCCCCGCGGCGCGGCGGGCTGCGCCCGCCCGACCGGGCCTCGCTCGGCGACGCCGCCCTGATCGGCGCCGCGGTGGGCGGCGTCCTGCTCGGGCTCACCCTGGCGCCGGAGGCACCGCAGTGGCTGCTGCTCGCGCTGCCCGCCGCGCCGTTGGCGCTGCTCTGGCTGCGCCGCCCGGGCGGACGACCGGTCGCCGACGTGCTGCGGGCCGCCGGCACCACCGGGGTGAACGCGTCGGTGCTCGCGCTCGCCGCCGGATTCGCCGCCTGCCAGTACCTGCTGGTCCAGTACCTGCGCGGGCCGCACGGCGAGAGCGCCACCACGACCGCGCTGACCATGCTGGCCTTCCCGCTCGGCATGGTGCTCGCCGGGCGGGTCGGCGGGCGGCTGGCCGACCGCTGGGGCGCCCGGCCCACCGCGCTGACCGGTGCCGTCCTCACCACCTGCGGGCTGGCGCTGCTCGTGCCGGTCGGCCCCGACTGGTCCGCCCTGGACATCGCCGCGCGGCTCGCCCTGGCCGGCGCCGGCATGGGCCTCAACGGCGGTCCCACCCAGGCCCTGGTGATGACCGCGTCCCCGCCCGGGAAGCTCGCCACCGCCGGCTCCGCCGTCCAGCTCTCCCGCAGCCTGGGCTTCGCCCTCGGCCCGGCCCTGGCCACCGCCGCCGCCCTGGTGGGCGACCGCGGCGCCACCGGGACGCGCGCCGGCATCGCCCTGGCCGCCCTGGTCGCGGCCACCGCCGTGGTCCTGCTGGCCCGGTACCGGCGCCGCCCGCAGGCGTAGCGCCCCCGGGCGCGTCCGTCCACCCGGGGCGCGGCCAGCCCCTCGCGGCCAGCCCCTCGCGGCCGGGCATCACCCCCCTCCCGCACGCACCGACCCCAGCCACGCACCGACCCCAGCCACTCATCGACGGCCCCGCCCGCCCCTCGGAGGAAGCCCACCCATGACCGACACCACGCACACCCCGGACACCCAGGGAGCCGCGCGCTGCCCGTACGGCCACGACCGGCTCCCCAGCCCGGTCCCGCTGCACGGCCCGGCCTACAAGACCGACCCGTACCCCCTCTACCGCCGGATGCGCGAAGCCGGACCGGTCCACCGGGTGGAGTTCCCGAGCGGCATCCACGCCTGGCTGGTCACCGGCTACCAGGCCGCCCACACGACCCTCAACGACCCCCGGCTCGGCAAGAACCACGCGCTGGGCAACGACAACTGGCGCCGGCTCGCCTCGATCATGCCGGAGCCGCAGCACTCCCAGCTCCAGGTCCACCTCCTGCACCAGGACCCGCCCAAGCACACCGTGATGCGCCGCCTCGTGCTGGACGCCTTCGCCCCGCGCCGGGTGGAGGCGCTGCGCCCGCGCCTCCAGGAGCTCGCCGACGCCCTGGTGGACGAGCTGCCCGCGGCCGGCGGCGCCGATCTGGTGGCGGGCTTCGCGGCCCACTACCCGTTCCGGGTGCTGGCCGAAGTCATCGGCCTGCCCCACGAGTTGGCCGCACGCTTCGACCGCGACTGGGGCAAGGTGGTCCAGCCGGTCGGCCCGCAGGACCCGGGCCGACCGGCGTACGAGGCCCGGCTGCGCGGCCTGCAGACGTACATCGCCGAGGTGGTCGCCCGCAAGCGGGCCGACCACCGCTCCCCCGGCTGGGAGGAGGGCGAGGACCTGCTCGGCCGACTGGTCGCCGCCCACGACACGGGCGAGTTGAGCCGCGAGGAGCTCGACTCGATCGTGTTCCAGCTGCTGGTCGCCGGGCAGGAACCGGTCACCAACCAGATCACCACCATGCTGATCACCCTGCTGCGCCACCCCGAGCAGCTCGCCGCGCTGCGCGCCGGCCTCCGGGAGCCCGGCCGACTGGCCCGGGCGGTGGAGGAACTGCTGCGCCACGACGCCGCGTTCGAGCTCACCACCTGGCGGTTCTTCGCCGAGGACAGCGACCTGTTCGGCACCACCGTCCCGGCCGGCGACTCGGTGATCGTCTCGCTCTGCGCCGCCAACCGCGACGACACCCGGTTCCCGGAGGCCGACCGCCTCGACCTGGACCGCACGCCGAACGCCCATCTCGCCTTCGGCCACGGCATCCACTACTGCCCGGGCGCCGCCCTGGCCCGGGCCGAGCTCCAGATCGCCGTCGGCACCCTGCTCGCCCGGCTGCCCGGGCTCCGGCCGGCCGGTACCGCCGGGGACGGCCTGGACGAACTCGCCTGGATCCCGGCCGTACTGGCCCGCGGCGTGAACCGACTGCCGGTCGCCTACGACCGGCGCGACTGAGCCCCCGCGCCCGTCAGCACACCGTCAGCGCTTCGCCGGAACACCGCCGGAAGGCCGCCGGAACACCCGCCGCGGAGCACCCGCCGCCGGTGTTCCACGGCTCCGCCTGCCCGGAGCCCGTACGCCCGCCCGTCCATCCGTGGAGGAGATCCATCATGCCGCCCGTCGGCACCGCCACCGCCCCCGTCGCCCCCGTCACCGAGCCCGGCAGCGCCGCCGGCACTACCGGCACCACCGGCAACACCGCCGACACCGGGCAGCCGGCACCGGCCCAGCTCGCCGCCCGCGTCCTCGCCCTGCTGCTTCCGCACCGCCGCGCCTCCGACCCGGAGGTCGACGCCCGGCCGGAGCACTTCCCGTTCCAACTGGCCCAGCTGGCCGACTTCATCGCCGCCGGCGAGCCGATCGTGTTCACCCTGCCGGGCTTCCCGTGCAAGTCACCGAACCCGGCGAAGGTGCTCGGCCACCTGCCCGACGAGGGCGAACGGCTGTCGCTGTCCTTCCTCGACGAGCTCTGCGCCCGGATCGGCCGGATCCACCCGCCCGGCGCCCGGATCCTGATCTGCTCGGACGGACACATCTTCGGCGACCTGATCAACGTTCCCGACCGGCACATCGACGAGTACTCGGACGAGTTGACCGCGATGATCGAGCGCGAGCGGCTGCACCACCTCGACACCTTCGACCTGCGCGCGGTGCTCGGCGACCTGCCGTACGACGAGAAGCGCGCCCGGGTGCACGAGCAGTACGCGCCCACCGTCGAGGAGTTGCGCGAACAGGTGCTGACCGAGCAGGAGACCCTGCGGCTCTACCGCGGCATCACCCGCTTCCTCACCGAGGACACCGTGGACTTCCCGGGCACCCGGTCGGCGTTGCAGCGGGAGTGCCGCCGCCGCGCCTACGGGGTGATCCAACGCAGCCGCGCCTGGGGTGAGTTGATCGGCGAGCAGCATCCCCGGGCGGTACGGCTGTCGATCCACCCGCAGCCGGCCGGGGCGCAGAAGTTCGGCATCCGGCTGCTGGCGGCCGCCGACGCCTGGATGACGCCCTGGCACTCGGCCGTCCTCCACCGGCCGGACGGCAGCTGGGAGCTGCTCCGGCACGAGGAGGCCGCGCGGCTGGGCCGGCCGGTGCTGCGCGAGGGCCGGCCGAGCCACTACGAGAGCCGCTGACGGCCGGTCTACCGCAGCGCCCCGGCGTCCGCCGGGGAACGGTGGTCGAAGGCGATCAACGGGTCACCGGTGAGCGGGTGTTCGACCACCGCGGCACGGACCCCGAAGACCTCGGCCAGCAGCTCGGCGGTCAGCACCTCACGCGGCGCCCCGGAGGCCACCAGGGCGCCGCGGTGCAGCACGTGCAGCCGGTCGCAGACCGAGGCGGCGGCGTTGAGGTCGTGCAGCGCGACCAGCGTGGTGCGGCGCTGTTCCCGCAGCAGGGCGAGCAGTTCGACCTGGTGCCGGACGTCCAGGTGGTTGGTCGGCTCGTCCAGCACCAGGACGTCCGGCTGCTGGGCGAGCGCCCGGGCCAGCAGCACCCGCTGCCGTTCCCCGCCGGACAGTTCGGCGAAGCGGCGGTCGGCGGCCCCGGCCATGCCGACCCGGGCCAGCGACTCGGCGGTGATCCGGTGGTCCTCGGCGTCGTCGGCCGCGAACGCCCGCTTGTACGGGGTGCGCCCCATCGCCACCACCTCGCGCACGCTCAACTCGAAGTCCCCGCCGCGCTCCTGGGGCAGCGCGCCGATGTGCCGGGCGGACTGGGCGGGCCGCAGCTCCGCCAGGTCCCGCCCGGCCAGCAGCACCCGTCCGGCGCTCGGCCGCAGGTGCCGGTAGACGGTGCGCAGCAGGCTGGACTTGCCGCTGCCGTTCGGCCCGACCAGTCCGGCGATCTCCCCCTCCTCCGCGACCAGATGGACCCCGGCCACCACCGTGCGGCCGGCCAGGGCGACGCTCAGGTCCTCGACGGCGATCCTCAACTGCGCTCCAGTCGTCGGTCCAGCAGGTAGAGCAGGGTGGGGGCGCCGAGCACGGCGGTGACCACCCCGATCGGCAGCTCCTGGCCCGCCAGGGCGGTGCGGGCGACGGTGTCGACCACGACCAGGAGGACCGCCCCGGTGAGGGCGGACAGCGGCAGCAGCCGTCGGTGGTCACCGCCGACCAGCAGGCGGCAGACGTGCGGCACCATCAGGCCGACGAAGCCGATCGCCCCGGAGACGGCCACCAGCACGCCGGTGAGCACGCTGGTGACCACGAAGACCTCGCGGCGCAGCCGGGCGACGTCCACCCCGAGCCCGGCGGCCGTCTCGTCCCCCATCAGCATGGCGTTGAGCCCCCGGGCGCGGGCCTGGAGCAGGGCCAGGCCGAGCGCCACGGCGATGACCGGGACGAGGAGTTGGGCCCACACAGCGCCGCCAAGGCTGCCCATCAGCCAGAACAGCACGCCCCGGGTCTGCTGCTCGTCGCTGGTCTGCAGGACGAGGTAGCTGGTGATGCCGCCGAGGAACTGGGCGATGCCGATGCCCGCCAGCACCAGGCGCAGCGGCGAGAAGCCGCCGCCGCGCCGGGCCATCAGCCAGACCAGGGAGAACGCGGCGAGCGCGCCGGCGAAGGCCGCCAGGGAGACGGTGAGGCCGAGCGCGCTGCCGAAGGAGAGTTCGAGGCCGAAGGCGGTGCCGAGGACGAGGGTGGCGACCGCCCCGAGGGAGGCGCCGGAGGAGATGCCGAGCAGGTACGGGTCGGCCAGCGGGTTGCGGACCAGCGCCTGCACGGCGGTGCCGACCAGGCCGAGCCCGGCGCCCACCAGAGCCGCCAACAGCGCGCGCGGGACACGCAGTTGCCAGACGATGAGGTCACGGGTGCCGGGTTCGGGGGCCCGGCCGGTGAGGTGGTGGGCGACCACCGACCAGACCTCGCCCGGCGGGACGTCCACCGAGCCGAGCGAGACGGCGGCGGTGAGGGCGAGCACCAGGGCGACGGCGAGCGCGCCGGCCAGCGGCCCGGCCCGCAGCGTGCGGGCCGGGCGCCGGGCGGCGGGGAGGGCGGCGGGACCGGAAGCGTCGGTGCCGGAGGCGTCGGCCTCGGCGTCGGGTGCGACCGACGTCACGTGCTACTGCCCGTTCTTGACGAGGTCGGGGTGGACGGTGGCGGCGATCTGCCGGACGGCGTCCGCGTTGCGCACCCCCGCGATGGTGGTGACCTCGGAGCCGAGCCGCACGAAGTGCCCCTCCTGGACCGCCTTCAGGCCCTGGGTCGCCGGGAAGCCCTTCAGGAACGCCTCGGCGTCGTCGAAGGCCTTGCGGGTGGCCTCCTCGCTGCCCCGGTTGCGCACGGCCAGCTGGATCCAGTCCGGGTTCTTGGCGACCACGTCCTCCCAGGAGCCGGGCTTGAAGTCGGCGTCGCAGTCGGCGAACACGTTGCGGGCCCCGGCCAGGGAGATCACCGCGTTGGCCACCTGCCGGCCGCAGACCGCGGTCGGCTGCTTGGTCCCGGCGTCGAAGTCGAAGACGAAGTAGCCCGGCCGCTTGTCCTCCGGGACACCGGCCAGCGCGGTGCGGACCTCGCCGATCTGCTTCTCCATCCCGGTGACGAGTTCCTCGGCGCGGGCGGCGGTGCCGGTGACGGCACCGAGGCGGCGGATGTCGTCCTCCACCGCGGCGAGGTCGGTGCGCGGCGCCTTGGCGGCCTTCGGGGTCCCGGCGCAGGCGGTGGACAGCAGGTAGACGTGCTGGATGCCGGCCGCCGCGAACTCCTCCGGGCTGGGCCCGGTGGCGCCGCCGCCCATCATCGGCATCGCGCCGAAGGTGTCGACGTACAGGTCGGCGCCGGAGCCGAGCAGCTTCTCCTTGGGGATGCTCTTGTCGCCGAGCACCGGGACCTTGGCGCCCTGTTCGGCCAGGTCCGCGGGGAGGCTGCCCTTGCCGGGCGGGAAACCGGTGCCGATCACCCGGTCGCCCGCGCCGAGGCGGAGCAGCATCTCCAGGCTCGCCGCGTTGCTGGTGACGATCTTCGTCGGCGCCTTGCTGATGGTGGTGTCCTTGCCCGCGCAGTCGGCGACCGTGACGGGGTAGCTGCCGCCGGTCGGGGCGGCCTGCGCGGTGACGGAGACGCTCTGTCCGCCCCCACCGCCGCTTCCACAGGCCGTGGCGAACAGGGCGACGGCGGCCGCGATACCGCAGACGACGCGAGGGCGCATGAGGACTCTCCTGGTGGGTGATCGTGCTGTGGGGCCCGTCTGCGGGCCCGGACCAGGTAGTCGGGCGCGGACGGCGGCGGGTTCCCGCCGATGACGGGTCCTTCCCGACGACTCCGCACGAGGGTCTTCCCGGCGACTCCGAGCACGGTCCTTCCGGCGACTCCGCGCGGGATCCCGTCGCACCGCGCGTAGGGTGGCCGGATGGCTGCCCCCGTCGATCCGCCCGTCCGGTGCGCACCGCACGACGACCTCGGCCTGCCCGTCCCGCTCGGACCGCGCCCGCCGCGCCGGGTGGTCTCCCTGGTGCCCTCGCTGACCGAGGCCGTCGCCGCCACCGCGCCCGGCCTGCTGGTCGGCGCCACGAACTGGTGCAGCCACCCCGCCGACCTGGCCGTCACCCGGGTCGGCGGCACCAAGAACCCGGACGTGCCGGCCGTCCTGGCGCTCGGCCCGGACCTCGTGATCGCCAACGACGAGGAGAACCGCCGCCCCGACCTGGACGCCCTGCGGGCGGCGGGGGTGCCGGTCTGGGTCACCGACATCCGCACCCTGGACGACGGCCTCCGCTCGCTCGACCGGCTGCTCACCGTCGCCTGCCGACTGCCGCGCCCGGCCTGGCTGGCGGAGGCCGAGGCGGCCTGGCGCGGTCTCCCGCCCGGACCGGCGGACGGCCCCCGGGTGATCGTGCCGATCTGGCGCCGCCCGTGGATGGTGCTCGGCCGGGACACCTTCGCCGGGGACCTGCTGCACCGGCTGGGCCTGCGGCTCGTCCACGCCGGGCACCCCGAGCGCTACCCCGCCGTACCGCTGCCCGAACTCCGTTCGGAGCGGCCCGACTTGGTGGTGCTCCCCGACGAACCGTACCGCTTCACCGCCGAGGACGGCCCGGAGGCGTTCCCGGGCGTCCCGGTCGCGCTGGTCAGCGGACGGCACCTGACCTGGTACGGGCCGTCCCTCGTGGACGCCCCGGCACTCCTCCGGCAGGCGATCGATCACCCGTTCGTTCTTGGCGGATAAGGCACACCATAGGATGACCGCCACTCACCGGGATCACCGGTGACAAGTGGGGGGGACCACAGATGAGTTCGAGCGCCACCCGACGGACCGCCGTCCTGGTGTCCGCCGTCGCCGTGACGACCGCCGTGCTGACGGGCTGCGGCAGCAAGAGCGCCGACCAGCACCCCGACGCGGCGTCCGGCACCACGCTCACCGCGGCCACCGCCGCACCGAGCGACACGGCGAGCGCCAGCCCGTCCGCCGCCGTCAGCCCGACGCCGACCGGCTCGGCGTCCGCGAGCCCCAGCGCCTCGCACAGCCCGAGCGCCAGTTCTGCCCGTACGGCGAAGTCCTCGCCCACCGCCCAGGCCGCCGGCGCCAAGGGCGGCGGCACCGCGGCCGGGGCCCCCGCCACCCAGCCCCCGGTCGAGAAGCCCGCGATCCCCGCACCCGTGCCGACCGCCAAGCCCGGCGCCGTCGCGCTCCCCGCGCCGCCCGCCCCGCCGGTCCCGCACGTACCCCCGCTGCAGAGCGGCTGCCAGCCCAGCAAGCCGCAGCCGGACGAGCCCAAGGCCGCGGTCGGCACGGCACTCGCGGCAGCCGCGGGCCAGTCCCGGGTGCTCACCCTCAGCTCCGGCGGCACCGACCGGCTCCCGCCGCTGCCGGTCGCCCTGGTGAAGGCGATCGCCTGGCAGGAGAGCGGCTGGCAGTCCGGCATCCTGGCCTGCGACGGCGGCATCGGCACCATGCAGGTCATGACCAACACCGTCAGCTGGATGAACGGCAAGTACGGCACCACCTCCGACCCCAAGACGCTCGCCGGGAACGTCCAGCTCGGCACCCAACTGCTCGACTGGCTGGTCGCCTACTACGGCGACTCCTCGTTCGACGGCAAGTACGACCTCTCCCCCGACCCGGCCACCGGCAAGACCCCGCTGCTCGACCTGGTCATCTCGGCCTACAACGCGGGCGCGGGCAACGTGCACTACACCGCCGTCACCGACCCCACCACGGGCCAGGTCGTCGGCAGCCTGGACATCCCGAACCCGAAGTACGTGGCCAACGTGAAGGCGCTGATGGCCTCCCAGCCGTGGAGCACGGCCGGCTGACGCCGCCCCCGCCCGACGGCGGTACGGCGCAGGGCCCGGGACGCTCGTGCGTCCCGGGCCCTGCGTGTCCACTGTCGGCCTGCCGGCCTGTCGAGCCGCCCGGACGTCAGCCGCGCGCGGCGGTGACGGCGGCGCCCAGCGCCTCCTTGATCCGGGGGCCGAGACGGGCGAAGCCCAGCTCCTTCATGGCGGCGCGGAGCAGTTCCTCGTCGCTCCGCTCGGTGCCGTCGCCGTCGATCCAGCGGACGACGGCGAGCAGCTCCTCCGCCGAGTAGGCGGTCACCGGGCGGCCGGGCGTGAAGTCCGGCTTCGCGGGACGGCGGGCGGACTCCTCGACGACGGCGACGGGAGCGGGCTCCGGCTGCGGCTCCGCCTCGGGGGCGGCCTCGACCTCGGGCGCAACCTCCGCGACGGGGGCTTCCTCGACGGCAGGCTCCTCGGCCGGGGCCTCCTCGACGACCTCGACCTCGGCAGCAGGCTCGGCAACCTCGACAGCCGCGACCTCAGCCTCGACGGCGGGCTCCTCGACGGCCACGGCCGGGGCGTCCTCAACGGCCTCGGCCTCGACCGCCGACTCGACAACCTCGACGACCGGAACCTCGACCTCAACCTCGGCAGCAGGCTCGACGGCCGCAACCTCGGCCTCAGCGGCCTCGACCTCGGCTACCGGCTCGACAACTTCGACGGCCGCAACCTCGACCGCCACGGCCGGGGCCTCCTCGACGGTCTCGGCCTCGACCGCCGACTCGACAACCTCGACGACCGGAACCTCGACCTCGGCAGCAGGCTCGACAACCTCGGCAGCCGGGCGCTCGGCCTCGACGGTGGGCTCCTCGGCCTCCGCCGTCTCGACCGCTACGGCCCCCGCCTGCTCCACCACGTCGTCGGCCGTAGCCGCCTCGGTGACGGCGGCGGTCGCTGCCGCCACCAGGTCGTCGGCGGCCGGGGAGGGCGCGGGGAGGGAGACCACGGCGACCGGGGCTTCCTCCGTCACCTCCTCCTCGGCAGCAGGCTCGGTCCCGACGGCGCCCTCGGCCTCAGCCTCGACCTCGACCTCGGTCTCGGCCTCCACTGCGGCCACCGCCTCGACGCCGACGGCCACCTCGGTGCCCGCCTCGACCTCGACGCCGCCCGCGACCTCGACGTCGGCCTCGACCTCGACGTCGGCCTCGACGGTCTCCGCCGCCGGAGCGGACGTCGGCTCCGCCAACCCGTCGCGCTGCCCGCCCGCGAGGGCCTGGCGTGCGGCGGCCTCGGCGTCGGGCGTCTCGACCTCGGACACCTCGATGTCGGCGCCCGTCTCCTCCACCCCGGTCCCGGTCCCGGCCTCGGCCTCGATCTCGGGCGAGGTCTCGGGCGAGGTCTCGGTCCCGACGGCCGAGTCCGCCAGCCCGTCGCGCTGCCCACCGGCGAGCGCCTGGCGTGCCGTGTACGCGGCCTCGGCGGCGCGGCGGTCGGCCTTGGCGGCGGTGAGTTCGGCGAGCAGGTCGGCGAGGCCTGCCTCCTCCAGCGTGGCGCGCAGGCTGCGGATGGTGGGGAGCCGGTAGAGCGTGCCCTCGTCGGCGGCGAGCCGCTCGACCAGGTCGACCAGTTCCGCGAAGGGCAGCCCGTCCAGGTCGTGGTCGGGCAGCAGGCGGGCGAGGTCGCGCAGGCCGGTGTTGATCGGGTCGAAGGCCTGGGCGGTGCGCTCGACCAGGGAGCCGTCGGCGGGGACGCTCGGCAGGGTGCCGGCGGGGGCGATGGCGGTCCAGGCGCGGCGCTCGATCTCGGCGGAGGTGAGCGCCTCGTGCAGGTCCTCGCGGCGGACCTTGCGGTCGTGGGCGAGGGCGGTGGCCTGCTTGCGCAGCGAGCGGCCGCGCAGCCAGGAGAGCTTGACGCCGTTCTCGCGGCGCCAGGCGCTGTCGGCGGTGGCGGCGGCGAGGGCGACCAGGTCGGCGTCGTAGGCGGCGGTGCTCAGGGTCGCGGAGGTGCGGCGCACCCGCTGGAGCATCTCGACCAGCAGCGCGGTCTTGGCGACGGTGTCGGGCTCGTCGAGCTTGACCTCGGCGGCCAGCGCGGTGACCGCCTCCCAGGTCTGCTGGAGGTCGCGGCCGCGCAGATCGGCGAGCGCGGTGGAGGCGGCCCGGGCGTCCTCGGGGGTGGCCACGGTGTCGACGGCCGCGTACCAGGCGTGGGTGTCGGCGCTGAGCGTGAAGGCCCCGAGTTCGGCGTAGCGGCCGAGGTCTTCGCGGAGGTCGGGCTCCGCGGCGGCGTCCTGGGGGTCCTTGACGTCTACGGCGTCGGCGACGTCCGCCGGGTCGGCTGCGTCGGCGTTGCGCGAGTGAAGCACTGTCATGTGAGGTCCGGTTCTGGGCGACGACGGCGGGGCTGACGGCGAGGGGGCGGCGGACCGGGTGCGCGGGTGCCCCTGGGGCGGGGCCGGGGGGTGCGCGGTCGGGCCGCCGGTTGTGGAGGCCAAGAATACGGGTGCCCGTTCGAGCCTTGCACGCACCCACCGCCGGTCGGACCGGTGTCGTGTGCCATAACGCCCGCCTGGCCGCTACTCGGGAGGGCCACCCGGGTGGCCCGGCGCTGGTCCGGACGGGTGGCCGGGGTGTTCCGTCCGGGGCGGGCGCGGTCGGCGCAGCCCGTCCAGCGGCACGGTGCGCCGGCCTCGGACGGGGCCGGTGGCGGCAGCGGCGGCGGGGCGGCCGAGCGGCGGGCGGTGGCCGGCCCGGCCGAGGGCGGGCAGGTCGACCGGCGCGAGGTACTCGTGGAGCGCCGTGCGGTGCCACCACGCGCCGGTTTCCCGCAGTTCGCGCCATCCGGTGAACCGGTAGAGGTAGAGGGTCGCCCGGACGTGGGTCGGTGGGGCGTCGGGGAAGGGGTTGTGGCGCAGCAGCCGCAGGGTCGCCCGGTCCCCGGCCAGCAGGCGGGCGACGAAGGGCAGGAACCAGGGACGGGCGTAGGCGGGCGAGATGCCGGCGAACCACATCAGCCAGTCCAGCCGCAGGTGGTAGGGGGCGTACTGGCGCGGGAGGCGGCGCACGTCGCCGGGTTTGCCCTTGAACCCGTACTCGCGCCAGACGGTGTGCGGGGTGAGGACGGCCTCGTCGGTGCCCTCGAGCACGACCTCCTGGCGCCGGCGGTTGACGCTGCCGAAGGCCCCGTAGGTGTTGACGAGGTGGAGCCGGTTGAAGGAGCGGTTCATCACCTGGCCCCGGGAGAGCAGGTTGCGCACCGGCCAGTAGCTGAGCACCAGGACGGCGGCGGTCACGGCCGCCACCAGCGCCTGGTACCAGACGGGGGCGCCGGGGTGGCCCGGGGCGTGGACGGGCAGGCCGAGGCGGGCCGGTTCGACGGCGGCGAGGGCGAGGACGACGGTCAGCCAGTTGAGCCAGGCGAAGTTGCCGGAGGCGATCAGCCACAGCTGGGTGGCGACCACGGCGCAGGCCGCGTAGCTCGCGACCGGCTGCGGGAGCAGCAGGCCGATCGGGACGAGGAGTTGGACGACGTGGTTGGCGGCGGCCTCGACCCGGTGCAGCGGGTCGGGCAGGTGGTGGAAGAACCAGCTGAGCGGTCCGGGCATGGGCTGGGTCTCGTGGTGGTACCGCAGGCAGGTCAGGTCGCGCCAGCAGCTGTCACCGCGCAGTTTGATCAGTCCGGCCCCGAACTCGACCCGGAAGACCAGCCAGCGCATCAGCCAGAGCACGGGGGTGGGCGGCGCGGTGTCGGCGTTGCCGAGGAACGCGGCGAGCGAGCCGGCTTCGAGCAGCAGCGACTCCCAGCCGAAGGAGTACCAGGTCTGCCCGACGTTGACGATGGAGAGGTAGAGGCCCCAGAGCACCGCCCACAGCAGGATCGACGCCCAGAGCGGGACGGCGTCGCCGAGTCCGGCCGCGACGGCGGCGGCCAGTGCGGCGCCGCTCCGGGCGACGGCGGCGAAGAAGCGGTCGCTGTAGTGGAGGTGGAAGAGCCCCGGCGCCTGTCGGAACGGGACGCGGGCGGTGAAGCGGGGCACCGGCAGCATGCCGTCGGTGCCGATGAGGGCGCGGAACTGCGCGGCGGCGGTGAGGAACCCGACCAGGTAGAGGCCGGCGAGCAGGCGCTGGACGAGCAGGCGGCTCAGCCAGTAGTCGGGGGCGGCGAACCAGTCCATCCAGTCCATGCGGCCCATGCCTACCACCGGCCGCGCGCCGCCGGGCCCGGCCGGGACGCGGGCGGCGGCCGGTTCACCCGCTCGGCCCGGGACGCCCGGGACGACCGGGACGACCGCGGCGCAGCGACCGACGGAGGACGGCAGAAGGCGATCGGCAGACGCCGAACGGAGCGGCGGCAGGCGGAGCGGCGAACTGCCGTGCTCCGTAAGGCCGGTCGCGTCCGTCCCGGAACGACAGCGTGGCGGGGAGCCTCTCCACGGGGGTGAGAGGCGCCCCGCCACGGTGGTGGGCGGTTCGGTCGGTGCTGCGGTCGGGTTCGGCCGCGGACCGTGCTGCCGCGCACGAGCGGCGGTCGGCCGCTCAGCTCGGCAGGACGAGTCCGGCCCCGCCGGCGATGCCCGGCCGACCGGCCGGGGTGGCGCCGTTCTGCTGGAGCCGGTCGACCAGCAGCGCGGCCAGGGTGCCGAGTTCCTCCTCGGTGCGGGACTGGGCGGTGACGTCCATGCCGACGGTGAGGACTCCGTTGACCTGGCCGGTGCGCGCGACCCGCAGCGGGGTGCAGGTGAAGCTGAAGATCTGCTGGGTGCGCTGCGCCTCGGGACGGCCCGACTGGATCCGGACGTCGTTGAGGACGGTGGCGCGACCGGTGTGGTAGGCCTCCGAGACGGCCTGCTGGAGGCCGGCCGCTCCGAGCTGCGGGTAGGCCGTGCCGATCGAGCCGTACGCCACCGGGGCGCCGAAGGTGTCGGCGTGCTGGGCGTTGGCGTAGCGGATCTCCTGGCCGGGGCCGTCGGTCAGCATGATGGGGAACGGCGAGCCGTCGAAGGCGGCGAACATCTCCTGCTGCTGGGCGAGCAGGTTGTCGCGCAGCCGGATCTCGGAGAGCAGCGCCTCGGCGAGGTGCTGGATGTCGCGGAGCCGCTCGCGCCCCCACTGCCGGGGTTCCCGGTCGAGGACGCAGACGGTGCCGATGACGGTGTTGGTGTCGTCGACGAGCGGGGCGCCGAGGTAGGCCCGGACACCGAGTTCGTCCACGACGGGATTCCCGGCGAACCGGGGGTAGGCGAGGATGTCGTCCAGTGCGAGGGGTGAGCGCTGGGCGACCACGTGCGGGCAGAAACCGTGACTCAGCGGCATCTGCCGGGTGGGGAGGTCGAAGGCGATGCCCCGGTCCGCCCAGGAAGCGCCTTCTTCGACCGCGACATCGGACGAGTTTGGCGGAATGTAGAGCCCCCGGAACATCTGGCGCTCGTCGTTGATGAAGTTGACCATGGCGATGGGAGCCCGCGTGATACTGGCTGCCAGGTGGGCGAAACGGTCGAAGGCCTCGTCCGCGGAGGGTTCGTTGAGACCGAGGCTGCGCAACCTGCGGGTCCGCTCGGATTCCCCGGCAGCACCCGGGAACTGGCCTTGAGTGCTCATCACATCAGTCATGGCGCACATGTAATCAGACAATCGGGTACAGCGGTGGAACCGGGACCGGCCACCAGCCTTGCCGATGCACAGTCAAAGCAGCATGTGAGCGACCCCGGGTCGGGGTCGGGGCGGGGGAACCTCACTCCCCCTCCGACATCACGGCAAAACCCACCGGTTGCCAAGCATGCGAAGGACGGGCCGAATCCCGCCAATCCAAGATCCACTAGGTGTGAAGTCCATGTGCACATATGACAATGAGCCCTGCCGAAGACACGGACGGTAGTTCCTGTGCCTCATGGGAGAACCGGCCCAAGGTCCGCATGCACCGATGGCTTCGAAGCGATCGGCACCGCCACACCTCCACACCCCCACCCGATCCCGAGGGGGAGCGGCCGGAGCGGCATCGACGGCGTGAACGGAGGCACGACGCCCACCGGAACGAGAGGACCAAGCATGGCGATGGACTACTTCACCGACGAGCGACACGAAAGCCTCCGGGCGGAGGTCCGTGAGTTCGCGGAGAAGGAGGTGCGTCCTCAGGTGGCCAGAATGGAGGCCGACCGGGAGATCGAGTTCGAACTCTCCCGGGAGATCGCCCGCCGCGGCTGGATCGGCGTCACGATCCCCCGCGAGTTCGGCGGCCTGGGCCTCGGCCACCTCGCCAAGACCGTCATCGTGGAGGAGCTGGCCCGGGTCAGCGGCGCGATGGGCGCGATGGCGCAGGCCTCGCAGCTCGGCGTCGCCAAGGTCATCCACTTCGGCTCGGACGCCCAACGGCGCGCATGGCTGCCCAAGTTCGCGTCGGGCGAGTCCCTCCCGACGATCGCGGTCACCGAGCCGGAGTCCGGCGGCCACGTGCTCGGCATGGCCGGCACCGCCCGCCGTGAGGGCGACGAGTACGTCCTCAACGGCCGCAAGGTGTTCGTCGGCAACTCGCACATCGGCGACGTCCACGGCGTGGTGTTCCGCACCGACACGGGCAGCCGGGGGCTGTCCGCCTTCCTGGTCGAGAGCGACCGGCCCGGTTTCCGCACCGGCACCGCCGGCACCCAGGGCGGCCTGCACGGCTTCAGCTTCGGCGAGCTCGTCTTCGAGGACTGCCGCATCCCGGTGGGCAACCGGCTCGCCGAGGAGGGGCAGGGCCTCGACGTCGCCTACTCCTCCTCCACGCTCTACGGCCGGCTGAACCTGGGCGCGGTCGCGCTCGGCATCCACGTCGCCGTGGTGGAGGACACCGTGCGCTACGCCGAGGAGCGGGTGCTCTACGGCAAGCCGATCAACCAGCTGAACAGCATCGCGCTGAAGCTCGGCGAGATGCAGTCCCGGCTGATGACGGCCAAGCTGGCCGCCTACCACGCCTCGCACCTGCTCGACCACGGCAAGGCCTGCGACGCCGAGCTGATGAACGCCAAGCTCGTCAACACCGAGTACGCGATGGACTCGGCGCGCCAGGCGATGGAGATCTTCGCCGCGCGCGGCACCCAGGAGGAGCACCACATCATCCGCTACCTGCGGGACGCCACCCACATCTTCGCCCCGGCCGGCACCTCGGACGTGCAGAAGCTGCGGCTCGGACAGGTGGCGGCGGGCACCTACGGCAAGCAGTGGTCGGCCGAGCTGTCCGACCTGGCGAGCTGGGCGTGGACCGAGCTCAACCAGTTGGAGGCCGAAGGGGTCCCGACGGAGGCGCGGTTCGGTCGCGGGCGGGGCGGGGCGGGCGTGCAGGGCGGGCAGGGGGCACAGGTGGTGCCGCTCTCCGCGGCGAGTTGACCCGGCCGGCGGCCCGGTGACCAGGCTCGGCAGCCCGGTTCGCCGGCCCGGCTCGGCCGCTTTCGTCGCCCCGACCGTTCGACCCGCGCCCGTTGACCTGATCCTGACGGCTCCCCGGAGGCCCACCCGGCCCCCGGGGAGCCGCTCCGGCTTCCCGGCCGCCCCCGCTGACCTGCGGCGTTCCGTCGGCCGACCCCCTGATCAGGGCTGTTCGCCACGGTCAGGAACCGTTCACATATCGTCAGTTGATGTTGCGATGAGGGCACCTGGGACTGATAGGTTTCCTGCCGTCGGCGGCCGCGCTGCACCCCGCCCGGACGATGACACCGCGTCACTCCGTCCGGCGACCCCGGCCTCGGCGCCCTGAAGCCCGGCCGGGCCGCTCGGGTCGACCCGCCGTTCGGCCCCCAGACCCGGTCGGCAACCCGGCCCTGGAACAAGGAATCAGATGCCAGGCATATCGGCCCCCCGCACGGGCCACCGCGCCGGCCGGTCCGGCTCCCTCCGCAGCTCGCTCCTCGCCCTCGTGCTGGTCCCCAGCCTGGGCCTCGCCGCCGCCTGGGGGTACGCCGCCTACCTGCTGCGCGACTCCGCCGACCGCACCGCGCTGGTGGCCGGCACCGCCGTCGTCGCCCTGGTGCTGCTGGTCAGCCTGGTCCGCGGCATCAGGGCCGCCCGGACCCTCTCCGCCCGGCTGGCCGGGCTGCGCACCGACACCCTCGCGCTCGCCCAGCAGGAGATCCCCGAGGTCGTCGGGCGGCTGCGGGCCGGCGAGGCGGTGCCCGCCCCGCCCACCTGGACGCCGTCCCGGCGGGTCGGCGACGAGGTCCAGCAGACCTCCGACGGCCTGGCCGCCGTCCGGCAGGCCGCCGTCGCCGCCATCGTCCACCAGGCCCAGGGCCGCGAGGGCACGAAGAAGGTCTTCCTCAACATCGCCCGCCGCACCCAGATCCTGATCCACCGGCAGATCAGCATGCTCGACGCGCTGGAGCGCGAGCATGAGGAACCCGAGCTGCTGCGCGAGCTGTTCGCGGTCGACCACCTGGCCACCCGGATGCGGCGCAACGCCGAGAACCTGGTCATCCTCGGCGGCGCGCTGCCCGCCCGGCGCTGGCGCAACGCCGTGCCGATGGTCAACGTGCTGCGCAGCGCCGTCTCCGAGACCGAGAACTACGCCCGGGTCGTCGTCCAGGGCGTGCCGCGTTCCTCGCTCAGCGGGCAGGCCGTCGCCGACGTGATCCACCTGGTCGCCGAACTGATCGAGAACGGCACCACCTTCTCCCCGCCGTACACCCAGGTGCAGGTCTCCGCGCAGGAGGTCCCCAAGGGCCTGGCGGTCGAGGTGGAGGACCGCGGCCTCGGCATGACCGAGGAGGAGTACGAGCGGCTCAACGAGTACCTCGCCAACCCGCCCGAGCTGGACGTCTCCGCGCTCGGCGACGACCTGCGGCTCGGCCTGTTCGTCGTCGCGCGGCTGGCCGCCCGGCACGACATCCAGGTCACCCTGCGGCCCTCGCCGTACGGCGGCACCCGGGCCGTGGTGCTGGTGCCCGCCGTCCTGCTGGAGCAGGCCGAGCAGCCGGCCGCGGTGCCCGGACTGCCCTCCGGCGCCCGCGTGACCCGCACTCCGGTGCCCGAACCGCGGCCCTCGGACGGCGACTTCGGTGACCTCGGCGAGGTCGACGGGGAGCTGTCGGGCGCGCTCGCGGGGGTGCTCAGCGGGCTCCTCGGGGGCGCGCCGGGCGGCGCCGGTACGGGTGGCGTCACGGGGAGCGGCACGGGGGCCGCGGTCGGCCTCGGCGGTCCGGAGGCGGCCTCGGCCGGTCCGGCCGGTGTTCCCGGTGCGACCGGCGGAGCCGGGGCGGCCGGTGGGTCGAACGGGGGGATCGTCATCGGCGAGCTGGTCGAGCGACAGGACGCCGTGGGCGGCCCGGCCGTCCCCGACAACGCCGGACTGCCGATCGGCGCCGAGATCCCCGGGCTGCCCGGTGCCGTGGTGGTCCCCCGGCCCGTGCTGCCGCGACCGTACGACCTGCCGACCGGCCCGTCGGCGGAGCTCGCCGCGGGCCTGCTCGGCCCGGGTGCCGCCTCGGGAGTCGTCCCGGGGGTCGCCGAGCGCGGCGTCGGTGGTGCCGGTGGTGCCGGTGACCTGGCCGCCGAACTCCCGGCGGACGTCGCTCCCAGCCACGAACGCCCCCAGGAGGAGCACGGGGAGCACGGCCCGGACGGCGAACTGCGCACGCCGCGGATCCTGCCGCAGCGGGTCCGCAACGCCAGCCTCGCCGAGCAGCTCCGCGAGGCCAACGCGCCCGGCGGAACGGTGCCGCCGACCGTGCCGTCCCCGGCGGCCCCGGTCACCCCGGCGGCCCCGACCGGGCCGCGCTTCGGCGAGGCCGACGACCCCTCGCCGGCCCGCTCCCGCGCCACCATGGCCGCCATCCAGCGCGGCACCCGGAGCGCCCGCGCGACCGGTCCCGGCGGACCGGACGCACCCGCCACCGACCACGACCCGGCCACGACCTCCGCCCCCGAGGGGGCCGCGGAAGCCTCCGCCGTTCAGGAAGCCAAGGAACAGCAGTGATGACGCAGCACACCGACACCCAGCGCGACCTCAACTGGCTGCTGGACCAGCTGGTGGCGCGGGTACCCGAGACCCGGCACGCCATCGTCCTCTCCGAGGACGGCCTGCTGGTCGGCATGTCCCAGGACCTCGACCGGGCCGACGCCGAGCACCTGTCCGCCGTCGCCTCCGGCCTGCAGAGCCTGGCCCGCGGCGCCGGGCACCGCTTCAACGGCGGACGGGTCCGGCAGACCGTGGTCGAGATGGACCAGCTGTACCTGTTCGTCACCACCGCCGGACAGGGCGCCCGGCTCGCCGTCCTCACCAGCGAGCAGGTGGACGCCGGGCTGATGGCCTACGAGATCAACATGCTGGTCAAGCAGGTCGGCCAGTACCTCACCGCGGCGCCGCGCAGCGACGCGGGCCAGGTCGGCGCGGGCGGCGGTGCGTGACCACCGCCGACGCCGACGAGGGCTGGTTCTACGACAAGGACGCCGGCCATCTGGTCCGCCCCTACGCGATCACCAACGGGCGCACCGGCCCGGTCCGTGACGGCTTCGCGCTGATCACCCTGGTGGTCACCGCCGACCCGCGCAACGACACCAGCCGGTTATCCCCCGAGCCGGCCGCGATCCTCGACATGTGCCGCGAACGCCCGCTCGCCGTGGCCGAGATCGCGGCCAGCATGGACCTGCCGGTGAGCGTGGTCAAGGTGCTGCTCGACGACCTGGCGGAGGCCCGGCTGATCCTCACCCGGGCGCCGGTCCAGCTCGCCGAGGCGCCGGACATCTCACTGATCCAGGCCGTGATCGAGGGCGTCCGCCGGCTCTGACCGGTGCGCCGCCGGCCGGCCACCCGCCCTCCTCGAAACTCCCAGTTCCCTTCCAGGAGACCCGAATTGACGACCCAGAGCCTGGTGCCGGGCGCGGTCAAGATCCTCGTCGCCGGCGGCTTCGGCGTCGGTAAGACCACCATGGTCGGCTCGGTCAGCGAGATCGAACCGCTGCAGACCGAGGAGCGGATGACCCGCGCCAGCATCGGGGTCGACAGCCTCGACGGCGTCCAGGAGAAGTCCACCACCACGGTGGCGATGGACTTCGGGCGGATCACCGTCCGCGAGGACCTGGTGCTCTACCTCTTCGGTACGCCCGGGCAGTTCCGGTTCTGGTTCATGTGGGACGACCTCGCCCTCGGCGCCCTCGGTGCGATCATCCTCGCCGACACCCGACGGCTCGAATCCAGCTTCGCCGCCGTGGACTTCTTCGAGCAGCGCGGCATCCCGTTCGCCATCGGCGTCAACTGCTTCCACGGCCGCCGTGAGGCCACGCCGGAGGACGTCCGGCACGCCCTCGACCTCGGGCCGGAGGTGCCCGTGGTGCTGTGCGACGTCCGGGAGCGGGCGTCCAGCAAGGAGCTGCTGCTCGCCCTGCTGGACCGGGTGCACCGGGACGCGCTGGCCGCCGGGCGGCGCTGAGACCGCGCCCTCGGGCGGGCTGCCGCGAGGCGCGGCCCTCCGCCCGAGGGCGCAGCCCGGCGGTACGCCTCGGGTGTTACGCCTTGGCCGGGGTGAGGTCGGCGAGCGCGTCGACCAGCGGGGCCAGCTCGGGCAGCTCGGCGGCCCGGGCCAGCGTCGCCTCCAGCGTCGCGTCGTGCACCGGGCGGGCCGCCTCCAGCAGGACGCGGCCCTCCGGGGTCAGCTCGGTGTAGATGCCGCGCCGGTCGTCCGCGCAGAGGTAGCGGCTGAGCAGGCCCCGCTCCTCCAGCCGGCTCACCAGCCGGGTGGTCGCGCTGCTGCTCAACGCCGCCGCACGGGCCAGCTGCTGCATCCGCATGTGCCAGCCGTCCTGGCGGGAGAGCGCCTCCAGCACCGTGTACTCGACCACCGAGAGCTTGTGCTCCGCCTGGAGCGCCTTCTCCAGCGCGGTGTCGATCAGTCCGTGCAGCGCCGCGAGCGTCCGCCAGCCACTGGCTCGGACCTCGGCCGCATCGTCGCGGATGCCCATGGCTCGCCTTCCCTTCGCGTCCTGTTCCGTCCCCTCTCCCCCAAGTATGCCAGTTGGCGCGGATTATCGGTCTCTGCAAATAGTTCGGCTCATGCCTCGTCCGGACGTGCCGTCTCCTCCTCCCCCCACGCGGCGGCACAGAGCGCGGTCGCCAGCGCCTCGATGTAGTCGGCCGCGGCCAGCCAGGCGGTGGCGAAGGCCTCGTGGTCGTCCGGGACGACCCGGCCGAACACGTCGCGCCGCTGGTCCACCCCGGCCGCCCGCAGGCCGTCCAGCAGCTCTGCGGCGGTGGCCAGCCCCGCGGCGCGCAGCAGGCCCCGGTCGGCCGCCGCCGTGGCTGCGCTCGGGGCGAGTGCGGATCGGCCGGTGGTGACCGTCTGCTCCACCCGGCGGCCCAGCACGTGCACCGGTGGGCCGACCGGCGGCGCGGCGGGGAGGCCCGGCGGGGGCGTGCGCGGGTCGGCGCTCCGGAACTCGTCGGGCTGGAGGTCGTCGGGCTGAAGCTCGGCGGTCAGGAGGTCGGTGGTCTGGAGGTCGGCGGTCTGGAGGCGCTCCAGGCCGAGGTTGACCCGGCCCGACCGGTCGGCGGGGAGGGCGAGGCGGTGCGGCTCGCGCCCGTCGGGGGCGGGCCCGCCCGTGTCCGGGGGCGTGCCGATCGCGAGGACGCGCAGCTCCGGATGGTCGGCGCGCTCCAGGCGGCCGATCAGCCGCAGCCGCAGGCCGGGGGCCGTCGCGAGCAGCGCGAGATTGGCCCGGAAGGCCAGGTCGGGATGCTCGTGCCCGGGGCGCAGCGCGATCACCGGTTCGACGGCCGGCAGGTCGGCGGCCACCGGCTCGGTGGCCGGTGGGCCGGCCACCGGCCCGCACGCGGCGGAGCGGGCGCGGGCCAGCAGTTGGAGCGACCCGTCGGGACCGGTCGGCGCCGCACCCAGCAGGGTGACGTCCAGGAACAGCAGGTCGCTCCCGGCCGGACGGCTCTCGTACGGCAGTTCCTGTGCCGCGAGGGCCCGCGCCACCTGGGCGGCGGGCGGCTCCGACCAGAGCCGGACCGACGGCTCCGCCGTCCAGGCCGCGCCGGCCGCCCGGACCGCCCGGACGGAGGCGCCCGCCCCCAGCCGTCCCGACACCGACCTGGTCGCGCCCTGGACGGCCAGCCCGCCGCGGCTGAACTCGCGGTGGCTGAGCGCCGCATCGCCCAGCCGCACCGTCCGGTTGCCCGCCCCGACGGCCAGCGGCGCGGCGGCCGTGGCGTCGCCGTGCGGCATCACCTCGGCGACGGTGCTCAGCCGACCGCCGGCGTCCACCGCCCAGCTGACCGCGCCCGCGTGGGTGGCGGTCAGCACCGGCTCGGCGAACAGCCCGTACAGCCGCAGCCCGCCCTCCTCGGCGTAGCTCTGGCGGGCGGTGCCGCGCAGGGCGGCGAGCGCGGCGGGGTCGACAGCCGGGGAGGTCGGGGAGGCCGGTGCGGGGGCGGCCAGGGCAGGAGCGGTCAGGGCGGTGGTGAGGGCGAGCAGGTCGCGCAGGCCGGCCACCAGGTCCGCCAGCCGGTGCTCGGGCGCACCGGAGCGCGCCGACCGGATCCTGGTCACCACGGCGACCGCCGCCGCGGCCGGTCGGTACAGCCCCGCCACCCGGGCCCGGTGGGCGGCGCGCAGCAGTTCGGCCTGGGCGACGGCACCCGCCCCGCTCACCCCGGCGGCCAGCAGCGCGCAGGCGGCCCGGTGGAGCGGGCGGGCGGCGGCGAGTTCGGCCGGGGTGAGGGCGGCGGGGGGTGCGGCGGTGGGAGCGGCGGGTGCGGGAGCCGTACCGCTCGCCCCGGCTCCGCCGCCCGCCTCGACGGCGCCGATCGCCGCGGAGGTACCCGCAACGTTCCCGGCACCTGCGGCATCCACCGCAGGGTCGGTGTCCGCGGCCTCCGGTGCCTCGGCCAACGGGCAGAGGGAGACCGCCGCGGCGCGGTGCACGCAGGCCGGCGCCAGCAGGCAGCCGCACCGGACGTCGTCCGGGCCGACCACCACCCCGTCGGGGGCGTGCAGGACGAGCAGGGCCTCCTCGTCCACCTGCACCCGCCATTCCCCGCCGACCCGGCTCACCGGCCGCTGCGCCAGCTTCGCCGCCGCACCGTCCAGCCGCTTCTGCAGGCGGGCACTCAGCCCGGACACCACCTCGGCGACCACCTCGGGCCGGACGCCCGGCCAGTCGCTCTCCGACGTCGTCACGCTCATCGCACCTTCTCCCCCACCCAGCGGGCCAGTTCCATCGGGCTCAGTGCCGCCACGGGCATGCCGGCCGCGACCAGCCGGCCCGCGACCGCCTTCGAGTACCGGGCCGTCCCGGTGTCGTCCAGCGCCGCGCAGCCGAGCAGGTGCACGCCGGAGTCCACCAGCGCCCGGGTCTCGGCGAGCAGCCCGTTCACCGGGCCGCCCTCCTCGAAGTCGCTGACCACCGCGATCAGTGTCCGGGACGGCACCGTCACCAGCTCCCGTGCGTAGCGCAGCCCCGTCGCGATGCTGGTGCCGCCGCCGACCCGCACCTCCAGCAGCAGGCTCAGCGGATCCGCCACCCGTTCCGTCAGGTCGAGCACCTCGGTGGAGAAGGCGACGAAGTGGGTGCTCAGCGAGGGCACCCCGGCCAGGATCGAGGCGGTCAGCGCCGCCCAGACCGTGGACGCCTCCATCGACCCGGACACGTCCACCACCAGGATCAGCCGCCAGTCGTTGGCCTGCCGCGCCCTGGTCCGGAACACCGGGCGCTCCGGCACGATCACGGTGCCCTCGCCGTCCGGTCCGGGCCGGGCGGTGGCCAGGTTGGCCCGGATGGTCCGGTGCAGGTCCAGCCCGGCCCCCGGGCGCCGGGACGGCCGCGGCACGCTGATCCCGGTCAGTGCCGGGCGCAGCCTGGTCGCCAGCTCCCGGCTCAGCTCGTCCACCAGCCGCCGCACCAGCGGGCGCAGCCCGGCCACCCGGGCCTCCGGCAGGCCGCCCGCGTGGTCCAGCACCATGCGCAGCAGCTCGACGGAGGGGCGGACGGCGGACGGGTCGATCGCCTCCAGGACGTCCGTCCGGCCGTGGGCGACCGCGGTCGCCAGGACCTCCTCGCGCAGCCCCGGGCCGAACAGCGCCTCCAACTCCTCGGCCCACTCGCGCACCCCGGGGAAGGGCGCCTCACGGCCCCCGCCCCGGCCGCCCCTGTCGTCCAGCCCGGGGCCGGATCCCTCGCCGTGCCCGGTGCCGTACAACTCGTCCAGGGCGGTGGCGAGTCGGGCGCCCCGACCGGTCAGGCCGCCCGCTCCCGGGCGGCCCAGCAGCAGCCGCCAGCGTTCGGCGGAGCCGAGGGCGTGCCCGGGAGCGGTGCCGGGGCCCGGCAGCCGGCCGGCGGGAGCCGGGACGGGCGGGCGGTCGGCCTGCGGGGCGGCGGGCGGCAGCAGGCCGCGACCGGCCAGCCCCCGGCGGGCCGCCAGGTCCGCGCGCACCCAACGGGCCACCAGCGCCGGGTCGGTCTGCTCCGGCAGCGCGGTGAGCCGGGCTCCCAGCCGCTCCTCGACCAGTGCGAGCAGCCGGTCGCGGGCGGCCGGACTGAGCGTGTCGAAGCCGCCGCGCAGGGCCGGCAGCCGGTCCAGGAAACCGGTGTCCGGCAGCGACCCGACCCGCTCCAGCAGCGGTTCCAGCGCCTCGGGAGCGCTGTCGAACAGCCCCTCGGCCGCCGTCAGCACCCCGACCAGCAAACGCCCGAGCACCTGTCGTGCCCGCACGTCCGTCGCCCCGTCCACCCAGGACGCGGCCCGCCCGCCGAACACCTCCGCCGGCTCCTGCCCGAGCAGGACCCGCACCGCGCCGGCCGCACCGCGCACCAACGGGCTCCCCCGCGCGGCGAGTTCGGCCAGGACGTACCCGAGCCGCACCCCGCCCAGCCGGTCCGCCCGCCGGGCCAACTCCACCAGCGCCCGCGCATCGGCCGGATCGTCCGACCCGCCCAGGCCCTCCACCTGTCGCACGGCGGCCGCCGTCAGCACCTCCACGGCACCCTCGAACGGAGCGGCGGAAGCGGCCGCAGCGGGGACGGCCGGGTCCTCCGGGCCGTTCCCGGGGGTCGGGAAGTGACCGGCGGTCAGCCGGTCGAGCAGGGTGAGGGCCTCCAACAGGTCGGGGAGGGTGGCGCCGGCGGGGAGGGTGGCGGTGAGCTGGGCGAGACGGGTGGTGGTGAGCGCGGGCAGGGCGCAGGAGGCGGCGGCGGTGAGGCCGTCGATCACCTCGCGCGGGGTCGGGTCCTCGGTGAGCCTGGCCCGGAGGAAGCCCTCGGCGGCTTGCGCGGGGGTGACACCGCGGGTGCCGGCGACGGTGAGCAGGGCGGCGACGGCGGGGGTCCAGTGCAGCTGCCAACGGGTGCCGAGGGTCTCGGTGCCGCCCGGACCGGTGGTGGCCACCGGGTCGGCGTAGGGGACGCCGCAGGCCGCGAGGCGGTGGAAGAGGATCTCCCGGCGGCGGTCGAGCGGGCTGCGCAGCGGGTCGAGGCGCAGTTCGCGCGGGCCCGGGTCGGCGGGGCCGGGGAGGCCGAGCTCGGCGAGCAGGGCCTCGACCGCGGGGGCGAGGCCGCTGCGCGGGGCGGCCGGGGTGGGACGGCCGGTGCGGGTACCGACCAGGACCTGTTCGAGGGCGCGGGCGACGGCCCGGCCGCGGCCGAGGGGTTCGCCCTGGGCGAGGACGGTCTGGACGGCTTCGACGAGTTCACCGCGGCCGGGGGCGGCGTGGCCGCGCAGGCGGGCGAGGTCCCCGGCGAGCCGGACGATCTCCCGGGCGTCGGCCGGGCCGGAGGGGTGGTCCTGGGCGCGCAGGGCGGCGCAGATCCGGACGGCGGTGGTGGTGAGCGCCTCGCCGAGGCGCCGCGGGTCGCCGCCGGCGGCGAGGACGGTGTGCTGCCACTCCGGATCGCGGATGCCCGCGGGATAGCCGGACCGGGCGTCCAGCAGCGGGTAGGTGTACGGGATCAGCGAGAGCACGTGCCCCGGGTCGTCCGGGCCGGGCGGCTGCCCGGGATCCGTCGGCCCGTCGAGCAGGGCGGGGGCGTGGAAGGACCCGACCACCACGGCGGTCCGGCGCCCGGTGGCGGAGGCGTCCCGGATCCGGGCGCGCATCCAGGCTTCGCGGCGCAGGTCGTACGGGTCGACGCCGGGGCCGGTCTGCGCGTCGTGGCGCAGCGCCCAGCCGACCAGCAGGGCGGCGCGCCGGACGGCCTCCGGGGTGGAGCCGGGGGCGGCGGTCTCGACCAGGCGGTCCCAGAGGTCCTCGTCGGAGGCCCGGCCGGTGAGGCGGTGGCGCAGCGCGTCGGCGACGCCGGGGGTTGCCGGGCCGTCGGAACCGGTGCGGTGGGCGGCGGTGCGGGGGGCGGCCGTGCGGTGGGCGAGCGGGAGGTCGCAGGCGATGGCCTCCACGCCGTTGCGCCGGGCCCAGCGCAGGGCGACGAGTTCCGGGGAGAAGTCGGCGAACGGGTAGAAGGCGAGCCCGCCGGAGTCCTCGGCGGCGCCCGCCGGGGCGGCGGCGAGCGCGACCGGGGCCTCGGTGGCCCCGTCGGCGAGCCGGTCGAGCCAGGGCTGGAACTCGGCGGGCAGTTCGACCAGGAGGGCCTCCGGCCGGGCGGTGTCGAGCAGCGCGGGCAGGACCGCGCTGAGGGAGGGCGCGTGGTGGCGCACCCCGATCAGGTAGGGCCCGGGCCGGTCGGTGCCGGAGCCGGCCAGCCGGTCCGTCTCGGCGCGCACGTCCGGGGCGGCGTCGCGACCGGAGGCGCTGACGGGGCCGGGGGCGGTACCGGGGCCGGGGGCGCCGACGGGTTCGGTGCCGGGGCCGGTGGCGACCCCCGGCTGCACCGCGCTGCTCGTCATCGTCAGGCCTCCAGCGCCGCGCGGAGGTCCCACAGGGTGCGCCAGGTGGCGGCGCCCTGTTCGGCACGGCGGCGGACCGGCCCGTCCCAGTAGCCGAGCAGCCGGGCGGCGTCCGCCGGGTCGTCCTTGCGGACGACGCCGAGGAGTTGGCCGGGGAGGCGGCCGAGGAGGTCGCCGCCGTCGGGCAGGTAGGCGGCGGTGACGCCGAGGGCGGTGGCGACCGAGACGGCTTCGGCGGTGCTCATCACCGTGGACGGGCGCTCGACCTCCCAGCCCTCGGTGGACCGGCCGGTGCGCAGGTCCCGGAAAGCGGTGACCAGGGCCTCCAGTACGGCGTCGTCGACGGCGTAGCCGGCCCCGGCCCGGGCGACGGCGGTGGTGGACTGCCGGCGGACCAGCTCGACCTCGGCGGCGAGGCTGCCGATCGGTCCGACCGTCTCGAAGTTGAACCGCCGCTTGAGGGCGGCGGACATCTCGCTGACGCCCTTGTCCCGCAGGTTGGCGGTGGCGATCAGGGTGAACCCGGCGGCCGCGTGCAGCTGACCGTCCGGGGTGCCGGCCAACTCGGGGACGGCGATGCGGCGTTCGGAGAGCAGCGAGACCAGGGCGTCCTGCACCTCGGGCAGGCAGCGGGTCACCTCCTCGACCCGGGCGACCGCCCCGGTGGTCATCGCGGTGAGCACCGGCGACGGGACGAGGGCTTCGCGGCTGGGGCCCTTGGCGAGCAGCAGGGCGTAGTTCCAGCCGTACTTGAGCTGGTCCTCGGTGGTGCCGGCGGTGCCCTGGACGGTGAGCGCGCTGGTGCCGCAGACGGCGGCGGCGAGCAGTTCGGAGAGCATCGACTTGGCGGTGCCGGGCTCGCCGACGAGCAGCAGGCCGCGCTCCCCGGCGAGGGTGACGACGCAGCGCTCGACCAGGGCGCGCTCACCGACGAACTTGGGCTCGATGGCGAGGGCGCGGCGCCCGGCCTTGAGCTTCTCGCCGCCGCTGCCCATGACGAAGGTGACGACGGCGCGCGGGGTGAGGTGCCAGCCGGGCGGGCGCGGGCCGCTGTCGTGGGCGGCCAGGAACTCCAGTTCGGCGGCGTACTTCTCCTCGGGCGGGACGATCTGCCGGTCCGGGGTCTCCGGGACGGTGGCGGTGGTGCTCATCGGCGGGCCTTCCTGCGCTTGCTGGTCTGGAGCTCTTCGTAGCCGGGGGCGTCGCCGTCGAGCGTGCGCTGCCAGGCGCGGGCGAACAGTTCGGGGACCGGCAGGCCCGGCAGCGCCGGCCGGTGGGTGGGCAGTTGGTACAGGGCGGCCTTCCAGGTCTCCACCGGGAGGGCGGGGGCCTTGGCCTCCTGCCAGCCGCCGGGCAGGAAGAGGCTGCGGCCGGCCCGGGCCCGCTTGGCCTCCAGCACCGTTCCGGCCGCGACGAGTTCGGCGCGGGCGCGCTTGAGCCGGGCGGGCTTCCAGCCCGTCCAGCGGGCGGTGTTGCGGTCGGTCGGGTCGGGCAGGGCGAGCAGTTGGAGGTAGAGCGCGGCGGCGTCCTCGCCCAGGCCGTGGGTGCGGGCCGCTTCGGCGACCAGCCCGGGGGCGCTGAGTTGCGGGTCCTGCAGCCAGGCCGGGCCGTCGCCGGTGACCGGCACGGCACCGGCGGAGGCGACCAGCCGCTCCGCCTCGCCGCTGAGCACGGACCGTACGGCGGTGAGCTCGGCGGCCGCCCAGTAGCCGTCGCCCAGGCCGAGGAGCAGCTCCACCAGCGGGTCGTCCGGGCCGGTGAGGGCGGCCGGGCGCAGCCAGACCTGTTCGAAGTCGGCGTGGTAGGGGGTGAGGACGAGCGCCGGGCCGCAGCGGACCAGGCCGTCCGGGTCGGCGCCGCCTTCGGCCGGCAGGCCGAACTGGCTGCGCAGCACGGCGGACACCCGGGCGCCCTTGGGGGTGCGGAAGGCGCCGGTGGCGATCAGCAGCTCCGGGTCGGCGAGCCGCTCGCGCAGTGCGGTGGCCGTCACCGGCAGCACCGGGCGCAGCGGGCTGTCGGCGGGCAGGTGGTAGGCGAGCCAGCGCAGCGCGTCGAGCGTGCCGCTGAAGGCGCTGTTGTCGGGAGCGGCGCTCGAGTCCTCGGGCTCCAGCTGGGGGTTGCCCCGGCCCCCGGCGACCATCCGGAAGCTGGTGGTGCGGCTCAGCCAGGGCGTCCGGTCGGGGTTGAGCACCTCCTCGATCCGGCTGACGGGCACGCCCTGGACGGTGTGCAGGAGGTCCTCGGGAAGGGTGACGAGCCGGCCGAAGTGCCTGGTCCAGGCGGCGGCTCCGGCGGCGACGTCGGGGCCCTCCGTCCAGAGCCGCTTGGGGTCGTCGGTGGGCAGCAGGGCGCCCCAGACGTCGGCGATCGCGTCGTGGTCGTGCCCGCGCAGCCAGTCCTGGGCGGCCTTCACCTCCGCGGTCTTGAGGCCGAGTTCGGCGGGCACCTTGGGGGTGCCCCAGGAGAGCAGCTCGGGCGGCGGGCAGAGCAGCAGGGTGGCGCGGGCGGTGCCGATGCCGGTGAGCGCGGAGAACGCCTCGGCGTGCGCGGGCTGCCAGGGGACGCTGCCGCGCAGGGCGGCGACCCGCCAGAACTTCTCCGTCCAGGCGGTGGTGACCCGCTCCTCGGTGCCCTGTTCCTCCAGGGTGGTGAAGTGGGCGACGGGGCCGAACGCGCCGCTCGGGTCGTGGTCGACGGCGTGCCAGTGCGCCGTGCCGTGCTCGTCCTGGTGGCGGCAGTCGAGGATCACCACGGTGCGGTCGCCGCACCGCAGGACCTCGCCGTCCCGGTAGCCCTCGGCCCGCGGGCCCTTGGCGCGGTCGTCCTGCTCGGCGAGGACGATCCGGCGCAGGGTGGCGCCGCGGTCGGCGAGCGGGCCCTTGGTGAGCTCGCCGAGCAGCAGCACCAGGGTGGAACGGTGCTCGGCCGGGGTGAGCGGGCGGGCGATGGCGTGGGCGATGACGTCCACCCGGCCGAGCAGGTGCCGCCACCCGTTGTGGGCGGCGCCGCCCCGCAGGGCGACGGTGCCCGAGCTGGTCCAGCCGTCGCCGGCCGCGGTTCCGGACACGGTGTCGGATGTGCCGGGTGCGGCGGATGCGGTGCCCGGTGCGGCGAGTGCGGCGCTGACGGCGCGCAGGTTGTTGAGCACCCAGTACTGCTCGCTGCTGCCCCAGCTGTTGCCCAGGCCCGGTGTCCCGGGCAGGACGGCGCTGACGGCGTCGCGCACCTGGTGGTCGCGGCCGTGGTCGGGCCGCCACTCGGCCGCCTCGGCCTTGGTGGGCCGCTCGGCCTCCGGCTGCGGGAGGAAGCGGGCGACCCGGTCGAGCAGGTCGGCGGCGGTGCGGGCGAACCCGGCGACGCCGGCCAGCAGCAGGGGGTGGGTGATCCCGGGCAGGGCGGCACCGACCGCCTCGACGGGCAGGCTGTCGCGGGCCGTACCGCGCTGGGCGAGCGGGCGGCGGACGCCCTGCACCGTCAGCCAGCGCTGTTCGTCCGCCGGGACGGGCTCGGCGTCGACCGGCCAGGCGAGGTCGATCAGCCGGGCGGCCTGGTCGACGGTCAGGGCGCGCAGCACCCGGGAGCCGGCCTCGTCGCGGGGCCGCAGCGCGTGCCAGTGGTCGTACGGCGGGATCAGCGCGGTGCCGGCGGCGGCGAGTTCGCCCGAGCGGCAGGAGCGCAGGTCGGCGGTGCGGTCCGCGCGGTCGGCGAGGTCGGGCAGGGCGAGGTCGAGGAACTCGTCGTTGCGGCTGACCACCGGGCCCGGGGTGCCGGGCAGGGCGAGCCGGCCGACCGGGAGGACGTGGGTGTCGTCGCGTTCGTTCAGCGGCAGCACGATGCGCTGTCCGTCGGCGGTGAAGGTGGTGAGGGCGCGGCCGGGGTCGCGGCGGACCCAGCTGCCGAGCACGGTGCCGTCGGTGCCGAGCGGGGTGTGCTCCAGGCCGGGCTGGATCGGCAGCAGCCGGACGCTGTCCACGACGAGCGCGCCGGCCGCGGCGGTGGCGGCGATCACGGGCGGTTCGGCGGCCCGGCCCAGGGTGCCGGTGGCCGGGTCGAGTTCGCGCAGCACGGGGGTGCCGTTCGGGGTGTGGCGCACCGTCCAGTGGCCGGTGCCGTCGCCGAGGACGGGGTGCTCCTCGGGCAGCCGGGTGTCGCCGGGGTGCAGCGGGCGGGCGCCGGTGGTGCGGCCGCCGCCGGGCAGCGGGAGGGAGGTCTCGTCCGGGTGGCGCTCGCCGTAGTAGTAGCCGGCGATGGTGCGGCCGGTCAGCTCGAAGGTCTGGTCCGGCCGGCCGGACCAGTAGGCCTTCTGCTGGTTGCCCTCGTACCAGACGACCAGGAGTTCGCCGTCGACCAGGCGCAGCCGGGGCCGGTTGCGCACGCCGGGCAGTGCGGGCACCCGCAGGGTGTGCTCCAGCAGGACGCCCTCCGGGCCGACCACGACGGCCCGGCCGTGGCGGGCGAGGATGAGGTACGGCCAGGCGTCCTCGACGGTCAGGTCGTTCAGGTTCCGGGGGCGGTGCCCCGGGGCGGTGTCGGGGAGGGCGTCGGGGGCCGGCGGGTCGGCGAGCGCCGCGAGCGCCTGTTCCAGGGCGGGCCAGCCGAGTTCGTCCAGGATGCCGGCGCCGAGGGCGCGGGTGAGCAGTGCGGTGACGTCGAGCGCGGCGATCCGCTCGGCGGCGGCCGGGGCGACCGTGCGGACGGCGGTGCGGTGCAGGCTCAGCGAGCGGACCAGGTCGGTGGCGCCGGCCAGGCCGCGGACGGCGTCGAGTTCGTCGGCGCGCTCCTCGGCCCACTCCCGGAACAGCTCGTTCAGCAGGGGCAGGACGGCGGCGCGGTGCTTGACGGCCGTCTCCCAGGCGCCGGGGGCGGCGCGGCGCAGCAGCGGCCGGAAGCGTTCGTCGGCGGCGACGGCGGTGAGCGGAGCGCTGTCGGGGCCGCTCAGGCCGACCCACTCGCGCAGGTCGACGGCCAGACCGGGCCGGGGGTCGGCGACCGGGACGCCCGCGGCCAGCAGGACGTCCAGCAGGTCGATCCGGGTGCGGCTGGCGCGGATGCCGGTGAACAGGTCGACCGGGACGGCGTCGGCGCGCAGCCGCTCGGCCATCCGGCCGGCCAGGGCGACGGTGGCGGGGGAATCGGGGCGGTTGCCCCAGCCGCGCCCGAGGTGGTGGCACCAGCGCTGGAGCCAGGCGGCGGCGGGCTCGGCGCCCTCGGCGCGCGGGCCGGTGAGCAGCGCTTCGGCGCCGGTGGCGGCGAGCAGTTCCAGCCAGGCGGCGTCGTGCCGGGCGGAGTCGGCGCCGGAGGTGGCCGGGTCGGGCAGCAGTTCCAGCAGCCGGGTGCGGACCCCGGCGTCCCGCCGGCCCAGCTCGACCAGCGCGCCGTGCCAGGACTTCCAGAACGCGCCGGGCGCCCGGTTGACCGCCGGGGAGGCCAACAGCTCGGCGAGCAGGGCCTGTTCGTGCTCGGCCCGGTCGAGCCCGGCGGCCCGGAGGAGCGAGCGGGCGTCCTCGGCGACCCCGGCGTACGGGGCCATGCCGGCCGCGGAGCGCTCGGTGCACAGCTGGCGGAAGCGCTGCCAGGAGGTCAGCGGGTCGAGCCGCCCGGCGAGCTCCTTGACGTACTGGCGCAGGGACTTGACGGTGAGCGCGCCGGCCAGCGCGAACTCCAGGAAGACGGCCCGCAGCCGCTCCTCGTCGACCGGGAGGTTGTGGGTGCGCTCGGCCTCGCGGGCCTTGCCGAACCAGGCGGCGGCGTAGGTCTGGTTGCCGTGGGTGAGGAAGATCCGGCCGACCTCCTCGCAGAAGGTGGGCAGGAAGTGCGGGACGGCGCGGCCGAGCCGGGTGGCGAGCTCGTCGAAGCCGTCCTTGGCGGCGCCGGGCTTGGACCGGGCCTGCCGGGACAGCCGCTCCAACTCCTTGACCAGGGCGAGCGCGTGGTGCCCGTTGGCCGGGTCGTGGACCAGCGCCCAGGCGGGGAAGCCGAGCGCCTCCTGGCGGACCTGGCCGACCTCGGCGGGCTCGGCGTCGGGAGTGAGGCCGAGGAACTCGACGGCGAGGTCCTCGGCCCGGCCGAGGGCGCCGGGGACCAGCCGGACGATCCGGCGGCCGTCGAGGGCGGGGTGGGTGTAGCCGCGGGCGGTCAGCACGTCGGCGGCGCTGTCGGGGCGGCCGGCGCCGGGCAGGGTGCCGGCCGGCAGCACGGCGCCGGCGTCGAGCAGCGCCTCGGGCGCGGCGGCGTCGAGCTGCGCGGCAGCGGTGGTGGTGGTCGGGCTGGTGGTCATGCGGCGTCGTCCTCCCCTTCGATCGTGCGGCCCGCGTACAGGGCGGCGGCCGTCCTCATGCCCTCGGACCAGGCGACCGGTCCGACCTCGGCGAGCGGCAGGGCCCGGCCGTCGGCGCCGGCCCAGCTCAGCGCGCCCGTCTCGCAGGCGTCGTAGTCGTAGTAGTCGCCGACCCAGACCCGGGCCTCGACGGTGCGGCCGCCCTCGGTGATCGGCTGCACGGCCGAGCCGGCGCGGACCCGGACGCCGAGCCGGGTGCAGCGCCCGACCAGCTCGCGCAGTTCGCGGTAGCGGCCGCCCGCGTGGTCGGTGACCTCGGTGCCGGGCGCCGGCTCCGCGGGCCGGTGCCAGACCTCGCGGTAGAGCTGCTGGACCCGCTGGGAGACGCCGAGTTCGACGGCGAACTCGCGCAGGTCCTCGAGGTCCGGGAGGAGCACCGGGTGGGGTATCAGGACCTCGCCGTCGGTGAGGCGCACGGTGTCGCCGTCCAGGTCGACCAGACCGAGGCCGCGCTCGGCGTCCGCGTCGCGCAGGAAGCCCGCGACGGCGCCGTCCGCGCCGGTGACCACGACGTCCCGCAGGACGGCCCGCCAGGCCTCGTCCGGCCAGACGGCGGCGAGCACGGCGGCGGGCACCGGCAGCGAGCGCACCATCCACCGCTCGACGTCCTCCTGGCAGCGCCGCTCGTGCGCGGCGAGCCACTCGGCGAGCTGTTTGAGCTGGGCGACCACCGGGTCGTCACCGAGCTTCGCCGGAAGGGACTTGAGATCGCGGCCCGCCGCGTTGCGGCACACCACCCTGCCCTCGTCGTCGAGCGCGACGCGGTACCCTCCCGCGCCCGTCTCCACCCATGCCACGGCCGTACTCCTCCCACCGGGGAACGTCGTTCCGGTCAGCCTGCTGACCAGCGATGCGAGGAACGTAGCGAGGGGCACTGACAACCCGGCGGGCGGGGGGAGGTCGGTGGGGAGTACGGGAGTTGAAACCGCTCGAACGGGTGATCGATGCGGTGGGCCCGGGGCCTGCACGACGGAGGCCCCGGCCGCCGCATCGGCGACCGGGGCCCGCGCAGGCCGGTCGGGTTACTTCTGCTTGATCGCCGAGATGTCGAACTCCAGCACGATCTTGTCGCCGACCAGCACGCCGCCGCCCTCCAGCGCCGCGTTCCAGGTCACCCCGAACTCCTTGCGGCTGATCGTCACCGAGCCCTCCAGGCCCACCCGCAGGTTGCCGTACGGGTCGACGGCGTTGCCGGTGTACTCGAAGTCGATGTCGACCGGGCGGGTGGTGCCCTTGATGGTGAGGTCACCGGTGACCCGGTACTCGGTGTCGGACTTCGCCTCGATCGCGGTGGTGCGGAAGGTGATCTCGGGGAAGTTGGGGGCGTCCAGGAAGTCGTTGGCCCGCAGGTGCTGGTCGCGCTGCTCGACGCCGGTGTCGATGCTCTCGGTCTTCAGCACCACCTGGCCGGTCGACTTGGCCGGGTCGGCACCGTCCAGGTGGGCAGTGCCCTCGAACTGGTGGAACGCGCCCCGGACCTTCGTCACCATGGCGTGCCGCGCCACGAAGCCGATCCGGGAGTGGGTGGGGTCGAGGACGTAGTCCCCGGTGAGCTCGGCGAGCGAAACGGTCATGAGGTTGCCTCCGAGGTGGTCTGGATCCTGGTGCCAGCCTGCAAGGTGTCAGCCCAATGCAGTACCACGGCGGCCGCCGCGCGGCGCCGCCCCGCCAAGTTAGCGCCAACGGAGGAAGGAGCGTCAGTCCCGGTACGGGACGAGTCGCGTGAGGTCCAGGTCGAAGTCGAACGGCTCGGGAACGCGGATCGTCTCCCCGAACTCCCGTTCGCTCCGGGTGTGGTAGCGGTCCCGGTTCGGCTCGGAGAAGAGGGTGACCGTCTTCTGACGCGGGTCGACGATCAGGTAGAGCGGAAATCCCATCCGCGGATAGTCGCGGACCTTGCCCGTCCAGTCGTTGTCGGGATTGGAGGGGGACACCACCTCGACCGCGATCAACGCGACCTCGGCGGGGATGCTGTGCCCCTCCAGGTCGATGACGTCCTCGGGCAGGTAGGTGAGGTCGGGATTGCGGACGGCACCGACCTCGGGCGACGAGAGGTCGCTGTTCCCGCTCGCGAAGTAGCCCGGCGGACAGTGCGCCTCGAACTGGCGCTGCACGATGGACAGGTTCAGCTGATGGATCGAGGAGGGCGACGCCTGCATGACGATGACGTCTCCGGACAGCTCGACCTTGTAGCCGTCCGGCAGGGCCCGTCGGGCCTCTTCCAGAAGGCGGTAGTGCTCGGGATTCATGTGCGCTCCTCCGGTGCTCCGGCCACCGTACGACAGTAGCGGCTCGGACCGTGCCGGTCCGGCCGGGCGGCGGCGGGCGCGCCCGGCCGGACCGGTCGGTCCTCAGGCCGGGAGCGGCAGGCCCTCGGCGGGGAGGCGCCGGAGCAGGAGGGCGGTGCGGGCCAGGGCCGGGGTCGGGGTGGATCCGTCCGGCGCTTCGCCCGGCGGGGTCACCGCGCCACCCCCGCCGCGTCCAGGAAGGTGCGGAACTTGGCGCTGGTCTCCGCGAGTTCGGCCTCCGGGCGGGACTGCTCGACCACACCGGCGCCCGCGTACACCCGCAGCGTCCGCCCCTCCGCCTCCGCGCAGCGGATGGTCACCACCCATTCGCCGTCGCCGGTCGCGTCGCTCCAGCCGACCATGCCGGTGTACAGGCCCCGGTCGAAGGGCTCGACCTCGCCGATCACCCGGCGCGCGACGTCCGTCGGGGTGCCGCAGACGGCCGGGGTCGGGTGCAGCGCGCAGGCCAACTCCAGGGCGGAGACGGCCGGATCGGCCAGCTCGCCGCTGATCGTGGTGGCCAGGTGCCACATCGCCGCGGTCCGCACCAGGGTGGGCCGCTCCGGCACGTCCAGGGTGCGGCAGTACGGCGCCAGCGCCGCGCGGATCGCGTCCACCACGACGGCGTGCTCGTGCAGGTCCTTGGGCGACTCCAGCAGCGCGGCGGCGCGCCGCACGTCCTCGCCGAGGTCCTCGCTGCGCGGCACCGAGCCGGCCAGCGGATTGGCCAGCACGGCCGTTCCCCGCCGGGAGAGCAGCAGTTCGGGGCTGGCGCCGATCAGGGTGCGGCCGCCGCCGGCGGGCACGGCGAAGGTGTAGCCGCCCGGGTCGCGCCGGGCCAGTCGCTGGAGCACGGCCGGCAGGTCGAGCGGCCGGTCGCTGCTCAGCTCCAGCGTGCGGGCCAGCACCACCTTGCTCAACTCCCCCGCGCGCAGCCGCTCGACGGCCGCGGCGACGCCCGCCCCGTACGCCTCCGGCGCCGGAACCGGACGGACCTGCCAGCCGGCCGCCGCGGCCGGCGGCGCGGGCAGCGCGACCAGCGGGTCGTCCCGCAGCGCCCCGGCCGTCCGCACGGCGGCGGGGACGGCCAGTTCGGCCCGGCCGGCCTGGTCGAAGGCCACCGCCCCGACCACCAGCGGCCGTTGCAGCCCGGCCCGCTGCGCCTCGGCGAGCGTCCCGGCGACCCGGACGGTCAGCGGACGGTCGTCCTGCGGCACCCGGGCGTGCACCCCGGCGGTGAGCAGGGTGCGGGTCGGCGAGGCGAAGAACACCTCGTCGGCGTCGGCCCGGTACTGGCCGAGCAGGCCGCTGGCCGCGCCGATGGCCGTCCGATCGGGGCCGCCGTCGGTGGGGGTCGGCGAGGCGTGGTGCACCGTGGTCACGGTGGTCTCTCCAGTCTGGAACGGGTCTGCCGGGCAAGACGGTTCTACGGGCGTGCGGCACTGTGGGGTCGGCGGGTCACGGGCCGTCGGCATGCCGGCAGCGGCAACCGCCCCTGGTCAGGGGGAGGTCCGGATCTCCCCCCGACCAGTAATATTAGGCAAGCCTAACCTAACACAATGGTTCGCCCACGCCGATACCCTGTTCGATGGACAATCCGTCAACTCGCCCCGGATGCAAGCGGGCCGCCCGCCCCGACGGAGGGACGGACGGCCCCGGCCCGACCGGGCGCAGCGCTGCGGCGTCAGGCCTCCGCGGAAGGCCCGTGCGCGTAGATCAGGTCGAAGCCGTCGTGGCCCGGCCCGTCCAGGTGCTCGGCGCGGCACAGGCCGGCCCGGAGGGCGACGCGCTGGGAGGGCAGGTTCCCGGGGCGGATGCGGGCGATCAGCGGGAGGCCGGGGACGTGTGCGGCGGACCAGGCGACGACGGCCGGGGCGGCCTCGGCGGCGAAGCCCTGGCCCCAGGCGGCGGGGGCGAAGCGGTAGAAGAGGTTGAGGACCGGTCGGCCCGCGAGGTCCATCGGCTTGACGCCGCAGAAGCCGAGCACCGGGGAGGCGCCCTGCGCACGGGCCCGGACCGTCCAGTAGCCGAAGCCGCGGGCCCGCCACAGGGCGTCCCAGGCGCCGAGCCGCTCCTCGGCCCCGGCGCGGGAGTCGAGCGCGTCCGAGGGGTTGTGCAGACAGGCCGCCGGGTCGCGGTGGACGGCCAGGATCGCGTCGACGTCCTCGGCCGTCGGACGCCGCAGGGAGAGTCGACGTGTCGTCAGTTCCTCGTGTCCGCCCACCGGTTGATGGTACGGCCGGGTCAGCGGGCCGCCGGGGGCGGGGTGAGCCCGGCGCAGCCGCGCAGGCCGTCGCGGCGCTTGAGGGCGGCTTCGGCGGCGGCGCCGGTGACGGGCTGGGGGATGCCCTTGTCGTCGATGGCGGCCGGGGCGAAGGCCTCGCCGGTGACCTTGCCGTCGGCGGCGAGGGTGAGGGTGGTGACGCCGGTCTCGTTGGAGAAGGGGTAGTTGGAGGTGCCGTACCAGAGGAAGTTGCCGAAGCCGTACCCCACGTAGGTGCTGCCGAGCATGCCCGAGCCGACCATGGTGTGGGCGTGGGTGCCCACCACGGCGGAGGCGCCGACCGCGGCGAGCTTCTTGGCGACGGCGGTCTGCGGGCCGGTCGGGCAGGCCTTGCCCTCCTCGCCCCAGTGCAGGTAGACGATCACCACCGGGGCCTGCTGCTTGGCCGCCTGCACCGCCGAGACGAGCGCGGGGACGTCCAGCGCCGAGGCGATGCCCGGTTTGTTGGCGCCGGCCCGCCACTTCTGGTTGGTGAGGTCCTCGACCTGGCTGGCGGCGACCACGGCGACCTTCACCCCGCGCACGGTGGTCACGTACGGGGCGTACGCCTCCTTGGCGTTGTGCCCGACGCCGACCACCGGGACGGGTGAGGAGTCCTTGGCGGCCAGGGTGTCGGTGAGGCCGTCGGCGCCGAAGTCGACGGCGTGGTTGTTGGCCATCGAGACGACGTCGACGCCGGAGTCCTTGAGGACGGACAGCGCCTTGGGCGTGGTGCGGAAGGTGTAGGTCTTCGGCTCGGGTGCGCCGCGCCCGGTGATCGCGGTCTCCAGGTTGAGCACCGACAGGTCGGCGTCCGCGAGGGTGCGGGAGATCGGGCCGAGGGCCGGCTCGGGCGGCTGGACGGACAGCCGGGACTGGGTGCGGCCCTCGAAGTGGACGTCCCCGGCGAAGGCGACGGTGATGGTGCCGTCCGGGCGGGGCGGGCCGCCCTTGGTGGGGGCGGCCGCCGGGGCGGTGCCGGAGCCGGCCCCGGCGGGGGCGGAGGACGCGGCGGCCGGGGCGGTCGGTGCCGCGGCGGGCCCCGGGTCGTCCGGCCCGCAGGCGGCGACGCCGGTCAGCCCGACGAGCACGGCGACGGCGGCCGCGGCACGGCGCATGAGTGGTTCCCCCCGAAGTCGATGCAAGAGCGGTCAGCCTATGCCACGGAATCACCACGGTTTGAGCCCTTGCCCACAACGTTCCGGACACGAAGGCGCAGGGCGGGCCCACCATCCCACCGCGCCCGCCCGGCCCACCGCACCCGCCCGTCCCGCCGCACCAGCCCGCCCCGGCGGGCCCGCCCGTCCCGGTCCCCCGGCCGACCTGGCCGCCGCGTCCCTGGCGCCCGGCCCGGACGGCGCGCAGCGTGGAGGGGGAGGCCGCGGGCGGGCTGCGCCGGCGGGCCCGGATACCGCAGGAGGTGCGTGATGGCCGGCATTCGACCGGTGACCGGCGGCCGGGAGCGCCGGATCGTGGTCGGATCGACGGGTCGGCGCCGTCGAAGGCGGCGCTGCGCTGGGCGGTCGGCCAGGCGGCCCTCACCGGGGCGACGGTGCACGCGGTGGCGGCCTGGGAGTACCCCTCGCTGTACGGCTGGTTCGCGCCGGTGGTGGACGAGGGCTTCGAACGGGCCGCCCGCCGCACGCTGACGGCCGAGGTCGACGAGGTCGTCGGCCCGCGGCGCCCGGTGGAGGTCCGGGAGAGCCTGGTGCCGGGGCACGCCGCCGAGGTGCTGCTGGGGGCCGCCGAGCAGGCGGACCTGCTGGTGCTCGGCAGCCGCGGCCGGGGCGCCTTCGCCCGGACGCTGCTCGGCTCGGTGTCCACCCGCTGTGCGGTCCACGGGGTCTGCCCGGTGGTGATCGTCCGGGCGGACGGCACCGCCACCGCGGGCGGCGGGGAGCAGCGGCAGGAGACGGCGGAGACGGCCCCGGGTGCTGTGCGCACCAAGGAGTGGCAGCTCGGCCTGCACGTGGTCGAGGACGGGTCCACCACCCGGGTGCACGCGGTGCTGGACGCCGACGGAGTGGTCCTGCACAGCGACGCCCTGGCCCGCCGCAGTCCCCGCGACGCCCCGGCCCCGGCGGTCGGCGACGGGTTCGCGGTCGGGCGCGCCCTGGTCGACCTCGGCCACCAGCTGTTGCGCGCCGGTGTCCACGGGGCCACCGGACCGGCGGACGGGTGACGGGGGCGGACCGGGAGCGGGCCGGCACGGGCGGGCGGGGAACCGCCGGGCGGACGCGACGGGTGAGCGCCCGCACCGTGCGGTAGGACATGCTGGAACCACCCCCGACCCCACCGGAGCCAGCCCCGCCGATGAACGCCGCCGCCGATCCGCCCGAGCCCGAACCCGTGGGCCCCGCCGGCCCCGCCGCGCCCGACTTCTCCCCCGCCGAGCGCGCCCGCGGCCGAGCGCTGCGCCGCGCCCAGCTGCCGTGGGCGCTGGGCGGCCGGCTGGCGGGCCTGGCCCTGCCCCTGGTGCTCGGCCTGACCCCGGCGGGCGCCGCACTGGTGACCGCCAGCGGCCGCTGGTTCGGCGGCTCCCGGACGGCCGAGGTGCTCGCCGGGGCGGCCGCCCTGGTGCTGCTCGGCCAGGCTCTTCAGTTGCCCTTCGGCGCCGGGGCGCGCACCGTGCGGGCCCGGTACGGGCTGGTGACCCAGGGCTGGGCCGGCTGGGCGGCGGACGCCGTGCGCTCGCTGGCGCTCACCCTGGTGCTGGTCCTCCCGCTCGTGCTGGGCCTGTTCGCGCTGACCGCCTGGTCGCCGCGGTACTGGTGGCTCCCGGCGGCGGGGGCCGCGGCGCTGCTGACGGCCGCGCTGTCGTTCCTCCACCCGCTGCTGATCGAGCCGGTGTTCAACCGCTTCGCCCCGATGCCCCCGGGCGGGCTGCGCACCGCGCTGCTGGCGCTGGCCGAGCGGGACGGCGTGGCGGTCCGGGACGTCCTGGTGGCGGACGCCTCCCGGCGGACCACCGCACTGAACGCCTACGTCTCCGGCCTGGGCGCGACCCGTCGGATCGTCGCGTACGACACGCTGCTGTCGGCCGCCGAGCCGCGCGAGGTGGAGCTGGTGGTGGCGCACGAGCTGGGGCACGTCAAGCACCGGGACGTGCCGGTCGGGACGGCGCTCGGCGCGCTGGGGGCCGCCGGGGCGGTGGCCGTGCTGGGCCTGCTGGCCGACTGGCACCCGCTGCTGTCGGCCGCCGGGGCGGTGGACGCCTCCGACCCCCGGGCACTGCCGCTGCTGGCCGCGCTCGCGGCGCTGATCGGCGCCCTGTCCGGACCGGCGCAGTGCGCGGTGAGCCGCCGGATCGAGGCCAGGGCGGATCGGCACGCACTCGAACTGACCGGGGACGCCGAGCAGTTCGTGGCGATGCAACGCAGACTGGCGGTGGTGAACGTCTCGGATGTCGACCCGCCGCGGGTGCTTGAGCTACTGTTCGCCACTCACCCGAGTGCGACCAGCCGGATCGCGGCCGCCCGTGCCTGGCAGGACGGGCGGAGGCGGACGACGGACGGCGACCCGAGTGACGCCCCGACCGGCGGCCCGGGCGGTGACGCGGGCGCGGGCGCGGGGGGATCGGCGGCCGACGGCACGGGCGGGGCGGTCGCGCCGCGCACGACTCCGGGCGAATCCGTTGTATAGTGCAACAAATCTCCAGGAGGTAGGAACGCCGTGCCCGGCCGCAAGTCGTCCATCGACACCATCCAGCGCGAGCTGACCGCCTTCGCCCGCCGTGCCCGGCACAAGGCCTCCCAGCTGCACCCCGACCTCTCCCTGGTCACCTACAGCATCCTCGACCTGATCACCGAGCGCGGCGGCTGCCGGGCCGCCGACGTGGCCGCGCACTTCATGCTCGACAAGTCCACCGTCAGCCGCCAGGTCACCGCCCTGGAGAAGCTCGGCCTGCTGCGCCGCGAGGCCGACCCGGACGACCAGCGCGGCCAGATCCTGCGCGCCACCGAGGCCGGGCTCACCCTGCTGCGGGACGCCAACGAGCAGCGCCGGCTGTCCTTCACCGCCCGTTTCACCGACTGGTCCGACGAGGACGTCGCCCGCTTCGCCGCGTACCTGGCCCGCTACGGCGAGGAAGGCTGACCGGCCCCGACCGCGGCCCTGCGGCCGGACCCCGCCCCGTCGCCGGACCAGCCGCCGCCCCGGGCTCCACCGCCCGGGGTGCGCCCCACCGCTCCCACGGTGTACAGAGGAGAGGTGCCCCTCCGGCAGCGTCCCGATGAGCCCCGTCCGCGCGCCCGCCGCCGCTCCTGGCGGCCCGACCGCCGAGTGATGACGGCGCTGCCGCTCGCACTGATCGTCGTGATCACCGTCGTCGACATCGTCTCGCCGCCGCAGATCCACCTCGGGCCGCTGCTGATCGTCGCCCCCGCCCTCACCGCCTCCGTCGCCGGGCCCCGGGCCACCGCCGGGGTCGCCCTGCTCGCCCTCGGCGCGCTCACCTTCATCGGCGCCGTCCGGGACGGCCTGACCAGCGCCAACATCGAGACCCAGCTCAGCGCCCAGCTGATCGTCTCGGTGCTGATCGTCGGCCTGCGGGTGCTGCGCGACCGGCACGAACGCGAACTGGCCCGGGTGCGCTCGGTCTCCGAGGCCGCCCAGCGGGTGCTGCTGCGCCCGCTGCCGGAGCGGATCGGGCCGCTGCACCTGGCCTCCGTCTACCTCGCCGCCGAGGCCGAGGCGCAGGTCGGCGGCGACCTGTACGCGGCCGCCCGCACCACCAACGGCACCCGGCTGCTGGTCGGCGACGTCCGCGGGAAGGGGCTGTCCTCGCTCGGCGACGCCGCCCTGCTGCTCGGCGCCTTCCGCGCCGCCGCCCACCTGCACGCCGACCTGCCGGACCTCGCCGCCTACCTGGACGGCAGCGTCTGCTGGGACCTCGCCCAGCTGGCCCAGGCCCGCCAGGCCGAGCGCTCCCGGCACCCGGACCCGCCCGGGGGCGCGCCGGACGAGGGCGGCGAGTCCTTCATCACCGCCGTCCTGCTCGACATCCCCGACGACGGCGCGCACGTCCACCTGATCGACTGCGGCCACCCGCCCCCACTGCTGCTGCGCCCCGAGGGCCTCACCACCCTGACCACCCGCAACCCCGCGCCACCGCTCGGCCTGGGCGAGCTCGCGCCGGTCGGCTACGAGGTGCAGACCTTCCCGTTCCGCCCCGGCGACCGGCTGCTGATCTACACCGACGGCGTGATCGAGGCCCGGGACTCCCAGCGCCGCTTCTACCCGCTCACCGAACGGGTCACCGCCTGGCAGGGCGAACGGCCCGGCGCGCTGCTGCACCGCCTGCGCCGCGACCTGCTGGCCCACGTCGGCCGACGGCTGGACGACGACGCGGCGATGGTGGTGGTCGAGCGGCTGCGGTGAGCAGCGGGCCGACGGGCCGCGCGGGCCGCCCCTCGGCCCGCGCCGCGACCGCCGCGCTACGGCGTGTACACGTACGGCGTGGTGGTGCTCAGCCGGGCGAAGCCGAGTCGCTCCAGGATCGGGCGGCTCTGGTCGCTCGCGTCGACCTGGAGGTACTCGTAGCCGAGCGCGGCGGCCTGACGGGCCCGGTGGGCGACCAGGGCCCGGTAGATGCCCCGACCGCGCCAGCCGGGCACGGTGCCGCCGCCCCACAGGCCGGCGAAGCCGGTGCCCGGGGTCAGCTCCGTCCGGGCGGAGCTCACCGGCCGGTCGCCGGCCATCGCGACGAACATGCTCAGCGTCTCCGAGCCGTGCCGGAGGTGGTCGAGCAGCCGCTCGCGCAGCACGGGCATCTCGGTGCCGAAGGCGAGTTCGTGGGCCTCCACCATGAGCTCCACCCCGGCCGGGTCGGTGACCGGCTCCAGCCGGACGCCCTCGGGCAGGACGGCGTCGGTGGGCAGCTCGTCGATCCGGGCGATCATCAGCGCCTCGTCCGGCTCGGCGGTGAAACCGGCCGCGAGCAGCCGGCGGCCGAGGTCGGCGGGGCGGTCGTGGGAGTAGGCCTTCCACTCGAACTCCAGGCCCAGCCCGGCGAAGTGGGCGACCTGCGCGGCGATCGCGGCGTCCGCCCCGGCCTCGTCCAGGCCCGACCAGAGGACGCCGTTCCAGGCGTGTGCCCCGCCGACCTGGCGCACCACGGCGCCGTCCCGCTCGACGCGGACGCCGGGGCCGTCCGGCCGCGCGTCGCGCCGGATCCGCTGGTCGAACAGGGCGAGTACATGATCAGAATCCATCCGCCCACCTCAACACGGGCGCGCGGGCGCCCGCCACCCGTTTATCCCGTCGCCGCGCGGCCTCCCGGGCGGACAGATCACCTCGCTCGGCGGGCGGGTCACCTCCCGGGCGTGCGGATCACCTCGCTCGGCGCGTCCGCCCCCATGACCGCGTCCAGCAGCGCCCGGGAGGCCTCCAGCTCGTCCAGTTGCCGGGTGATCCGGGCCCGCTCGCGGGCCAGCACGGCGAGCAGCTCCGGGCAGGTCGGGCCGGGCCGCCGCCGCCCGGGGAGCGGCAGGCCCGGGAGGATCTCGGCGATCACGGCGCTGGTGAGACCGGCCGCGAGCAGGGTGCGGATGCCGTGGACGGTGTCCACGTCCCGGTCGCCGTACTCGCGGTAGCCGCTGGGGCGGCGCTCGGGGGCGAGCAGTCCCTGTTCCTCGTAGTAGCGCAGGGCGCGCGGGGTGACCCCGGTCCGCCGGGCCAGCTCTCCGATCCGCATTGCGGCACTCTCCCCTCACCGGATGGCGGGCCGCCGCCGCTCGGCGACCACCGGTCCCGTCGGCCTCCGGCCTTGACCCTGCCGTCGGCGTGAAGGTCTAGCGTAACCGCCATGACGACCGAACGATCTTCCGCACCCCCCTCAACTCAGCTGTCCACCACGGAGGTTGCCGTCCTCGGCCTGGGCCCGATGGGTCGGGCGCTGGCCGGGGCCCTGCTGGCCGCCGGGCACCCCGTCACCGTCTGGAACCGCACCCCGGGCCGGGAGGACGACCTGCCCGCCCGGGGCGCGCGGGTGGCCGCCGACGCGGCCGCGGCGGTGGCGGACGCCCCGCTGGTGCTGCTCTGCGTCCGCGACCGGGCCGCCGCCGACGCCGTGCTGGACGCCGCCGGGGAGGCGCTGCGCGGGCGGACCGTCGTCAACGCCACCTCGATCACCCCGGCGGACGCCCGGGCCGGCGCCGTCCGGGCCCGGGCCGTCGGCCACCGCTCCCTCCACGCGGCGGTCCTCACCCCCACCCCGACCATCGGCCGCCCCGAGGGCACCCTCCTGCTGAGCGGCGACGCCGAGGCCTTCGCCGCGCACGAGCCGATCCTGCGGGCGCTCGGCACCGTGCGGCACGTCGGCACCGATCCGGGGCGGGCCGCCGCCTTCGACACGGCCCTGCTGGACCTCTTCTGGACCACCGCGCACGGCCTGGTCCACGCCCTCGCACTGGCCCGCGCCGAGGGCATCGGCGGCACCGAACTCGCCCCGTACGCCCAGGGGTTGCCGCTCCTGCTGGGGCCGCTGATCGAGGACTTCGCCCGACGCGCGGACGAGCGCCGCCACCCGGGCGACCGCAGCAGCGTGGCCTCCGCGGCGGCCGGGCTGACGCACGTCGCCCACACCGCCCGGGCCCGCGGCCTGGACACCTCCGTCCTGGACGCCGCGCTCGCGGTCACCCGGCGCGCCGTCGACCGGGGGCACGGGGCGGACGGGGTGTCGACCCTGGTCGAACTGTTCGCGCAGTGACCGGCGGGTGCCCGGCAGCGGGCTCCCGGCGCCTGGTCCCTGGCGCCTGGTGCCTGATGCCTGGTGCCTGATGCCCGGCAGCGGATGCCGGGCACGGCGCCCCCGGGTCAGACCGTGAGGACGATCTTCCCCCGCAGGTGGCCCAGCTCGCTGAGCCGCTGGGCCTCCGCCGCCTCCGCGAGCGGGAGCACCCGGTGCAGCGGCAGCCGCAGGGTGCCCTCCCGGTGCAGGGCGAGCGCGGCGTCGAGGGCCGCCCGGTGGTGCATCTCCTCGCCGCCGGCGCCGCCGGTGAAGCGCACGCCGTGCTGCTCGCCGCCCTCGATGTCGGCGATCGTCACCACCCGCTCCGCGCTGCCGGTCAGCTCGATCGACAGCGGCAGCACCCCGCCCTGGCCGGCCGCGTCCAGCGCCCGGTCCACCCCGCCCGGGGCGGCCGCCCGCACCCGCTCGGCGAGGCCCTCGCCGTACACCACCGGGATCGCGCCGAGTTCGCGCAGGTAGTCCTGGTTCGCCTCGCCGGCGGTGCCGACCACGGTGATCCCGCGGGCCCGGGCGAACTGGAGCAGCAGCGTGCCGACCCCGCCCGCCGCGCCGTGCACCAGCAGGGTCTCGCCCGCCCGGGCGCCCAGGACCGCGAGGACCCGCTGGGCGGTCTCGGCGGCGGTCGGCACCGCCGCGGCCTCCTCCCAGCTCAGCGTGGCGGGCTTGTGCGCCAGGTGGGTGACGTCCAGCAGCGCGTGCTCGGCGTAGCCGCCGCCCATCAGCGCGCCGAACACCTCGTCGCCGGGCGCGAAGCCGGTCACCTCCGGGCCGACCTCCTCGACCACGCCGGAGACCTCGTAGCCGGACACGGCGGGGAAGGCCACCGGGAAGAGGCCCTGCAGTGCGCCGCTGCGCACCTTGTGGTCCAGCGGGTTGACGCCCACCGCGCGCACCGCGACCCGCACCTGGCCGGCTCCGGGGGCGGGCAGTTCGATCTCGATCGGGCGCAGCACGTCCGCGCCGCCGTACTGGGTGAAGGCGATCGCCTTGGTCATGGGAGGTGCCCTTCGTCCTTGACTGGTCCGGGTTGTCCGGGACTCGACCCGGCACCGGTCCGGGGCACCGCCCCGGACCGGTCGTTCCGACGGATCCATCCTGCGTCGCCGGGGCCGCCGCTCCGGCCGGTCGTTCGGACAGTTCGACCTGGCCGAAGGGAGGGGTGGCCGCCGTCGGCGTCCGCACTAGGCTGAAGGGCATGGACGTGGACGAGACCTGGCAGCAGCACTGGGGCCGGCCCGAGGACGCGCTGGCGCGGGCCGTCGAGGTGCTGCGCACCCCCCGGCCCGACGTGCTGCCGCGGCTGTCGGAGGTGGTCGGCACCCTGGTCCCGCACACCGCGATCGCCCACCTCAGCGGCATCTGCACCTACTCCCCCACGCTCGCCTACGGCCCGCCCGAGCTGACCGGCGGCACCAGCGGCCTGGAGCTGGCCCGGCTGGCCGAGCGCGCCGCCGGGACGACCTCGACCGGCCGGCCCTGGCAGGGCGAGGCCGAACTCGCGGGCCGGGTACGGCCGGTGGTGGCGGTCTCGGCCCAGCAGGGCGACGGCAAGGGCGCCTTCCTGGTGCTGGTCCGGGCGGACGCGGCGCCGGTGGCGCCCGGCGCGCTCGCCGTCCTCCAGCAGTTGTGCGAGCTGGTGATCGCCCACTCCGACCACCGCGCGACCGACGCCGCGCCCCCCGTGGCGGCGGTCTCCCGTGCCGCCGCCGAAGCCCGCGCCCGGGCGACCGCCGAGTTCACCGGCACCCACGGTGCGACGCTCAGCGCGATCCTGGCTCCGCTGCGTTCGGCCGACCTGGACGACGGCGCCGCCCGCCGGGCCGCCACCGAACTGGCCGTCACCGCCCTGCTCGACCTGCGGCGCGCCGCCGACCTGGACCGCACGCTCAGCGAGGAGCCCGCCGACGCGGCCTTCGCCCGGCTCGCCCGGGAGCTGCGCCCGCTGCTGCGGCACACCCGGGTCCGGTTGGACCTCGCGCCGCCGGCGGACGCCGCCCGGTCCGTCCCGGCGGACACCGCGCACACCGCCCGGGACGCCGTCCGGGTCGCCGTGATGCTGATGCTGGACCAGGAGAAGCCGGCCCGGCTGCACGTGAGTTGGCAGTTCACGGCGGACGGCGCGCTGCGCGCGGTGGTGCGCGACGACGGCCTCGGCCTGCTCGCCGCGGACGCCCTGGCCGTCCACCGCACCGCCGACCGGATCGCCGCGCTCGGCGGCCGGTACGGCATCGAGTCCGTCCCCGGCTGGGGGACCACCGTGACCGTCGACCTGCCGCTCGGCCTGCCCGCGCCGATCGCCGCCACCGACCCCCTGGACGGCTTGCAGCCGCGCGAACTGGAGGTGCTCGACCAGTTGGCCCAGGGCCGCCGCAACCGGGACATCGCCGAGGCGCTGCACATCAGCGAGTCCACGGTGAAGTTCCATGTCGCCAACATCCTGGCCAAGTTGGGCGTCAGCTCGCGCGGCGAGGCGGCGGCCCTCGCGCACCGGGCCGGAATGCCCGGCGCCGCCCGGCTGCACGTGGCATCCTGAACCGGTTCCGCCCCTCCCCTCCGGCCCCAGGAGTCCCGATGACCCGGCCCACCCCACCGCGGACCGTCCTCGTCACCGGCTCCACCGACGGCCTCGGCCGCGCCCTCGCGCACCGCCTCGCCGCCGAGGGCGCCACCGTCCTGCTGCACGGCCGCGACAAGGGCAGGCTGGACCGCACCGCCGGGGAGATCGCCGCGGCCCACGGCCTGGACCGGCCCGCCACCCTGCGCGCCGACCTGGCCGACCTCGACCAGGTCCGCGCCCTCGCCGCCGAGGTCCGCGGCACCACCGACCGGCTCGACGTCCTGGTGAACAACGCGGGCGTCGGCGCCGGCGAACCGGACGGGCGGACCCGCCGCACCAGCGCCGACGGGTACGAACTGCGCTTCGCCGTCAACCACTTGGCCGGCCTGCTGCTCGGCCTGGAACTGCTGCCGCTGCTGCGCGCGAGCTCATCCGCCACCGCCTCCACCGCCGTACGGGCGCCCGCCCGGATCGTCAACGTCGCCTCCGCCGGGCAGGAGGAGGTCGACTTCGACGACCTGATGCTGGAGCGCGACTACAGCGGGACCAGCGCGTACTGCCGCAGCAAGCTCGCCCAGATCGCCTGTGGCTTCGAACTGGCCGCCCGGGTGCCCGCCGCCGAGGTGACCGTCAACAGCCTCCACCCGTCGACGTACATGCCCACCAAGATGGTGCTCCAGGAGATCGGCCACAGCATCGACAGCCTGGAGGACGGCGTCACCGCCACCCACCGGCTGGTCACCGACCCTGCCCTCGCCGGTGTCACCGGCCGCTACTACGACCGGCTGCGCGAGGCCCGCGCCCACCGCCAGGCCTACGACCTGCGGGCCCGGGCCGCACTGTGGGAGCGCAGCCTGGAGCTCGTCGGGCACCCGGGCCCCTGAGGAGGCGGGATGAGCGACCGCCCTGACTCCGCACCCGAAGCCGCGCCCGTCACCTGGGATCCTGCGGCCCCCGGCGTGCTGCGGTTGCCCTCCGGGCGGCTGCTGCGCGGCCGCGGCGTGCGCCGGCCGCTGCCGCCCGGCCCCCGGCCGGACTTCGGCGTCTACCTGCTCGACCGCGCGCCGAAGCCGCTCCCGTGGCCGAGCCGCTGGGTGCGCTGGCCGGACTTCCGGCTGCCCGCCGACCGCGCGGACGCGGCCGACGCCTTTCGCGAGGCCTGGGAGCGCTGCGCGGACGAGCGGGTCGAACTCGCCTGCGCGGGCGGCCGGGGCCGCACCGGCACCGCGCTCGCCTGCATCGCGGTGCTGGACGGTGTCCCGGCGGCGGAGGCGGTCGGCTACGTCCGGCAGCACTACAGCCGGCACGCGGTGGAGACGCCGTGGCAGCGCAGGTTCGTGGAGCGGCTGGGCCGCCGGCCCGGGTGACGGCGGCCCGTCAGGTGCGCGGATAGGTCTTCGTGACGGTGCCGCTGGCGTCCGCCCGCAGGTAGGCGCTGCCGTAGGAGTCCCCGACGTAGACCAGGAGGGTCGGCCCGGTGTCGCCCATCCCCGGGGCGTTGTGCACGGCGATGTGGTGGGTGGTCGGGTGGGCGATGCCGAGTTCGGTGTCGGCCCGCTGCAACAGGGCCGGGAGGGCGTCCCAGTTGACCGCCTGGAGGTCCACCGGCTTCTCGCCGAAGGCCACGCTGCCGGAGCGCGGGCCCTGGGTGGTCCGGCCGTCGCGGTAGTCGAAGGAGTCGTAGAGGTTCGGGTTCGCGGTGGTCGCGACGACGACGCCCCCGGAGTCCTGTTGGAGCGTGAACTCCAGGACGGGACGGTTGCCGGTCTTCTGGTTCATGGCCTGGATCGCGCCGCGGACGCCGGCGGGCGTGAGCAGTCCCGGGTAGGCCGCCGGTGCGTCGCTGCCGGGGATGCCGGCGGTGCCCTTGGCCGCGAAGTACTGGATGCCGTAGACGACGGACAGCGTCAGCACCGGCACCAGGAGCAGGTAACCGGACCGCAGCACGCCGCGCCTCCGGCCCGGGCGGGGGCTCGCGTCGCTCGGCTGCGGGCCGGGGGGCTGCGGCGGGCCGAAGGTCGGACCGGTGGACGCACCGGTGGGATACCCGGTCGGGTACCCGCCGGTGGGTCCGGTGGGATACCCGGTGGGATACCCCGTCGGGTACCCGGCGCCCGGACCAGCGGGGTACCCGGCCGTCGCACCGGTGGGGTACCCGGCCGTCGCACCGGTGGGGTACCCGGCCGTCGCACCGGTGGGGTACCCGGCGCCCGGACCGGCGGGGTGCCCGGCGGTCGGGCCACCGGGGTACCCCGTCGGGTACCCGGCGGAGTGACCGGTGACCCACTCGGTGGCCTGCGGCGGGACGGCGCCGGCCGAGGGCTGGAGCCGCACCGTCCCGACCGTGCCGGCCTCCCCCGCGGCCGCCGACGCGTGCTCGGCCTCGGTCAGCTGCCGGTCGAGCAGCCAGGCGTCGGGGCGGGCGGCCGTGTCGCGCACCAGCAGGGCGGCGAGCACCGGGCCCAGCGGCCCGGAGCGCACCGGCGGCGGGACCGGCTCGTCCAGCACGGCGGCCAGGGTGGCGAGGCTGGTGCCGCGCCGCAGCGGGTGGTAGCCCTCGACCGCGACGAAGAGCATCATCCCCAGCGACCACAGGTCCGAGGCCGGGTTGCCCTCCTCGCCGCGGACGCGTTCGGGGGCGATGTACTCGGGCGAGCCGATCAGGGCGCCGGTGGTGGTCAGGCTGGGCGACTCCGCGAGCGCGGCGATGCCGAAGTCGGTGAGGACCGGACTGCCGTCCGGGCGCAGCAGGACGTTGCCGGGCTTCACGTCCCGGTGCTGGATGCCGGCCGCGTGCGCGGCGCTCAGCGCGGAGAGCACGCCGCGGCCGAGCCGGGCCGCCTCCAGCGGCGACATCGGGCCGCGGGCGAGGCGGTCGTGCAGGGAGCCGCCGGTCACCAGCTCCATCACCAGCCAGGGGTGCGGGTACTCGGGCCGGTCGACGATGTGGTGGATCGTCGCCACGTGCGGGTGGTTGAGCCGCGCCAGCGAACGGGCCTCGCGCAGCACGCGTTCGCGCAGCACCGCCGCCGCCCCCGGGTCCCCCGCGAGGTCGGCCGGATCCGGCGGGCGCACCTCCTTCAGCGCCACCTCACGTTGCAGGACGGTGTCGCGCGCCCGCCACACCAGACCCATGCCTCCGCCGCCCAGACGCTCCACCAGTTCGAAGCGCCCGTCGATGAGTTGGAGCCCCGGCCCCCCAGAATCCATGACGGTCATCGTAGGGGGGAGGTCCGTCATCCGTGACACCGCCCGGCACCCCGGACGCCCCGGAGGCCCCGACCCCGCGCGGCGCGACGGCGCGGCTCACAGGTCCCAGGGCTGCCCGGCGGCCCAGTCCTCCAGGGTGCGCCACTCGACGGCGGGGTGGGCCGCGTGCAGGGCCTCGGTGTCGAGGTCGAGGCCGGTCTCCTGGAAGTAGCGGAACATCGCGGCGAGATCGGCGGAGTAGGTCTCGACGACGGACAGCGGCACCTCCTCGCAGCGGATCGGGCGCCCGCTCGCGGCGGCGATGGCGGCGGCGATCCGGTCGCCGGTGCACCACTGGGAGGCGATGTCGATGCGCTGCCCGGCGTGCCCCTCCGGGTGGGCCAGGACGTGGGCGGCGAAGGCGCCGATGGTCTCGACGGCGATCACCGGGAAGGGGGTGGCGGCGGGCATCGGGAGGTGGAGGACGCCCCGGCGCAGGGAGTCGAGGGTCCAGTCGCCGGCGTAGTTGTCCAGGAACACGGCCGGGCCGAGGACGGTCCAGGGCAGGTCGAGGCCGGCGAGGTGCTGTTCGAGGCGCTGCTTGGAGTCGAAGTGCGGGATGCCGGTGGAGCGGTCGGCGTTGGTGGCGGAAGTGAGGACGACGTGCCGGACGCCGGCCGCGGCGGCGGCGTCGAGCAGGGCGGTGCCCTGGCGGACCTCGGTGTCCGGGTCCGTCCCGAACGGCGTGGACATCGCGAACAGGGCGCCGGCGCCCGCCAGGGCGGCGCCCAGCGAGGCCGGGTCGTCGAAGTCGGCCCGCACCAACTTGGCGCCGAGGGCGGCGAGTTCACGGGCGGCCGGGGAGTCGGTGGTGCGGGTGAGGGCCCGGACCGGGCGGCCGTCCCGGAGCAGGGCGCGGGCGACGGCGCCGCCCTGGGCGCCGGTGGCGCCCGTCACGGCGACGGGGAGTCGGACAGTTGTCTGCGTCATGCAGACAACATAGGAAGAAATCTCTGCGTCGCGCAACTTTTAATCGGGCCGCCGGTTACCCTGACCCCATGACGCCCTCCCGCGACGAACTGATGGCCCGGCTCTGGCCGGTCTCACGCCGCTACCTGGCCTCCTACGTGCTGTTCAACCAGGCCGTCGCCGACCACCTCGGCATGCACCCGACCGACGTCCAGTGCCTCAACCTGCTCACCCTGGAGGACGGCCCGGTGACCACCGGCCGGATCGCCGAGCTGACCGGGCTCACCAGTGGCTCGGCGACCCGGCTGGTCGACCGGCTGGAGAAGGCCGGGCTGGTCGCCCGGCAGCGGGACGAGGCGGACCGCCGCCGGGTGCTGGTCGCCGTCCTCCCCGACGCGCTGGAGCGCTTCGGGGCGGTGTGGCGCGACCTCGGCGGCGACTGGGCGGCGATCTTCGCGGAGGACAGCGAGGACGAACTCGCCTTCCTGGTCAAGCACATGAACCGCACGGTGGACCTCAGCCACCGGCAGATCGCCCGCCTCGCCGACCGGGACCACCCGGACCACCCGGGCCGCTAGGACCACCCTGGCCACCCTGGCCACCCTGGCCGCCAGGGCCCCCGCCGCGCCGCACCCCCTCAGGTCTTCCGCAGCTGCGGCGCCGGCACCCCGATCAGCAGCCGCCGCACCGCGTCCCAGGCCGCCCGCAGCGCCGCCGCGCAGGCCCGGCTGTCGGAGTCGAGCAGCCGCAGCCAGGCGCCGCCGTCCTGCGGCAGCACGCTGACCCCGTACAGCGGCCCGCGCCCCGCCAGCGCCTCGTGCAGCACGTCGGCGATCCGCGCCGCCGGGGCGAGCGGGCTGAGCACGTACAGGCTGGACATCACGTCGTGCCCGCCGAGCACGGCCGGGCCCGCCACCCCGCGGCCGGGCCCGGAGGGCTCCAGCCGCACCGTGTCCAGCGCCACCAACTCGCCGTCCGGGCGCCGCACTTCGAGGTCCGAGGCGAACACCTGGTAGGCGTTGCGCTCGCCCCGGGCCAGCCGCCCGGCCAGCACGGTCTCGCCCGCCAGCACCGTCGCCCCCGGGTCGACCGTCAGCACGGTGCGCTGGTAGAACCGGGAGTCGACGAAGGGGATCACCGGCTCGGGCAGGTACTCCACGTACGCGCCCGGCCCGGCCTCCAGGTTGACCAGCTGCGTCGCGTAGTCGAACTCCATCCGGTAGACCTTGGTGGCCGCCTGGGTGGTGAGGTGCACGGCCGTGTCGGCGCCGCAGCGGATGTCGGTGCGCAGCCGGTCGGCCTGGAGGATGCCGCCGCCGGTGGACATCAGCAGCGTGACGGCGAGGTCCGGGCGGGCCGGGTCGAAGTACAGCGGGCGCATGATCTGCAGCGGCGACTTCTGGTAGTGGCCGGTGAGTTCGGTGCGCCCGCCGACCCGCTCGAAGGCCAGCTCCAGCAGCCCGACCTTGCCGGGGCGCCCGACTGCGAGGGTGTCGGGCGTCCCGGCGTGCCGGCGGACCTCGTACGGGACCCGGGCGGGCTCGTAGTGCCGCGGGTCGAGCCGGGGCACCGGCCGCTCCGCCGCGTCCTGCGGGGCGCCCGCCGTCACCGTCACGCGGGGACCTTCCGGAAGGTCTCCAGGAAGGTCGCGATCTCCTCCAGCCCCTCCCCGGTCAGGCAGTTGGTGAGCACCACCGGACCGCCCTCGCGCACCCGCCGGGCGTCGGACTCCATGACGCCGAGGTCCACCCGGACGTACTGGGCGATGTCGATCTTGTTGATCACCAGCAGCTCGGACTCGGTGATGCCCGGGCCGCGCTTGCGGGGCATCTTCTCGCCCTCGGCGGTGTCCAGCACGAACAGGAAGAGGTCGACCAGCACCGGGCTGAAGGTGAGGGTCAGGTTGTCGCCGCCGGACTCGTACAGCAGGGTGTCGACGTCGGGGAAGCGCTCCAGCATCTCCGCCCCGGCGGCGAGGTTCATCGTCGGGTCGTCCCGGACGGCGGTGTGCGGGCAGGCGCCGGTCTCCACGCCGACCACCCGGTCGGGGTCGAGCACCCCGGCCAGGGTGCGGCGGACGTGCTGGGCGTCCTCCTGGGTGTAGATGTCGTTGGTGATGACCGCCGGGCGGTGGCCGCGCGCGATCAGCACCGGCACCAGCGCCTCGATCAGCGCCGTCTTGCCGGAGCCGACCGGGCCGCCGATGCCCACCCGGAGCACGTTCTCGGTCATGCGGATCTCCTCGCCGTGACTTGCAGTGACTTGCTGTGAACTGCAGTGATTTGCGGTGACTTGCCGTGAATTGCCGTGGCTCGCCGTTGCTCGCCGTGCTGTGGAAGGGGGTTCAGCTCGCGAACAGCCGGGCCTCGGCCCGCTCGTGCCGGCCGGACATCACGTCCGCGACCGGCACGCAGCCGCCCAGGTCGGCCAACTCCCGCACCAGCGCGGCCGCCACCACCTCCCGGATGACCGGGGCGGCGCCCCGGAGCACCACCTGGGCCCGGCGGTGGTCGGTCAGCCGCAGCCGCAGCGCGGCGCCGACGAAGCTGGTGCAGAAGGCGAACAGGTCACTGGCGACGGCCTGTTCGACCGGTACGGCGGCCGAGGCGTAGGCGACCCCGGCGGACACCGCCTGGCAGCCGGGGGCACGCCGCTCGGCGACCAGGGCGGCGTACCGCTCCAGCGGCTCCCCGCCCACCGACTCCCGGGCGATGTCCAGGAGTTGGCGTCCGGTGCGGGTGGCGGCGAGCCGCAGCTCGCGGTTGAGCTTGGTGGCGTGCAGCCGCTGGTCGGTCTCGACCAGCAGCTCCCAGTCGCCGGCCGCGGCGGCCCGGTGGGCCAGCGCCAGCGCCGTGGCGTCGGCCGGGCCCACGCTGTGCCGCAGCAGGTCGGCGAGCAGCTCGGGCACGGTGTCCGGGGTGACGGCCTTCGCCTGGGCGTAGCCCTCCAGACCGTGCGAGAGGGTGTAGAAGCCGCTGGGGAAGGCCGAGTCGGTCAGCTGGAGGCTGACCAGCAGGGCGTCCAGTCCGGCGTCCTCGGGCCCGGCGACGGCGCTCACGTGAGGTAGAACAGGTGGTTGAGCGGCAGTTCGCGGGCCGGCTCGATGGTGGCGGGCTCGCCGTCCAGGGTGACCTTGTACGTCTCCGGGTCGACCGCGATCTTCGGCAGGGCGTCGTTGCGCACCATGTGCTGCTTGCCGACCGAGCGGCAGTGCCGCACCGGCAGCACCCGGCTGGCCAGGTCGAGTTCCTTCGGCACGCCGAGGTCGACGGCGGCCTGGGACATGAAGGTGATCCGGGTGGCCTGCTTGGCCCGGCCGAGCGCGCCGTACATCGGCCGGTAGTACACCGGCTGCGGGGTGGGCAGCGAGGCGTTCGGGTCGCCCATCAGCGCCCAGTTGATCAGGCCGCCCTTGATGACCAGCTTGGGCTTGGCCCCGAAGGAGTTGATCGGCCACAGCACGATGTCGGCCAGCTTGCCGGGCTCCAGCGAGCCGATGTGCTCGGCGGTGCCGGAGGCGATCGCCGGGTTGATGGTGAGCTTGGCGAGGTAGCGCAGGACCCGGAAGTTGTCGTTGCGCTCGGTGTCCCCGGCCAGCTTGCCGCGCTCCGCCTTGCAGTGGTGCGCGGTCTGGAAGGCGCGGGTGAAGGACTCCCCGATCCGGCCCATGGCCTGCGAGTCGGAGGAGAAGATCGAGATGACGCCCTCGTCGTGCAGCACGGTCTCGGCGGCGATCGTCTCGGCGCGCACCCGGGAGTCGGCGAACGAGACGTCCTCGGGGATGTCGTGGCTGAGGTGGTGGCAGACCATCACCATGTCGAGCAGCTCGTCCACCGAGTTGACGGTGTAGGGCAGGGTCGGGTTGGTGGAGGACGGCAGCACGTTGGGCTCGCCGGCGATCCGCATGATGTCGGGGGCGTGGCCGCCGCCCGCGCCCTCGGTGTGGAAGGTGTGGATGGTGCGGCCGTCGATCGCGGACAGGGTGTCCTCGAAGAAGCCGGACTCGTTCAGGGTGTCGGTGTGGATGGCCACCTGCACGTCGTACTCGTCGGCGACGCTGAGCGCGCTGTCGATCGCCGCCGGGGTGCTGCCCCAGTCCTCGTGCACCTTCAGGCCGCAGACGCCGGCCTCGACCTGCTCGCGCAGCGCGCCGGGCAGCGAGCCGTTGCCCTTGCCGAGCAGCCCGACGTTGACCGGGAGCTCCTCGACCGCCTGGTACATCCGGCCGATGTTCCACGGTCCGGGGGTGCAGGTGGTGCCGTTGGTGCCGTCGGACGGGCCGGTGCCGCCGCCGATCAGGGTGGTGATGCCGTTGCTCAGCGCCTCCTCGGCCTGCTGCGGGGCGATGAAGTGGATGTGGGTGTCGATGCCGCCGGCGGTGGCGATCAGGTGCTCGCCGGAGATCACCTCGGTGCCGGGGCCGATCACCAGCTTGGGGTGCACCCCGCTCTGGGTGTGGGGGTTGCCGGCCTTGCCGACGGCGGTGATGAAGCCGTCCTTGACCCCGATGTCGCCCTTGACCACGCCGAGCACCGGGTCCAGCACGACGACGTTGGTGATGACCAGGTCGAGCGCGCCCTGGACGGAGGTGGCCGCCGGGTCCTGGGCCATGCCGTCGCGGATGCCCTTGCCGCCGCCGTAGACGGCCTCGTCGCCGTAGTGGCCCTGGTTGAAGTCCTTCTCGACCTCGACCACCAGGTTGGTGTCGGCGAGGTGGAAGCGGTCGCCGACGGTGGGTCCGAACAGGTCGGTGTACTGCTTGCGGGACAGCATGGCCATCAGCGGTCGCCCTCCTCGTGCTCCGAGTGGATCTGGGTGTGGAAGTCCCTGCCGTGCAGGTCGTCGTCCTTGTAGTCGAGGTTGGTGCCCTTGAAGCCGCGGGCGATCGCCCGGTCGATGGCGCGGGCGCGGGTGTCGCGCGCGGTGATGCCGCCGTCCACCAGGTTGCTGAAGCCGACCAGCCGGCGGTGGCCGCCGAACTCGGCGAGCGTGACGTCCTTGGTGTCGCCGGGCTCGAAGCGCACGGCGGTGCCGGCCGGGATGTCCAGGTGCTTGCCGAAGGCGGCGTTGCGGTCGAAGTCGAGGGCGCGGTTGGCCTCGAAGAAGTGGTAGTGGGAACCGACCTGGATCGCGCGGTCGCCCGTGTTGCTGACCGTGATGGTGGCCTTGGCTCGGCCGGCGTTGATCTCCACCGGGTCGTCGCCGTACAGGTATGCGGCACTACCGGACATGGCTGGCCTTCCTCTCTGCCGGTTCAGTGGGGGTGTGTGCGGGGGTGTGGGGGTGGTGGCCGTGGGTCGGGCCGGGGCCGTGGGTGTGCCCCGGACCGTGGCTGTGGCTGTGCCCCGGACCGTGCGCGTGGCCGTGGCCGTGGCCGTGGCCGTGGTCCGCCTCGCCCGGCCCGTGGCTGTGCGCGTAGCCGTGGCCGTGCTCGGCGTCCAGGCCGGCCAGGATGCCGTCCTCGCCGTGGCCGAGCAGGTGCAGGGCCGCCGCCGTGCGGGCCGCGACCACGCCGGTGATCGCGGACGGGCGCAGCAGCGGGCCGCCGTCCCGGGCGGGGCCGGGCCGGTCGGTTCCGGCCGGCAGGGCCGGGCCGAAGGAGGCCGGGACGGCGGTGACCCGGTCGGCGCCGAGCAGCCGGCAGCGTTCGATCCCCTCGGCCGGGTCCGGGTCGCCGCCGGTGAGGGCCACCTCGACCCAGCGGTGCCGCCCGTACTGGCGGACCAGGCGGGCGATCCGGAAGAGTTCGGCGTCCTCGAAGGGGCCCGCGGCCGGGGCGGTGACCAGGACGGCGTCCCCGCTGCCGGCGGTGGCCGCGGCGGCGCGCAGCCAGCCGATCAGGTGCTCGGCGGCGCCGAAGGGCGCGGTGAGCGCGATCCGTCCGCGGCCCTCGCCGTCGGCGAGCCAGCGCAGCGCGCGGGCGGTGTCGGCGACCAGCTTCGGGTCCCGTCCGAGGGTCATCGGGACGACGCACACCGGTGCGTCGCCGGCGGCGAGCGCGGAGCGGACGGCTTCGGCGAGCGGACGGCCGGCGGCCGCGACGGCGTGCACGGTGGCCCCGTGGCCGCGGTGCCCGGCCAGGGCGGCCAGGTCACGGCCGCCGTCGCTCTCGTGCCCACCGGCCAGGACGACCAGGGCGGACTGGGGTGCGGTCATCGGTCAGGCACCGACCGGGTCGTGGCAGGAGACCAGCTTGGTGCCGTCCACGAAGGCGGCCTCGACCTGGAGCAGCGGCAGCATCTCCCGCACGCCGGGCATGACCTCGGCGTTGCTGACGACCTGCTTGCCGATCTCCATGCACTCGGCGACGGTGCGGCCGTCCCGGGCGCCTTCCATGATGGCCTCGCTGATCAGCGCGCAGGCCTCGCTGTAGTTGAGCTTGACGCCGCGGTCGCGGCGTTTGCGGGCCAGATCGGCCACGACGTAGATGTAGAGCTTGTCCATCTCACGCGGGGAGAGATTCACGGGAACCACTCCTCCTTTCCGAGAATCCGACGGATTACAAGTCAGATGAAATGCAAGGGAGTTGGACGGCCGGAATACCGGACGGGGCGTCCGCGGGATCAGATCCGGCGCAGCCGGGGAATCGCCGGGACCGCCGCCAGGAACAGCATGGCGGTCAGGACGAACGGCCAGGTGAAGGCATGGCCGCCGAACGGCGCGGCGATCGCGCCGAGCGCCGGGGTCAGCACGGTGGCGGCGGCCGCGCCGAGCGCGGCGTAGGCCGCGCTCCAGCCGGAGGGGGCGACGAACACCCCGCACAGCGCCAGCGCCGTCAACACCCCGCTGTAGCCGAGCAGTCCCTGCCCGACCGCCTCGGCCGGAGCCCCGAACGCCCAGGCGGTGAGCAGCCCGACGGCACTGCCGGCGCAGGCCACCGCCCCGGCGAGCCGACTGGCCGCGAACAGCCCGGCCAGGAACAGCAGGCCGACGTACCACTGCGGCAGGAAGAAGATCTGGCCGATGTTGGCGAAGAACCCGTGCCAGAGCTGTTCCCAGCTCAGCGCCGTCCCCCCGACCGCCGGTCCGGGCAGCGCGGCCGGGCCGGCGCCCGCCGGCCACAGTCGCCGGAAGCCGGGCGCGGCGACCGTGACGGCCGTCGCGACCAGGCAGAACGGCGCGGTCAGCGCGGGCAGTCCACGCCCCGCCAGCAGCGCCCCGAGCCCCGCGCCGACCACCACCGCGACGGCGGCGCCGAGCACCGCGACCACGACCGTGGCGGGGTGGCCCGGGCCGAGGAACACCGCACAGCCGAGGGCCACCAGGCACCCGTTGTACCCGGCCAGCCCGGCCTCGACGGTGTCCCTGCGCAGCCCGAGGCCGTAGCCGACGGCGGTGGCGACGGCACTGCCGAGCAGACCGTAGAGGCCGTACTGCCAGCCGGCGGCGAACAGTGCGGCGACGAAGAAGAGCCCGCACACGGCGGACGGCATGAAATCGACCTGCGCGATTCCGCGCAGGACTTCGACGACCAACTTGACGGATATCGGACGGACCACACCCGGAGCCCCTTCCGAGGCCCCTTCCCCACCCTTTTGCAGACCCATGCGGCGCACCAATTCCCCGGTACGGCCGAGGGGGCTCGGGAGATTGCTCGGGAGCCCGTTCGGCGATTCGTTGGGAACCGTACTCCTGCGGATTGCCGGGCGGGGCGGGCACGCCCGGTCACGCCAAATCGACGTCGGGTGACCACCGCCCCCCTGAGCTGCAACATTCTGTTGAAACACCCCCCTGGGCAGGCGGTTGCCAAGGGCAATTCTTTGCGAAGTTTTACTGACTGCTGACAAGCGCCGGAATATGAGCATGCCAACCAAGTCGCGACAAATTCCCGCCGCCCCGGCAATACGGACACCCGAACCTGCGGGAATGCTGTGAGCCGCGGAACAGATGTGGCGGAATTGTGCGCACGGCGCGACGTGTTGGCGGCGGCCCCGTCAGCGGGCTCCACAGGGCAGATGGCGGGCCAGGAACCGCTCCGCCGAGGCCGACTCGAAGTCCGGCACCGCCAGGTGGCCCCCGGGGTTGGCGTGCAGCGACTTCTCCCGCGACCCCAGCGCGCCGTACAGCGCCAGGGCCGCCTCCCGGGGCTGGAGTTCGTCCTCCCACTGCAGGACGAACTCCACCGGCACCGACACCCGCCCGGCCGCCTCCGCCAGCGAGGCGTGGCCCGCCAGCCCGAACACCGCGGCCACCACCCGGGGTTCGACCGCCGCGAGCGGGATGCCGATGGCCGTCCCGAGCGACAGCCCCCAGTACCCGACCGGGCCGAGCCCCTCCCCCGCCCCCGCCTCCAGGGCGTCCAGCACGGCCCGCCACTCCGGCACGGCCCGCTCCGCGAGCGCCGCCGTGTGCCGGGCCACCCACGCGCTGATCGGCCGCCCGACCGCGAGCAACTCCCCGATCTCGGTGGCGAAGCGCTCGTCCTGCGCGGTGCGCGTCCGCTCGCCGTGACCGGGCGCGTCGATCGCCACCGCCGCCCACCCGAACCGGGTCACGCACCGCCGGGCGCGCTCCCGCGGGCCCTCCTTGCCCTGCCCGCCGCCGTGCCCCAGCAGCACCAACGGCCGCCCGCCCAGGGCCGATCCGTCCGGCTGCCAGAGCAGGCCGGGAACGCCGTCGACGACGAAACGGCGTTCCGAGACACCGTCCGAACCGCTCTCCGAGGTGAAGTGCACCCACCCATGATGGCGCCCGACACACGTTCGAGTCCGGCTTTTCGGCCCCTGGCCGACAGTCGCCGCGCCGGCCGGGCCGCTCGGACCGCCCGGCACCGAACGGTCGCACCCGATCGGCCCGTCCCTCAACTCCTTTCCATGTGGCGCCACTTGGGCCGCACCGGGGCCGGCCGGGGAGGGCGGGTCCGACTCCCGCGCCGCGCCGGGAGAGGATCGTGCGGCGGACGGTGGCGGGTGGTGCCGGTGGGGCGCGCGGTGCGGACCACCCCGACCCGCGGGACGAACGCCCGCACGGTGCCCCCCGGGACGTTCGACCCGGAGTAAGCGCTTCCGGCCGTGCCCGGGCTCTGGGTGGGTGAGGAGGTGCTCATGGGAGAAGCGAAGAGCGGGCGGGACGAGGAGTTCCAGTCGTTCATCGTCGCGGTCTGGCCCCGACTGGTGCGCACGGCGTACCTGCTGGCCGGGGAGCAGTACGCGGCGGAGGACCTGGTGCAGTCCGCGGCGGAGAAGGCCTGCGCGGCCTGGCCGAAGGTGCGCCGGGCGGACGATCCGTACGCCTACGTGCGGAGGATCCTGGTGAACCAGCACGCCCGCCGCTGGCGCCGCCGGCCGCCGGAGCTGCTGGTCGACGCGGTGCCGGACGCGGCGGGGCCGGAGGACGGCTACGCCCGTTCCGACCAGCGCGGGGCGCTGCTGGCGGCGCTCGCCACGCTGCCGCCGCGGCAGCGCGAGGCGGTGGTGCTGCGGTACTGGGAGGACCTCAGCGACAGCCAGACGGCGGCGGCGATGGGCTGCTCGACCGGTGCGGTGCGCAGCCACGCGGCGAAGGGCATCGGGCGGCTGCGGCAGGTCCCGGCGCTGATGGGGCCCGAGGACCGGAAGCCCAAGGACAGGACCGAGATCGGAGGAGCGGTATGAGCACGGGGAACGCGGAGCGCGCCGGCGGCGCGGAGGCGGGCGGGGACGCCGACGTGTGGGTCGGGCTGGGCCTGGCCGAGGCGGCGTCGACGGCGCGGATCGGCCCGGCGCCGGTGGCGGACATCCTGGCGGGCGGGCGGCGGATCCGGCAGCGGCGCCGGACGGTGGTCGGCGCGTTGGCCCTGGCCTCGGTGCTGGTGCTGGCGGGCGGGGCGGTCACCGAACTGCGGCCGCAGCCGACGGCGGGCCACCCGCTGGTGCCGGCCGGCAGTGCTCCCGGCTCGGGCACCGGCGGGCCGCCGTCGACGGCCGCCGCCCCGGCGGTCCGGGACCCGTTGACCCCGGTCCGGGTGGCCCTCGACCAGGGCACCAGGGCGGACGGCAAGCTGTGGATCCTGTGGCAGGCGCTGTGGCCGGCGGCGCCGAAGGAGCGGGCGTACGAACAGGCGCTGGCGGTGTGGCAGGACCGCAGCCCGTTCGACCCGGCGCTGACCAAGCCGACCGAGGACTTCGTCGACCGGTACTACAACCCGGACGTCGATGTGACCAACACCTACTTCACGCTGGACGGGGAGCGCCTGGGCCACGACGACGAGGGCACCGCCCCGTCGCCGGGCAAGCTCGACCCCCGCAGCGGGGCGAGCCTGTCCGGGATCGCGCCGGGACACCGCGGGAAGGGCGACACGCTGGCTCCGGCCGACGTGGTCACGCTGGCCGTCGGCCCCGACGTCGCCCGGGTGAAGGTGACCTGGACGGACGGCACGGTCACCGAGCCCCCGCTGGTCAGCGTGGGTGACTCGCCGCTGCGGCACGTGACGCTGGCCCGGCCGTACGGCAAGACGGCGAAGCTCTGGGAGTACCTGGACCGCAACGACGCCCGACTCCCGGACTCGGGCGAGCAGTTCTTCCGCGACTAGACCCACCGGGTCGGGCTCCGCGGGAGGGGGAGGCCGACCGGAGCGGCCTCCCCCTCCCGTCGCCGGGCGGCTCAGCCCAGCAGCAGCCGCGCGGCCACCGCCGCGCCGTCCGTGCGGATCCGGCCCGCGACCGCCGCCGCCCGTGCCCCGACCTCCGGTGTCAACGCCCGCCGGAGCGCGGCGGACAGCGAATCCAGGGTCGGGACCGGACCGTCGTGGGCCGCGCCGATGCCCAACGCGGCGACCCGGGCGGCCCAGTAGGGCTGGTCCACGATCTGCGGCACCACGACCTGCGGGGTCCCGGCCAGGGCGGCCGCGGTGGTGGTGCCCGCGCCGCCGTGGTGGACGACGGCGGCGACCTTCGGGAACAGCGCCTGCTGGTTGACCTCGTCGACGGTGAAGCAGTCGTCCGCGCCGTCGACGGGCGCCAGTTCCGCCCAGCCCCGGGCGAGCACGACCCGCCGCCCCTGCCGCCGGGCCGCCTCGACCAGGACCCGGGCGGCGTCCGGGGCCCCGTGCAGCGGCATGCTGCCGAAGCCCGCGTACACCGGGGGCTCGCCCGCGTCGAGGAAGGCCGACAGGTCGGCGGGCAACGGGCGTTCGTCCGCGAGCAGCCAGGCACCGGTCTGCACCACCTCGCGGTCGACCGGCCGGGGCCAGGGGCCGAGCAGCTCGTCGGTCGCCAGCCAGGGGCGCTCGGTGAACACGTGGTCGCGCACGTTGTCGACGGTCGGCAGTCCGATCGACGCGCGGTGGTCGTTGACCGCGTCGCGGAACAGCGCGTTCATGGTCCGGATGTTGTCCGCCCACAGCTCCCGGTTGCCGGTCAGCCCCGGCCGGTACGGCGCCAGCGGGAACTCGATCGGCGGGTGGTGCGGGGAGGGCAGCATGGTCGGCTGGAGGGCGGCGTACACGAAGCGGGCGCCCACCGCCTCGGCCGCCGCCTGGGCACCGGCCACGGCCGGGAACACCCCGGTGGCCAGCACCGCGCCGCCCGGCTCGGCCACCGCCGCGACCGCCGCGTGGAAGCGCTCGACCATCACGGCCGCCCGCCGGGGGAGCTCCTCCGGCGCCGGCAGGGCCCCGCGCACCAGCGACCGCACCGACGCCCCGACCGGCACCACCTCGACCCCGACGGCGGCCAGCCGCTGCGCGAACTCCTCGTCCGGCGGAGCGCACACCCGCACCTCCGCGCCGCGTTCGCGCAGTTGCACCGCGAGCCCCGCCAGCGGCTGGACATCGCCGCGCGACCCGTACGTGGACAGCACCACTCGCATCTCGTCGTTCCTCCCGTTCGCCCAGGGACGGCCCTGGAGTGGAGGATTCTGCGGCATGACCGGGGCCTTGCCGCAAGGCCCCCCGTGCGCTATAGCTTGAGAGTGGCGGGGAGTGCGGTCAGCCACCGCAGCGGCCACGCCGTCACCCGCGCAGGGCCGCCAGCACCTCGCCGACCAGCCCGCGCGCCCGCCCGACCGTCGCGCCCAGTTCCTCGGGGCGCACGCCCGGGGCCCCGAGCAAACGCCCCACCCGGTCCGCGAACTCACGTGGGGCGCACGGGAGTCGGGCGGCCACGGCGAGCGCGCCCTTCTCGTTGAGGCACCAACGGCGGTCGTGCGCGTACAGCGCCTGCACCAGCACGCCGACCGCCCGGGACAGGCAGAGCGCGACGTACAGGACGTCGCCCCGCGCCGCGCCCTCGGCCGCGCCGCCGACCAGGAACTCCGCCTCCCACGCCGCAGCCGTCAGGGCCTCGCGCAGCGGCTCGGGGTACCGGACGGTCTGTGCCCAAAGTACGGCCAACTCCCCCGCCGGGTCGGCGAGTACGCGCCCGAGTGCGACCTCGCCGGGGTAACAGGGCGACCAGAACCCCAGCGGGTGCCCGGCCTGCACCCCGACCTCGAAGCGGCCCGCCCGGCAGTCCGCCCACACCCGCTCCACCCGGTCGAGGTCCCGCAGGATCCAGTCCACGGCGACCCCGTCGACCTCCAGCCACGCCCCGCCGTTCACCCACGGCCCCCAGCCGCCCGGACCGGCCACCTCCACCCCCGGCCCGGCGAGCTCCCGCAGCGCGGCGAGGTCGGGCCCGCCCCGGTAGTAGACGCCGAGGTCCCAGTCCGACCCGGGCCGGTGCTCCCCGCGCGCACGGCTCCCGCCGAGCATCACCCCGACCACGCCGGGGACTCGGGCGAGGCGGTGTGCCATGGCCTCGATGCGCTCGTCGATCGTCTGCATGCAGGGAGTCTGACGAACAGCCGGGTTCCAGGCCAACGCCTTCCGCCGCCGACCGGGCGGACGCCGAAAGGGAGTTCGGCACGGCGCCCGCCCCACCGACGCCCGGCCTCAGGCCCGCTCGCCCGCCCGGCGCAGCCAGTCCCGGCCCTCCGGATCCTCCGGATCGATCGCCAACAGCAGTTCCCCGAGCGAGCGTTGGGCCGCCGGGTCCCCCGCCCGGGCCCCGATCAGCAAGAGGTCGGCGGCCTGCCGCGGCTGTCCGGCGTCCAGCCGCTCGCGGGCCTGGGCGTGCAGCCCGATGGAGGCGCGGGCGAGCAGGTCCCACATCTCCTGGGAGTCCCGGCCCACGCCCGTGCGGGCGGCCTGCTGCTGGAGGACGGAGAGCAGGTTGTACTGCGCCTGCCAGTCGCCCGCCTCCGCCACCGGGCGCAGCACCGCCACCGCGCCGTCGAGATCGCCCGCCGCGCCGAGTGCGGCGCCGAGGACCGGGGCGAGCAGTTCCTCCCCCTCGGCCACCGCCCGGCGCAGCAGCGGCACGGCCTCCGCCGGCCTGCCGTCGCCGAACAGCCAGAGCCCGGCGAGCTTGGCGCCGCCGGGGCGGCCGCGGCGGCCGGCCTGCTCCAGCAGCTCGACGGCCCGGCCGGTCTCGCCCCGGCGGCGCAGCCGCAGCGCCAGGTCCCAGGCCGCGTCGGCGATCCCACCGGCCGCGGCGACCTCCAGCCAGCGCTCCGCCTGCTCAGTCTCGACGAGGTCGAGCAGGACGCTCGCGGCCCGGTACGCGGCCTCGACGTCCCCCTGTTCGGCCTTGGCCACGTCCAGGGCGACGGCCGCCCGGGCGGCCCGGACCCTGTCCAGGTCGAGGCCGAGGAAGTCGATCGCCTTCTGGTGGCCGGCCTCGGCGGCGCGCAGCATCCAGTGGGCGCCCTCCTCATCGTCCGCGTCCTGGCCGAGCAGCAGCGCGGCGAGGTTGAAGGCGGCCGAGAGGTGCCCGCCACGGGCGGCGAGGCGGAGGTAGTCCAGGCCCAGGTCGGTCTGCCCGACCTTGAGCAGCTGGTCGCCGAGCCAGACGGCCGAGCCGACGTCACCGGCGACGGCGGCCTCCCGGTGCCACCGCATGGCCTCCGATGTCTTGCCCTGGTACTCGAGCATCCGCCCCAGGTGGCCCATCGCCTCCACGTCCCCGGCCTCCGCCCGGGCGCGCATGGCCTTGACGAGGCGTTTGAGTTCCGCCGGTGAGGCGTCGATGTGTAGCCGCGTCCCGCCGCCGATGTCGAGCCCGGCTGCCGGGGGCTGGTTCTTCTTCCGTCCGAACAGGCCCATGCCGTCCTCCCCTTGACCTACCGGACGTACCCGCCCTCGCGCCTCCTACTCGGGCTTCCACCGGCGGTTCGGCCTTCTGCGAACCGTCGGCGACCGGGACCGGCGCGGCCCCGACGCCGGGTTTCACGACCGGGCCGCCGTCGCCCCCTCGACGAGCCGCGCGGCCAGTTCCTCGGCCAGCCGGGCGGCCCGGCCGCGCCGGCGGCGGGCGAGGGCGAGCCCCAGGTGGCGGCGCGGGTACGGTTCGGCGAGCGGGAGGGCGACCAGCTCCGGGTGCGGGGCGAGGCCGATCTCGGGGATCAGGGCGATGCCGATCCCGGCCCGGACCAGGGACTGGGCGAACTCGTAGTCCGTCGCGGTGCAGCAGATCCGCAGCTCGACACCTGCCAGGTCCGCGTACCGGGCGAGCTGGCCGGCGGACTTCCGGCAGCCCAGGATCCAGCGCTGGTCGGCGAGTTCGGCGAGGTGCGGGGCCTCCGGGCGGTCCCGGTGGCGGGCCGCGGCCGGGTGGTGGACGGGCAGCACGATCCGGAGCGGGTCCTCGCCGAGCGGCGTCCAGTCCAGTCCGGACCGGTCGCCGGGTCGCGCGGGCGGCGGGCCCTCGACGTGGTAGCCGAGGGCGAGGTCGGCGCGGCCCTCCCGGACGGCGGGCAGGCTCTCCTCGGGTTCGGCTTCCAGGACGGTCAGTTCGACCTCGGGGTGGTCGGCGGCGAAGCGGGCCAGGGGCTCGGGGAGCAGGCGTCGGCCCCCGCTGGCGAAGGTGGCGACGGTCAGGGTGGTGCGTTCGGCGGTGAGCCGGGCGATCCGCTGCTGGGTGTCGGTGAGTTCGGCGGCGATCGCGTCGGCGGCCTCGACCAGGAGCCGGCCCGGGTCGGTGAGGGTGACGCCGCGGGTGGAGCGTGCCACGACGGGTGCGCCGAGGCTCCGTTCGAGTGCCGCGATCTGCTGGGAGACGGCGGAGGGGGTGCAGTGCAGGGCGTGGGCCGCCCGGTTGAAGCTGCCGCGGCGGGCGACCTCCCGGAGCACCGCGAGCCGCTGGACGTCGATCAACAGTTCTCCTAACGACGGATCCGCTCATTCCACACTACCGCTGGTCACCACCCCCGGGCAGGCTGGTCCACGCCGCCGGACGGGAACGACCGACCGGCACCGCTGGAACCACACTGCCGGTACGGAACGGAACGAGGATCGGAAGCATGGACGTCTGTGTGATCGGCGGGAGCCGGCACTTCGGGAGGCGGCTGGTCGAGGAGCTCCGCGACGCCGGCGCGAGCGTCACCGTGGTCAACCGCGGCTCCACCCCCGCCCCGCCCGGCGTCACCCACCTCCGCGCGGACCGCGACGACGAGGGCGGCCTGCTCGCCGCGCTGGGCGGCCGGCGCTTCGACGCGGTCGTCGACCAGGTCTGCTACACACCGGTCCAGGCGGCCGTGGCCGCCCGGGTGTTCGCCGGGCGCACCCCGCGCTACCTGCTCACCTCCACCGTCGAGGTCTACGCCCACCTCGGCCGACCCGGTGGCCCGCCGCTGCCGGAGCAGGCACTCGACCTGTCGGCCGAACCCGTCGACCTGCACCTCCCCTGGGGCGAACCGGAGTTCGCGAACTCCCGGTACGCCGAAGGCAAGCGCCAGGCGGAGGCACTGCTCACCCGGTCGGCCCCCTTCGACCTGGTCACCGTCCGGACGGCGCACGTGCTCGGCGGCGCGGACTTCACCGGACGGCTGGCGCACTACGTGGAGCGGATCCGGCGCGGGCTCCCGGTGGCCGTCCACCCCGCGCCGCAGCGTGCCTCCTTCGTCCACGCGCCGGAGATCGCCCGCTTCCTGGCCCGGGCGGTCACCGCGGAGTTCACCGGACCGGTCAACGCCGCCTCCGAAAGGCCCTTGGACGTACGGGAGTTGTGCGCGCTCGTGGGGCGGGCGACCGGCGTCGAGCCGGTGTTCACGACCCCTGCGGGAGCCCCGCCCACGCCGCCCTCCCCCTTCTTCTTCGACCGCTGCTACGCGATGGACACCACCCGCGCCACCCGGCTCGGCTTCCGCTTCTCCCCCGTCACCGACTGGCTGCCCCGGGCGGTCGAGGAGGCCCTCGCATGACCGGCAGCACGTCGTCCCCCGTCAGCCGCAGCATCGGAGGCGTCCGTGTCGGCACCGTCGGCCTGGGCGCGATGCCGCTGTCCGTCGAGGGCCGACCGGAGGAGGAGCAGGCCGTCGCGACGATCCACGCCGCCCTCGACGCGGGCGTGACCCTGATCGACACCGCCGACTCCTACCACTGGCACGCGGACGAGGTCGGCCACAACGAGCGCCTGATCGCCCGCGCCCTGGCCGCCTACGGGCCCGGCGCCCGGGACGTCCTGGTGGCGACCAAGGGCGGTCGGGGCCGCCCCGGCGACGGCAGTTGGACGGTCGACGGCGATCCGCGCCACCTGCGCAGGGCGGCCCGGGCCTCGGCGGCCCGGCTCGGCGTGGAGGCCATCGGCCTGTACCAGCTGCACAAGCCGGACCCGGCCGTGCCCTTCGCCGAATCGGTCGGCGCGCTGCGGGAGTTGGCCGACGAGGGGATCATCCGGATGGTCGGCCTGTCCAACGTGGACGTCGCGCAGATCCGCACCGCACGGGAGATCCTCGGACCGCTCCTGGTCTCCGTGCAGAACCGCTTCTCCCCCGCGCACCGGGCCACCCGGGACACCCTCGACCTGTGCACCCGGCTCGGCCTCGCCTTCCTCCCCTGGAGCCCGCTCGGCGGCATCTCCCGCAGCGCCGTCGACGACCCCGGCACCGACGCACCGCCGGCCGACACCCCGTTCCACGCGGTGGCCCGCGCCCACGGGGTCAGCCCGCAACAGGTCTGCCTCGCCTGGCACCTGGCCCAGTCGCCGGTCGTCCTGCCGATCCCCGGTGCCCGCCGCCCCGCCTCCGTCCGCGACTCGGCGGCGGCGGCCGGGCTGGCGCTCCCGGCGGACGCACTGAGGGCGCTGGAGGGCCCGGAGACGCTGGAGGGCCTGGAGGAGCCGGCGGAGCCTCGGCTGCCCTGACGACGTGCCGAACGCCCCCGGAACGCGGTCGCGTTCCGGGGGCGCCGCCGGGGCGTCAGGCGTTCGTCGCGGCCCGGTCGGACGCGCTGCGCAGCACGCAGAACTCATTGCCCTCCGGGTCGGCGAGGACGGCCCAACCGGTGCCGTCGCGGTTGCGGCGGTCCGCGACCATGGTGGCGCCGAGGGCCAGCAGGCGTGCCACCTCCGGGTCGCGGCCGTCCTCCGGGCGCAGGCAGAGGTGGATCCGGTTCTTGACCGTCTTCGGCTCGGGCACCTGGTTGAAGTACAGGGTCGGCCCGCCCTCGGCGAGCAGCACCGCGACCTCCTCGTCCCCCGGCCGGTCCTCCGGGCCCAGCGGCCGGCCGGTCACCCCGCTCCAGAACCGCGCCAGCCCGTAGGCATCCGCGCAGTCGATCGCCACGTTCTGCAGTACCGAGACCATGCGCCCGAGCCTCCCCGATTTCCGCGCCGCGCGCCACCGGATGCCACCGGGTGCCGCCGCCCTCCGACGGCGGTTCCCCCGACACCGGCGGAGCGCCGCCCCCGGCCTGCCGGGCGCTGTCGGTGCGGACCGGTAGCGTGCGACGGGCGAGCCGCCGCCGGAGGGCGGCGGGGCCCGGACGGCGGAGAGGGTGCCCGGTGGCGACGTACGTACTGATCCACGGCGCGGCGGCGGACGCGTGGTACTGGGGGCCGCTGGCAGCCGTGTTGGCCGCGCGCGGCCACGCCGTGGTCGCGCCGGACCTGCCGTGCGAGGACGAGTCGGCCGGCCTCGCCGCGTACGCGGACACGGTGGTCGAGGCCATCGGCGACCGGCGCGAACTCGTGGTCGTGGCGCACTCGTTCGGCGGGTTCACCGGCCCCCTGGTGTGCGACCGGCTGCCGGTGGACCTGCTGGTGCTGCTGCACGCGCAGGTCCCGGCGCCGGGCGAGGCGCCCGGCCTCTGGTGGGACAACACGGGGTACGGCGCGGCCCGGCAGGAGGCCGACCGGCGTCGGGGCGTGCCCGAGGGCGCCGAGGAGGATCCGCTCTCCCTCTTCCTCCACGACACCCCGGCGCCGCTCGCGGCCGAGCTGCTGGCCGAGCACCAACGCGGCCAGGCCGCACGGCCGTTCGAGACCCCGTGGCCGCTGTCCGGCTGGCCGCAGGTGCCGACCAGGGCCCTGCTGGCGACCGGGGACCGGTTCTTCCCGGCGGAGTTCCTGCGCCGGGTGACGGTCGAGCGGCTGGGCCTCCGGCCGGACGGGATGCCGGGCGACCACCTGCCGATGCTGGGGCACCCGCAGGAGCTGGCCGAGCGCCTGGAGGCCTACCGCACCGGGGTGTTGTCGCCCGGGGACGACCGGCGGCCCCGGTAGCGGACCCAACGCACCGAGCCGGGCGGTCACCCCGGCCGGTGGACGTCGAGCACCCGCCCCGCCGCCGCCCGGACGGTGTCGGCCAGCAGGCCGGGGGCGGTGAGGTGGGCGATGTGCCCCTGACCGGCGAAGGTGACGGTCCGCACGTCCGGCAGCGTCGCGGCCAGGTCGTGCAGCCGCTCGCGCAGATGGGCGGGGCTGAGGTCGCCCTCGATCAGGGTCGTGGGCACGGCGAGGCCGGCGAAGCGGTCGGTGCCGGTGCCGAGTGCGTCGATCGCCTCGTCGTCCGCGATCTGTGCCGTCACGTGCGCGACCAGGGCCCCGCGCACGCCGTCGTCGGCGAGCAGCGCCTCGACCGTGTCCACGGGCATCCGGACGATGTCGCGCAGGTGGATCCGCAGCGCCTCGACCCGGTCGCCCGCGTCCAGCGCGGCCCGGGCCCGCACCGCCGCCTCTCCGGCGATCAACTCCCGGGTGGGCAGCGGAGGTTCGTAGAGGACGAGCCCGGCGACGGCGGACGGGTCGAGCAGCGCCGCCTCCAGGGCGGCGACGGCGCCCGAGGAGTGCCCCACCAGGAGCACCGGCGGTTCGAGGAGCCGGGCGACCCGGAGGATGTCGGCCGCCTCGACGGCCATCGAGTGGGGCAGGGCGGGGTCCGCACCGGGAGCGTAGATCCGCCGGTTGATCCTGACCACGCGGAAGTCGTCGGCCAGCAGGCGGACCACGCCGTCCCAGGCCGTGGCGTCCCCGCCACCGGGGTGGACCACCAGCACGCTCGGCCCGGTCCCGTCGTCCAGGGCCGTGAGGGCGGGGGCGTCGTCGGATGCCGTGAGGAGTTCGGTCATGCGCACCATCGTGCGCCCGGTGGCCGTCAACTCACCGACAGGCCACCGGCAGCATGCCGTCAGGAGCACCGGCGGCCCGGCGACCGATGCGGTGGCGGCCGGGCCCCGAGCGCCCGACGATCTACGCTGGCCCCATGGACCGACTCACCGTCACCACCCTCGCCGAGCGCCCGGAGCTGGTCGGCGCCCTCTGGGACATGCCCGACAGCTGGCCGGACTTCCTGCTGCAGGACCCGCTCAACAGCGCGTGCCTCGGCCGGGTCCCGGAGGTGTTCGGCGACCACGTCCTGGTCGCGACGGACGACGACGAGCACGGCGCGGTGGTCGGCCGCGCGTTCAGCGTGCCGTTCCGGCTCGCCGATCCCAAGCACGACGGCGAGCTGCCCGCGCGCGGCTGGGACGCGATGCTGCTCAGGGCCTTCGCGGACCACGGGCACGGCGAGGCGCCGGACACGGTCGGCGCACTCGAGGTCTCCGTCCGCCCCGACCGGCAGGGCCACGGCCTCTCGGGGCTCCTACTGGCCGCCCTGCGGGAGAACGCGCGCGGCCGGGGGTTCGCCGAACTCGTCGCCCCCGTCCGGCCCGTGCTCAAGCACCTCGAACCGTGGACGCCGATGAGCGAGTACGCCGTCCGCACCCGGGCGGAGGACGGGCTTCCGTCCGACCCGTGGCTGCGGGTCCACGTCCGCGCGGGCGCCGTGGTCGAGAAGGTGGCACCCGCGTCGATGACGGTCTCCGGCTCCCTGGCCGAGTGGCGCGCGTGGACCGGCCTGCCCTTCGAGCGCAGCGGTGAGGTCGTGGTGCCCGGCGCGCTCACCCCCGTCCGCTGCGACCGCGAACAGGGCGTCGCCGTGTACGTCGAGCCGAACGTCTGGGTGCGGCACCGCCTCTGAGCGGCCCGGCAGGCCGGGCCCGGTCACCCGCCGAACGCGAAGGCCAGCGCGCCGAGCGCGACCGCCATGCTCCCCCCGAACGCCGACCCGGCCCACAGCGCCGCCTCGGTCGCCCGCGACCCGAGCCGGGTGCGGAGGATGAACACCGCCAGCCCGGCGACGGCCGAGACCAGCACCGCCACCAGCAGCCCGACCAGCCGCGCCCCGGCGGCGGGGCCGCTCACCGCTCGCTCCGGACGGGGGTGCGCTCGAACAGGGCGCGCAGGACCTCGGGCAGCGGCTGCTCCCGGTCCGGGAGGGCGGCCAGGCGGTCCCGCAGGGCCGCCGAGACGGCTTCGGCGTAGATCCACTCAGCCTCGGTGAGCCAGTAACGGTGGCCGTCTCCCGGCGGGCTCATCTCGGTCTCCAGCGCGTGGAGGGTCGCGACGGCGGCGTTCCTCACCTCGGGGCGCAGTCCGCCGCCGGCCCCCTGCCACCACCGGCGCTCGAACCGCTCGTCCAGCAGGACCAACAGCGCCAGCGCCCGCACCTCGTACGCCTCCGGACCGGCCGAGACGTCTCCCCAACTCGTCCGGAACACATCGCCGGGTCGCTCCGGGTACGGCATCTCCGCCCGCGGCCGCTGCTGGAACAGGTGCTGGTACCGCCGGAGCATGTGCTCGTCCAACACGTCGACGTGCACCGTCGCGAAGACCCTCGCGAGGCGCCCCAACCGGTCCATCGAGTCGACCATCGGCGCCAGGCACTGCCGCACCCAGAGGTCGTTCCGCTCCGGCGCGGCGGCCCGCAGCATCACCGGGATCCGCAGCAGCACGAAGGCGACGCAGTCCCGCACCTGCGCGACGATCCACTCCGGCATCACGTGCAGTTCCCGCTCCGTGAGTCGCCGTCCGCCGACCCGCTCGGGCCGCGCGGTCCGAACGAACTCCTGGTCGACCTTGAGCAGCCCCCGGATCGCGGCCGGCTCCCAGCCGAAGCCCTGCAACCTGACCGCGATCCCGTCGACGAGGAAGCCGATGGTGTCCATCGCGTCGGCCGTGCGGTACATGCACATGCGGGCCCAGCCGTGCTCCGCCATCGCGGGGGACGAGTAGCGCAGGACCTCGCACAGGTGGCCCGCCGTCTCGACGGCGTACACGATCGCGGCCGACCGAAGGGCGGGCGGCATGGCGTCGCCGAGGGTGTTCCTGGGCATCGTGCAGCTTTCCGGCACACACCGTCCGTGCCCCGGTGCATGCGCGTGGGCACGGTGAACCGAGGATGGTCGCGATGACTCAACTTCCGGTCGTCCCAGGCGTCATGGGCACGGAGCACGACGCACAACCGCGGCCGTCGCCACGGCCGTGGCAGCACTATACGGCACCCCGGGCCGGGCGGGCCGCCGCTTTCGGGCGGTGGCCGCTACCCCAGCGCGGCGAGGACGCCGAGGACGATGCCGAGGACGGCGGCGGCCGCGAAGCCGATCTTCATGGGGGTGATGCGGTCCCGGAACTGCTTCCCCGGTCGGATGCGCCGGTCCGGCTCGGTGCTCTGCTTCCACCGGTCGACGACCCGCCGGACGTCGGCGTCGAAGCTCTCCGCCGGGTGGTGGTCGCTGGTCACCAGGGTCGACAGCCAGTGGCGCCGACCGTCGGTGGTGTGGATCCGCGCCACCCGCGTGGTGGTGGTGCGGCCGGGGATCTCCGACACGTCGACCCAGGAGATCTGCTGCCACGGGTAGGTGCGGCCGCGCCCCAGCCCCCGGTTGACGGTGATGCCGTCGGCGTCGACCCGCACCCAGGAGCGCAGGGCGATCACGCGGGCCACGACGATCGGCAGCAGCGTCGCACCGACGAGCAGGGCGGTGGTGCCGGCCCCCCAGTGGAACTTCAGCTGCCCGGCCAGGACTTCGACCGCGATGAGCATGAGCAGGAGCGCGATGTCGCCCGCGTCGGGGATGAATCTGTCTTTCCCCCGGAAGATCAGTTCGTTCACGGGGCGAACCCTACGCCCCCCTCGAAGCGGTGCTCCGAGGGGGCCGGGTCGAGGGCCTGGCACGAACCGCGGGCGCCCGTGGTGCGCGCCTTCGGGCTACTTGTACATCGCCTTGACCCCGGCGATGTCGCCGGCGGACAGCTCGGTGGCCTCGCCCAGGACGACCCCGGGGGGAAGCGGCTTCTTCGGGGTGATGGTGTCCTTGCCGTTCTTGGAGTAGGCCTTCCGCCCGTAGTGCATGATCGACGCGTAGTCGTAGGCCGTACCGAAGGTGCTCTCGTTCTTCTGCAGCTGGAAGTTGTGCTTGTCCTTCTGCTCGATGTTGTCGAAGGAGACCTTGATGTAGGTGTCCCGGTCGGGACGTGCCTGCTCGTGGAAGAGGCCGACGGTGTGCCCGATCTCGTGGACCAGTTCGACGGCGTCGCAGGAGGCGTCGTCGACGATGTCGATGGTCTGCCGTCCGCCGACGCGGCCGACCTCGGAGCTGCAGCTGCCGTCCGGGCTGGGCTGGAACTCCACGTAGTCCGGGGAGGACTTGGCGTTCTTGGCGGTGCGGGCGACGAACCTGATCGGGGTCTTCTGCTGCCAGTGGTCGATCGCGGCCTTGACGTCGGCCTGCTGGTCCTTGTTGAGCTTGGAGTTGACCACGTAGGGGATGGTCGCCTTCTTCCAGCGGTACTTCTTGTCCGCCCGGCCCAGCGCCCGGCCCTGCGCACCGGGGCGGCCGGACGCGTCGACGGCGAACGCGTCCTCGACGACCGGCTCGTCGTCCCCGGTCAGGGTGATGACGACCTGGCCGGTGAGGGGCTCCTCGAAGTCGGGGCCGCCGTCGCTGGTCGGGATGTCGACCTCCACGGTCTGGACGGTGTCGTCGCAGGTGAGGTTCTGGAGGGTGGCGTTGCCGGCGGCCTCGTCCCCGTCCTCCAACTCCTGCTCGTAGCCGAGGACCAGGGACGTGGCGGTGTCGGGCAGACAGCTGTAGGTGACGGCCGCCGTGACGGTGTCGGGCGCCTGGTAGGTCAGACTCTCCAGCGTGACGGTGCCCTCCGGCGCGTCCGGGTCGGAGTCGTCGGCGGCCGCCGTCGGACCGAGCGGTCCGGCGAGGGCGGCCAGCAGCAGGGCGGAGACGGCACAGTGGATGGCGGATCGGCGGATGGCCATGGGCTGTTCGGTGTCCCTCGTTCTCGGGCGGCGGGCTCCGGGCCGGGCACGTGGGTTCTGCTCGGCCCGGGCCGTGCGGTGATGGTTCGTGCCCATAGTGAGATCGACGGCACCCGACGCGGTGTCACGACACGGCCTCCCGTGCGGAGTCGGACCGGGCGGCGGCAGATCGCGGGAAGGTGTGATCATCGCAGCGCTGATCCTCCGGCGCGGAGCGGACGACCGATCGCCGGGTTCAGTCCGAGTTGAACCACACCAGCACCGCCGGGCCGTCCGGCGTGATCACCGGCACCCAGGCCTCATCGGCCTCACGGATCCGGCTCTCGTCCAGGCGCAGAGGATGCGGTTCCTCGGTGGTCCCGTCGCACGCCCAGTACCGCAGGGCTCCGACGATCGCGCGGAGCCTCTCCCGCTCGCCCTCCGGCCACGCGTGGTTCCAGGTGCCCGCGCCACCGAAGTGCGTCTCGAACAGTTCGCGCAACGCCTCCAGCTCATCGGGGCCGGACAGCGGCACCAGAAAGCCTTCGACCTGCCCCTGCCGGCAGGCGGTTCCGCCGTACTGCTGCTGGTAGACGACCCCCGTCGTCGCCTCGACCACCGCGTACAGCCAGCCACCGGCACTCATGCCGTCAGGATCGAGGAAGACGAAGCGCCGCGAGCTCATGGCCGCAGTCTTCCGGCCGCCGACCGCGAGTTCAACGACTCCTGGGACACCCTTCCGTCCCGGCTGTGATTCACGTCACTGCCGGCGGCTCGGTGCAGCACCTGGCCCCGTTCCGCCGTCATAGGGGCAGTGATCGGGACGGGACGAGGAGAGGAGGTCGGCGGGTGAGGTTTCGCAGGAGCGGTCCGGGCATCGGATTCACCGAGTTCGTCGCACAGCGGTCGGGAGCGTTGTTCCGCACCGCGTATGCGCTGACCGGTGACGTGCACGTGGCCGAGGATCTGGTGCAGGAGGCGCTGGAGCGGGCGTGCCGACAGTGGCGGAAGGTCGCGGTGGCGGACTCGCCGGAGGCGTACGTGCGCAAAGTACTGGTCAACCTGGCCAACGACCGCTGGCGGCGGCTGTCGCGCCTGGGCGAGCGCCCCGGGCTGTCGGGGGTGCCCGAGACGGCCGACCCCCGGGACCGGTTCGGGCAGGTGGATCTGCGCGCGGAACTGATCGAGGCGCTGCTCGGGCTGCCGATGGGCATGCGCAGCGTGGTGGTCCTGTACTACCTGCACGATCTGGACGCCCAACAGGTCGCCGACGTCCTGGACATCTCTTCGAGTGCGGTGAGGTCCCAGCTCGCCCGCGGCCTGGCCAAGCTGCGCGATTCCGTATCGGGCGCCCAGACGCCGCACACCCCGTCGGCCGCTTTCGGAGGTACGAAGTGAGGAACACGCCGTCCGGACCCGCCCCGTTCGAGCCGGGCCTCGAAGCCGAGCTGCGTGCCGCGATGGTCTCCTTCGTCGACGGGCCGACGGCGCCGGTCGTCGACGCGGCCGCGATCGAGCGAGTCGTCAGCCGCAGCCGCACCCGCCGGGCACTCCTCGGCACCGCTGCGGCGTGCTGCGTGCTGGCGTGCGCCACGGTGGGGTTCTTCGCGCTGAAGCCCGTGCCGCTCGCGCCCGGCGCCTCCCCGTCCCTGTCCTCACCGGCGAACGGGGCGTGCACCCCGCTCGCCACCGGCACCCCCAAGAGCGGAGGCGCCGATGCGACTCCGACACGGGTGCAGACCGCGGGAGCGGGCATCGCGCTGCCGGACCTGGCCGGCATGCCGGTCGAACAGGCCGAAAGCCTGCTGCGCGGACTCGGACTGAGCTGCACGATCATGCGGCACACGGACTGGAACGCTCCCGCCGGGCAGGTGATCAGCAGTGCCCCCCGGGGCGGCGCAGAACCGGTGGCACCGGGCTCGTCCGTCCTCCTGCTGGTCTCGACGGGCAAACCCGACAGAACCTGAGCGACCGGGCCCTTCGGCCCGCGCACCGGCCGGACGGCGCCCCGTCCGGCCGGGCAGGGAGCCACCCGGAGCGGGGGAACGGCTGCGGGTGGCGGGCTCCGAGATGGTGTGCCGGATACCGCGCCTGCGCAGGTAGCCGCGGCATGGCCCGTTGCCGTACGCCTTGTCGGCGGCCACGCTGTCGGGCGTCTTGCGGGGCCTGCCCGGGCCGGTGCGTGGGACGCGGATGTTCTCCGGCACGGGCTCGAACTGCGGGCGGTCCGCCCGTTGTCCCGCGGTGACGACCAGGGACAGCGGGCGGCAGCGGCCGTCCGCGCTCAGGTGGACCTTGCTGGTGGACCCGCCGCGCGAGCGGCCGAGGCCCTCCCCTCCTGCACCACCTCCGCCAGGCGGGCGGTCAGGCTCTGCCACGGCGTCTCGTCCTGGTGTTCTCCCGGCCCAGCCCCCCTTTGACGCGAGGGCCGGCGGCGGGTCGGTGCGGGCGCCGGCCGCGTGCTGGTGGGCCCGGACGATGGTGGAGTCGACCGAGACGTCCCCGTCGATGTCGCCGGCCGCGTCCGCCTCGGCCTGGACCCGCTGGAGCAGGCGCTCCCAAGTGCCGTCGGGACTTCGAGCATCGCGGCCAGGACCTCGCGCTCGCCGATCTTTGGGTTGACCAGCGCCCACACGATCGGCATGCCTGTCGGTGTGCAGACCGGAAACGGTGTTGGCCCAGAGCTCCCTTGCTTGAACAGAAGCCTCCGGCGACGGTAGAACCAAGTTGTGCGTCCACAGCCCGGAGAAGTGCTGCACTTCTCGGAAGATCCCGCGATCACCGTGTTCCGTCCGCACGTCGCTACCACCGCCCAGCAGCCGGAGGCGTACGTCTGGGCGGTCGACAGCGTGCAGGCTCCGGCGTACTGGTTTCCGCGGCAGTGCCCGCGTGTGGTTGCGTGGGCGGTACCGGAGACATCGGACACCGATCGGGAACGAATCCTCGGCCCAGGCGGTGACGATCGAGTGCACGTGATCGAGTACGCCTGGGCGCAGCGGTTCCTGAGCACCGAACTGTTCGCCTACCGATTCTCTTCTGCTTCCTTCCGGCCGTTCGGCAGCCCAGTACCGCACGCCTTCGTCTCGACCGAAGCCGTCCAACCCCTGGGTCCGGTCCAGCCTGTCGGGAGCCTCCTCCAGCTTCACCAGGATGCTGGGATCCAACTCCGCGTCCTGGAAAGCCTCTGGGACTTCTGGGAGGCGGTGACCGTCAGCACACTGGGATTCAGCGGCATTCGCTTGCGAAACGCGGCAGGCGAACCAGGACGGACCTGAAGCAGAGAACGTGATCCTGAGCCTCTGGGACAGGACTCATTCGCCTAGTCGAGGATCCGCTCCCACATCAGGCCGTCGTGCCACTGCCCGTTGAGCTGGATCGCCGAGTGGGCGACGCCGTACGGGGTGAAGCCGTTGCGGCGCAGGACGCGTTGGGAGGCGGCGTTCTCCAGGTGGGTGCCGGCCTCGACCCGGTGCAGGCCGAGTTCGTCGGTCATCAGGGCGAGGGCGAGACCGACCGCGCGCCCGGCGTGCCCGTGGCCCTGGGCGGTGGTGGCGATCCAGTAGCCGAGGGAGGCGCGGCGTACGTGGGGCTGGGGCAGGATGTTGCTGATGGTGAGCTGCCCGACCACCTGGTCGTCCTCGGCGACCACCACGCACGGCCGGACCGTGCCCGCCCGGTGGCCCTCCAGCAGCCGTTCGATCCGCGCCGACTGCCCGTCGGCGGTGTAGAAGTCCGGGGGCTGGGCCGGTTCGAACCGGCGGAAGGCCTCGGCCCCGATGTCCCGCGCCCGGTGGGCGGCGATCGGGGCGGCGTCGGCGGGCTCGATCAGACGGATGCGGGTGCGACTCCCCATGGACGGCAGGGTAACAAGCGGACGAGGAGTGGGACGTCGGTCCGGCCGACTTCCCACTCCTCAGCGTTCTCACCAGGTGGCGGTGGGGCTCGAAGTGGGCTTGGGCGCTGGGTGGTTGGGGTGGTCGTGGTGGCGGGCGGTGAGCGGGTAGGCCCAGGCGAGCAGGGCGATGAGGAGCACGAAGGGCAGGATCGTGCAGAGCGTCGCGCCGCCCGGGGCCCCGCTATCGCGGGGTTCAGGCGGCATCGGGGGCGGCGAGGTCGAGTTCGGCCCAGACGGTCTTGGCGTTGGGGTGGCGCGGGATGGTGCCCCACCGGTCGCAGAGCGCGTCGATGAGGGTGAGACCGCGCCCGGACTGGGAGTTGGGGCTGTGGGTGACGGGGAGGACGGGCAGCCGGTCGCCCCGGCAGTCGCTGATCTCGATCCGCAGGGTGGTGCCCCGGCGCACGGTGGTGGTGAGCGCGAGGTGCAACTCGAACCCGCGCCCCGGAACGCGTCCGTGCGTGATCGCGTTCGCGGCCAGCTCCGCGACGATCAGCAGCGCGGAGTAGAAGGGCTCGGTGTGCGTCGAGTTCAGCCCCCAGGCGGTGAGTTGACGCCTGGCCAGGCGTCGGCACGTGGCGGCGCCCTTGGGGGTGGCGGGGAGCGTGGTGGTGAGGGGGCGGGGTCTGTCGAGGGGGATTTCGGTCGTCATGGCGAAAAGCGTGACGGGACGGACGTACCCTGACCATGGGGATGACGGGCACTCAGCGTGTCTGTGTGGGCGCGGACAGTTCGCCGGGCGGGCGGCCCGGATCAATCGATCGAAAGAACGGGTGATGGCTGTGAGCGGCGTCGAGCGCACGGTCTTCGATGACGACGAAACGGTGGAGAACTTCGACGGGGTCGCGGAGTTCTACAGCGCGGTGGGGAAGCTGATCAAGCTGTTCCGGGAGCGGGCGGGACTCACGCAGAAGGAGCTGGCCAGGCTCACGGGGTACAGCGAAAACCAGATCGGCTCGATGGAGCGGGGCATCCGGACGCCGAGGATCGAGTTCCTGACCGTCGCCGACGACCTCCTCAACGCGGGTGGCGCGCTGAGGGCGGTCGCGGACGACGTGATGAAGGCGAAGGTCCGGCTGGCTACACGGCACCCGGCGTTCAACAAGGCCTTCACCTCCGAGGAGAACCACGCCCTGGAGATCCACGAGTACAGCACATTGCTCGTCCCTGGTCTACTGCAGACCGAAGCCCACGCCAAGGCGCTCTACGAGATGCGCAGGCCCTGGCTCTCTGTGGAGCAGATCAACAAGTGGGTGGCGGCCAGGCTTACGCGGCAGGAGATCCTCACCCGGTGGCCGATGCCAACCATGAGCTGGGTGATTGACGAGAGTGTTCTCCGCCGCCCGATCGGCGGGTGGGAAGTCCATCGGGAGCAGCTCGAACGAATGCTCAAAGTCGCCGAGATCCGAGGCTTGGAGCTGCAGGTCATGCCGATCGATGCACCCGAAAACGCGGGCATGGGCGGAGCGTTCACGCTTCTTACGCGCCCCGGGCGGGACCAAATCGCGTACCTTGAGGCGCAGCACGTCAACCGTCTGATCACGGATCCCGAGGACGTCCGCAGGATGGCTGCACGATATGGCACCCTCAGGGGGCAGGCCCTCAACATGAGGGAGTCCCTGGCCTTGATCAAAATGATCCTGGGAGAACGATGAGCATGGCCGAGCTGGCGTGGTTCAAGAGCAGCTACAGCAGCAACGAGGGTGCCCAGTGCGTCGAGGTCGCCGAGACACCCGGCACCATCCACGTCCGTGACTCCAAGGACAAGAGCGGCCCCCAGCTGGCCTTCGAGCCGGCCGCGTGGAAGGCGTTCGTGACGTTCGCCGCCACCGCCGAGGTCTGACCGACCTTCCCAACGGCCCACCACCTACCGGGTGGTGGGCCGTTGGCGTACCGTCAACTCCATGCAGCCTGCCTGGTTCAAGAGCAGCCACAGCAGCAACGAGGGCGCCGCCTGCGTCGAGATCGCCTGGCGCAAGAGCAGCTACAGCACCAACGAAGAGGTCCAGTGCGTCGAGGTGGCCGAGACGACCACCGCCGTCCTCGTCCGCGACTCCAAGGACAGGAGCGGCCCCCACCTCACCTTCGCCCCCGCCGCCTGGGAGGCCTTCGTGGCCTTCGCCGCGGCCGCCACCACGACCTGATCCCGACGGTCCACCGCAACTGCGCTTTCCCAGTGAAACCCCGAACCAGTTGGCCTACCCTCATCGAGTCGCCTACAAACTAACAATCGTATCGACCTAGCTTCAGGGCCGAGCGCGCCCCACTGGGCCCGCTGACACCCCGAATCTAGGAGAAGCAGTGCGCCTCAGCCACAAGGCCGTCGCGACCCTCGCGGCAGCCGTCTCCTTCACCGGCCTCGCCGTCATGAACGGCACCACGGCCTCGGCCGCCGTCCCGGTCACCGGATCCCTCCAGGTCCAGAGCGACAGCAGCAACCTGGACGAGTACCTCGGGAACGACGTCTGGACCCGCGACCCCAACCTCACCTGGCAGATCTGGACGCTCACGCCCCTCGGTGACGGCACCTACACCATCAAGGGCAACCACTGGGGCAAGTGCGTCGCGACCAACGGGCCCGGCAAGGTCGTCGTCCAGCGGGTCTGCAACTCGAACGACCTCGCCCAGCGGTGGTACATCGAGCTGGGCGCCAACGCGACCGCCATCGCCAGCGTGAAGTACGAGGACTACGTCCTCCAGGCGAACGGCGTGGACCAGGCCGTGACCACCGAGCTCTCGCTCGGCTTCTCGAACCAGCAGTGGACCCTGTACCAGAAGTAGCGCCCACCGCACACCGGCCCGCCGCGCACCAGCGGCGGGCCGGACCCGTGTCCCCTGCTGTCGGAGCCGAGCAGCCCGTCAGACCAGTGCCGGGTGGATCAGCCTCCCCTGGTGGATCAGCGAGGCCGCCTGCTTGAGCCGGCGGACCCGGACGCTGATCTCGTAGCCCCGGATGCCCTCGATCCCGGCGAAGCGGGTGCTGAGGTAGCGGTAGAAGTCCGGGGTGTCCCGGCACATCACCACCGCCATGATGTTGTGCCGGCCGCTGACGGCCGCCGCGAAGGCGACCTCCTCGTGCCGGCTCACCGCCTCGCCGATCCGCTGCAGCCGGGACAGGTCGACCTGGAGCCAGAGGATCGCGTTGGTGTCGTAGCCCAGGCGCTCGGGCAGGATGTCGACGTCGAAGACCAGCGAACCGGCCGCCTCCAGCACCTCCAGTCGGCGGGCGACCCGGGGCTTGGACCAGCCGGTCACCTCGGCGAGGTGGGTGTGGGAGGCCCGGCCGTCCTCGGCGAGGGCCGCCAGCAGGGGGGCGTCCGCCTCGCCGGGGGTGACCGGCGGGCCGGTGGGGGCGATCCGCTCGGCGGCGAGCCGGCGCACCTGCTCCTCGGTGAGCGAGCCCTGCCCGCCCGTCCAGCCCGCCGCGCTCTGCAGGCCGAAGGGGTGGAGCAGCAGGTCGACGCTCATGTCGAGGACCGAGGCCGCCCTCGGGAGCCGCCGCAGCAGGACGTCGTCATGGGCGGTGCCGACGGGTGCGCGGATGATGCAGTTGATCTCCGAGCCGCCGGAGGCGATGTTCGCGTAGGCGACCTCGGGCCGCCGGGCGAGGGACTCGGCGAGCGGGCCGACCGCGTCGGGGCGGCAGCGCAGCCGGGCGATCCACTGGGACTGGCCGTGGGCGGCGGGCGTGCTCAGCCCGACCACGCGCAGCACCCCGCTGCGGCGCAGGGCGGCGTAGCGGCGCGCCACGGTCTGCTCGGACACCCCGACGACCTCGCCGAGGAGGCGGAAGGAGACCCGCGGGGCGAAGTGCAGCCCGTGGATGATTCTGCGGTCCAGGTCGTCGGCCATGGAGGTATCGTCACACGTTCTCCGCGCCTGACGGAGGTTCCGGCACGTCCACCGCTTCCGCCTGGGGTTCCGTCGCCCGCCGGGTCGAAGCTGGTCGGCGGCTCCGCGGGCGACCGGCGGCCGGCCCGGACCGCGGTCCCGCCGGTGCGCGCGCCCACGGGCCGGGCGCCCGCCGGACGGCGGCGCTCCCCACCGCGGCCGGTGCCCGTACGGCGCCCCCGCAGTCGAAGGAAGCTCTCCGTGAACTCCGCAACGATGCAGCACCCCCGGGCCGGACGGGGCGCCACCCTCGTCATGGCCTGCCTGGGCGTCTTCGTCGCCTACCTGCCGGTGACCACCGTGTCGGTGAGCCTGCCGGCGATCCAACGGGCCCTGGGCGCCTCCACCGCCCAACTCTCCTGGGTGTCCGACGCGTTCGTGCTGCCGATGGCCGCGCTGATCCTGACCACCGGCGTGGTGGGCGACGTGTACGGCCGCAAGCTGGTCTTCCAGGCGGGCATGGCACTGTGCGCGGTGGGCGCGGCGATCTCGCTGACCTCGGGCTCGGTGCAGGCTCTGTGGATCGGACAGGCCGCCTCCGGCCTGGGCGCGGCGGCGCTGCTGCCCACCACCCTGGCACTGATCAGCCACGCCGTGCCGGACCACCGGGAGCGGGGCCGGTTCATCGGCCTGTGGGCGATGGCCCTGATGGCCTCGCTGGCCGCCGGCCCGCTGATCGCGGGCCTGCTGCTGGAGCACGTGCAGTGGCGCTGGATCTTCCTGCTGCCCGTCCCGGCGGCGCTGGTCGTGCTGGTCGTCGCCGCGTTCCTGCTGCCCGACTCCCGCGCGCCGCACGGCCGCCGGCTGGACTGGCCGGGCCAGATCAGCGCGGCCGTCGCCGTCACCGCCGTCGTCTACGGCGTCATCGAGGGCGGCGCCGACGGCTTCGGCAAGCCCGCCGTCGTCACCGCGCTGGTGCTCGGCGCACTGGCCGCGGCGGTGTTCGTCGTGGTGGAGCGCCGCAGCGCCAGCCCGATGATCGACCCCGCGCTGTTCCGCAGCCCCGCCTTCACCGCCACCTCGCTGGTCGCCATGATCAGCTTCCTGGGACTGATCGGCTTCTTCTTCGTGCTCAGCCTGTACTTCGGCATGGTGCAGCACCTGACCACGCTCCAGGCGGCCCTGCGGATGGTCATGGTCTCCGGGGCGGCGCTGGTCGCCGGCCTGCCGGTCGGACGGCTGATGCACCGGGTCTCCCCCCGGGTCCTGATCACCAGCGGCCTGGTCGTCACGGCCGGCTCCCTGCTGTCGCTGACCTCGCTCGACGCCCACACCTCCTACGGCTCCATCGCCTGGCGGCTGGTGCTGCTCGGCCTCGGCCTGGGCGCCGTGCTCACCCCGATGACCGCCTCCGCCGTCTCCGCCGTCCCGCACCACCTGGCGGGCATGGCCGCGGCCGGCAACAACGCCTTCCGCCAGGTCGGCGGCGCCCTCGGCCCCGCCGTCCTGGGCGCCCTGCTGACCACCCGGGCGCTCGACGCGCTCCCCGGGCGGCTGGCCGACGCCGGCGTGCCCGCCGCCACCGGCGGCCACCTCGTCGACGTCGCCCGCGAGCAGGGCCTCGGCGCCGTCGCCGGGCTCGACCTCGGCCCGGCCACCGGCCAGGCCCTGAGCGCCCTCAGCGGCTCCTTCCTGGACGGCCTGCGGCTCTGCCTGATCGTCGCGGCCTCGCTCGCGCTGCTCGCCGCCCTCGCCTGCGCCCTCCTGCTGCGCCCGGCCGCGACGCCGTCGCAGCCCGCGCCGACGCCCAGCCGGGAGCCGGACCTGGCGCCCACGGCCTGACGGCTGCGGTGGGCCCTCGCTCCGCCGGATCGGCGCCCCGGGCAGCGGGGCACCGCTCCGGCGGAGTGGGGGCCCACCGCACGGGGGCTCGGAGCGCGTCGGCTCGGAGCACGTCGGCTCGGAGCACGTCGGCTCGGAGCGCGTCGGCTCAGAGCGCGGGCACGATCATCGCCGTGAACGGGACGGTGGCCGCGAGACGCTCCGCCAGCAGCGCGCGGTAGGCGTCCGACTCGTAGACGGCGCGGGCCTGTTCGGCGTCCGCGAAGCGCAGCACCACGGTGTGGGTGCCGCCGGGCGGGCGGCCGCCCTCGCCCAGGTGGACCGTCCGGTCGGTGCTGGCGACCAGCTCGCCCGGGCCCAGCAGGACGGGCGTGGCGGCCTCGCGGTAGGCGTCCAGCCGCTGCCGGTCGGTGACGTCGTAGTTCAGGATGAGCAGGGCGGACACGGGGACTCCTCGTCGACCGGAACCGGACGGGCCGACCGGGCGGGCGGCCCGGTGATCAGTCTCCGCCCCCCGACCGCGGGGAGCCGCATCGGGTGCCCCGGTGGCCCAGGTCCCTGCCGCCGTCCGTCCGGCCGCCCCGAACTCCCGTGGAGGCACTGCGCCGTGACCGTCCACGGCGTCGCCCGGTTCACGACGGGGCAGGGCCCGCCGGGGTCTCCCGGCGGGCCCTGCCCTCGTCCTGTCGCCGCTGCGGGCGTCAGTGCAGGAAGGTGACGTCCCAGTGGCTGCCCTCGTTGGCGTAGATGTTGCCGGAGGGGGCGGTCCACAGGTCGGCGCCGTCGCCGCGGGTGCCGCTGTGGGTGAAGGTGTGGACGTAGTTGGTGAGGCAGCTCGACATGGCGAAGTCCAGCTTGTAGCCCGTGCCGTGGCTGTAGGTGCCCGCGGCGTGGCCGGCCTCGGTGCCACCGGTGATGTTCAGCGCGCAGCCGCCGATGGAGTGCTTGAGGGTGATGGCACCGTCGACCGCGGAGCGGCGCAGACCGTCGAAGGAGGTGCAGTTGCTGTTGTTGCGGTCGGTGCAGCCGCCCGAGGAGGACCAGGTGATGCCGGCGCCCGAGAGCATGGACGCGGCCTGCGACTGGCTGAGGGTGTCGCTGCCGGAGCCGCCGCCGGTGTTGCCACCGGTGTTGCCGCCACCACCGAGCAGGGCGCCCCAGGTCGCCGGGCCGACGATGCCGTCGACCGGGTCCAGGCCCGCGTTGCGCTGGAAGTCGCGCACCTTGCCGTCGGTGCCGTTGCCGAAGGCGCCGTCCACGGCCAGCCCGGCGCCGTGGGCGTTCAGCTGGACCTGGAGCGCCTTGACGGCGTCGCCGTTGTCACCGTTGCGGACGGTGACGATCAGCTTGGACCAGGTGTCGGGGCCGACCACGCCGTCCACCGGGTTCAGGCCGTTCGCGCTCTGGAAGGCCTTGACCTTGTCCTCGGTGTTGGGGCCGAAGCCGCCGTCGACACCGGTCCCGAAGCCGCGGGCGGACAGCAGGTACTGGACGGTGGTCACGTTGGTGCCCGAGTCGCCGTTGCGGACGAGCGGCCAGCTCGCGGCCTGGGCGGCGGGGGCGACGAGGAGTGCCGCGAGTACCGCGGCGAACATCGCGGCGACGACGGCCGGGATGCGCTTCATGACGTTTCCTCACTGAACTGACTGGGCGCGCTGACCGGACCCGGGGCGCGGGAGGGGGACGGAGGAGGGAAGGCGGCGGTCCGGACGACAGTTCGACCGCGACCGGCCGCCGTGGGAGACGCTAGGAGGCCCGTCGGCGTCCCACCAGCGATCCCCCTTCCCAAGGCCGTCCCAGGGACGCACGAACGGCCCACCGCCGCAGGGGCGGTGGGCCGTTCGGCGGGCGCCGGTCGGGCCGGGGGCGGTCCTGACAGGCCCGCGGGCGGTCCGGGGCGGTCCGGGGTCAGTCCTCGGGCACGACCGGGCCCGGCACGCCGCCGGTGACCCGCAGCAGTTCGCCGTACGTCATCGGCACCACGGTGTGCGGGTGCCCGGCGGCCGCCCAGAGCACCTCGTAGCGCTCCAGCGCGGTGTCCACGACGGTGCGCAGCGGCGCCGGGTGCCCGGTCGGGGCGACGCCGCCGATGGCCTGGCCGGTGGCCTCGCGGACCCGCGCGGCGGAGGCCCGGGTGATCGGGCCGGTGCCGAGCCGGGCGGCCAGGTGGGCGGTGTCGACCCGGTGGGCGCCGCTGGTCATCACCAGCAGCGGGGCACCGTCGCACTCGAAGACGAGGCTGTTGGCGATCGCGCCGACCTCGCAGCCGAGGGCGGCGGCGGCCTCGGCGGCGGTGCGGGCGGAGTCGGGCAGGACGACGATCTCACCGGTGACGCCGGCGGCCGCCAGCGCCTCGGCGACCGCGAGGCTACGGGCCGGGAGGGAGGAACTCATCGGCCCATCATGCCGTCCCGGGCCCGGCGGCCGTACCGGCTTCCTCCCGCGACGCGGCGCGGTGGGCCGCCCGCCCGGCCGCCCGCCCGGCCGCGCTCAGCACCGCCCGGACGCCCGCCGTGAGCACCGAGGCGTCCCGCCCGGCGCCCCACACCACGTCGCCGCCGACCCGGGCCTCGACGTAGGCGACCGCGTCCGCGCCCGAACCCGGGCCGACGGCGTGCTCGTTGAAGGAGAGGACCTCCACGCCCAGCGCGTCCGCCACCGCGTCCACCGGCCCGGCGCCGGTGCCCCGGCGGCCGTCCACCTCGGCCCAGTCCCCGCCGACCCGCCACGCCCGGTCCGCGCCCGGGTCCAGGTACTCGGCGCGGAACAGCCCGTACAGCTCCTCCCCGGTCACCTCGCGCCCGCTGTCGTCGGTCGCCTCCTGCACCACCCGGGCGAACTCGATCTGCAGCCGCCGGGGCAGCTCCAGCCCGGCGCCGGTGTGCAGCAGGTAGGCGATCCCGCCCTTGCCGGACTGGCTGTTGACCCGGATCACCGCCTCGTAGTCGCGCCCGAGGTCGGCCGGGTCGATCGGCAGGTAGGGCACCGACCAGGGGGCCTCGCGCTCGGGCAGGCCGAGGTCGGCGGCGGTCTTCGCGTGCCGGGCGAAGCCCTTCTTGATGGCGTCCTGGTGGGTGCCGGAGAAGGCGGTGTGCACGAGGTCGCCGGCGTACGGGTGCCGCTCGTGGACGGGCAGCCGGTTGCAGTGCTCGACGGTGCGGCGGATCTCGTCGATGTCGGAGAGGTCGAGCATCGGGTCGACGCCCTGGGTGTGCAGGTTGAGCGCCAGGGTGACCAGGTCGACGTTGCCGGTGCGCTCGCCGTTGCCGAACAGGCAGCCCTCGACCCGCTGGGCGCCCGCCAGCACGGCGAGTTCGGCGCAGGCCACGCCGGTGCCGCGGTCGTTGTGGGGGTGCACGGAGAGGATGACGGAGTCGCGGCGCTCCAGGTGCCGGTCGAGGTACTCGATCTGGTCGGCGTAGACGTTGGGGGTGGCGATCTCGACGGTGGCGGGCAGGTTGTGCACCACCGGCCGGTCGGGGCCGGCGTCCCAGAGCGCGCTGAGGCCGTTGCAGACCTCCAGCACGTAGTCCGGTTCGGTCAGGTTGAACACCTCGGGGGAGAACTGGAACCGCAGGCCGTCCCGGCCCTCCCCGAGCCGGGCCATCCGCTCGGCCGCTGCGGTGACCAGCGCCCGCACCCCGGCGCGGTCCCGGCCGAGGACGACCTCGCGCCAGAGCGGCGCGGTGGCGGTGTAGAGGTGGACGACGACGTTCGGCAGGCCCTCGACGGCCTCGAAGGTGCGGTCGATCAGGTCGGCCCGGGCGGCGGTGAAGACGACCACCGTGACGTCCTCGGGCAGCGCGCCGGGCTGCTCGGCGAGCCGGCGGACGAAGTCGAAGTCGGTGCGGCTGGCGGACGGGTAGCCGACCTCGATCTCCTTGAAGCCCATGGCCAGGAAGAGGTCGAACATCCGCTGCTTGCGCGCCGGGTCCATCGGCTCGGCGAGCGCCTGGTTGCCGTCGCGCAGGTCGACGGGCACCCAGAGCGGGGCGCGCTCGATCCGGCGGCCGGGCCAGCGGCGCAGCAGCGCCGGGACGTGCACCCGCTCGTGGGCGGGGCGGTAGCGGTGGGAGGGCATGGCGCCGCCGCGCTGGGGGTTCCAGGCGGGGGCGTCGGCCGGGACGGGGCCGGCCGGGGCGTGCAGGGTCGGGAATCGCATGGGGACGTCCTCAACTGGGTTGCCGGTGCGCCGGAACGGCGACGACCGGGGTACCGGGGACCGGCAGGACGGCGCCCCGCAGCGGGGTGCCGGTCAGGTCACGCCCCGCTGCGGCCGCCGAGAAGGAGAGCGCTCCGCAACTGCATGCCGGGTAGAGTAACCAGGAGAGAAGTCCTCAGACAACCCGACAGGTGACGACCATGCCCGCGCTCCGCCCCTCCCCCCTCGCCGAACAGGCCGCCGCGCTGATCGAGGAGCGGATCCGGTCCGGCGAGTGGCCGGTCGGCGGCAAGCTGCCCGGCGAGGTGGCGCTCGCCAAGGAGCTGGGCGTCGGCCGCTCGACCGTCCGGGAGGCGCTGCGCACGCTCGCCGCGGCCGGGATGGTGCAGCCCCGGCAGGGCTCCGGGGTGTTCGTGACGGCCGACCGCCCGGCCGCCGGGGGCGACTGGGCCGCCCGGCTGCGGGCGGCCGAGCTGGCCCACATCTACGAGGTGCGGACCATGGTCGAGGTGCAGGCCGCCCGCCTCGCCGCCGAGCGCCGCACGGCGGCCGACCTCACCGCCGTGGACGCCGCGCTGGCCGCCCGACGGGCCGCCGGCGGGGCGAACGACAAGGCCTTCGTCGACGCCGACATCGCGCTGCACACCGCCGTCGTGGCCGCCGCCCACAACCCCGTCCTGGACGACCTGTTCGCCCAGTTCGCCCCGATCCTGCGGGAGCACCTGGTCGACCTGGTCGGGCTGTTCGGGCTGCGCGAGGGCGATCCGAACCAGGGCTACGACACCCACGCCGAGCTGGTCCGGGCGCTGCACGCGGGCGATCCGGCGGAGGCCGGGCGGGTGCTGGCGGCGGAGCTGGAGTCCACCCGGGCCCGGCTGCTCAGCACCTGAGGGTCCGGCAGCGAGGGTCCGGCGCCGGGGGGTGGCACCGGGGGCCGCACCGGGGGTCCGATCGTGCGGACCCGACCCCGAGGGCCCGGCCCGCGACTTCCGGACGGAGCGTCACACAGTCTTCACACAGCGGCCATCCGTCGGCCGTCGGCTGCGCCGACACTGGGACGGGCGGGTCCCGGCCCGGCTGCTTCGAGCACAAACGGTCAACGTACGGGTGACATTGTGTCCAGCTCGTGCCCAAGTACCACTCAGGTAGCGAACGGGCTTTCACTCCAATCACACGGTATGACTAGTATCGCTTCGTCAAAAAGCCCGTGCCCGGACGGCCCGCCCCTCACCGGCCGGCCGCCAGCCCCAAGGAGTCTGCTCTGCGCGCGCGTGCGAATCGGCGGCCCCCGACGCCGAAGACCCCCCGCAGGCGTCCACGCCTGTCCCTGCGGACGGCGCTGCTCGTCCTCGCCGTCGTCCCCAGCCTCGCCCTGGTCGCCCTCTGGGCGGTCACCAGCGGCGAGACCGTCTTCGACTTCCAGCGCCAGGCCGCCCAGGGGATGCTGGCCCAGAAGGCCGGCCAGCCGTCCAACATCGTCTACTACAACCTCCAGGAGGAGCGCCGGCTCAGCGCCGAGGCGCTCGCCCGGCCCGGCAGCAACACCGACCAGCTGCGCCGTCAGCGGCAGGCCACCGACGACGCGGTGCGCCAGTTCCAGGCGCTGTCCGGGGAGAGCACCGACAACGCGCCGGACGACGTCCGCACCGCCGTCGCCGAGGCCCGGCAGGCGATGAGCAAGCTCGGCGAGGAGCGCTCCGCCGTCGACAAGGGCTCGATCGACCAGCAGACCCTCTTCACGTACTACACCGACCTGATCGCCGTCGACCTCCGGCTGTTCACCGCGCTCAGCCACGTCGACGCCGGCGAGGTCACCTGGGTCTCCAAGACCCTGGTCAACTCCTTCTGGGCCAAGGAGATGCTCGCCCGCGAGGACGCCGTCCTCGCCCGCGGCTGGCCCACCGGGCGGCTCAGCACCGCCGACTACCAGCAGGTCCAGCAGCTGATCGGCGCCCAGGAGCACCTGTTCACCGTCCAGGTCCTGCCGTACATCCCGGACGGCGAGGCGGCCGGCTGGCACGACCTGATGAACAGCCCCGCCTGGCAGGCCAAGACCGCCGTCGAGCAGCAACTCACCCGGCCCACCACGGCCGAGTCCAACGGCACCGTCAAACTCCCCGCCGCCCAGGACCAGTGGCGCCAGGCCGTCGACCAGCTCAACCCGCAGCTGGTCAAGGTGATCGAGGCCCGTACCAGCGCCATCGTCGAGGTCGGCAAGGGCACCATCCTCGGCCTGCTCACCCGCGTGGTGCTGACCGCCGTCATCGGCCTGATCACCGTCGTCGCCGTCGTCATCGCCTCCTGGCGGATCAGCCGCTCGCTGCGCCGCCGGATCAAGGAACTCCAGACCCAGGCCGAGGACATGGAGCGCACCCTGCCCGAGGTGGTCGACCGCCTCGGCCGCGGCGAACAGGTCGACGCCGAGGCCGAGAGCCGCGCCGTCACCACCGACACCCACGGCAACGACACCGACGAGCTCGCCCGCCTCGGCCAGGCGCTCAACCTGGCCCGCTCCTCCGCGCTGGAGGCCGCCGTCCGGCAGGCCGACCAGCACCGCGGCTTCGAGCGGCTGCTCCAGCGCATCGCCCGGCGCACCCAGCTGCTGATCGGCCGCCAGCTGCGCAAGCTCGACGAGCTGGAGCGCAAGCACGAGGACCCGGAGGTCCTGGAGGGCCTGTTCGACCTCGACCACCTCACCGCCCGCCTGCGCCGCTACGAGGAGAACCTCGTCATCATGGCCGGCGGCCAGCCGCAGCGGCGCTGGCGCAAGCCGGTGCCCCTGCTGGACGTGCTGCGCTCCGCCCAGGGCGAGGTGCAGGACTACCGGCGGATCATGATCGACGTCGAGGGCCACCCGTGGCTCTCCGAGCGGGCCGTCGGGCCGGTCGCGCACGTGCTCGCCGAGCTGATGGAGAACGCCACCACCTTCTCCAAGCCGCCCACCCCGGTCGAGGTCCGGGCCGCCATGGTCGGCCGCGGCCTCGCGGTCGAGATCGAGGACCGCGGCCTCGGCATGGACCCGGAACAGTACGACGCGGCCAACGAACTGATGAGCCGCCCGCCGCGCACCGACGTGCTGGCCCGGGCCGACGACATCCGCCTCGGCTTCTACGTGGTCGCCCGGCTCGCCGCGCTGACCGGGCTGAAGATCGAGTTCCGGCCGTCCGCCTTCGGCGGCACCCGGGTGGTCGTGCTCGTCCCGGACGAGCTGGTCATCGACGGCGACGCCGGGCTGCCGGACGCCGCGCCCGTGGAGCCGATCCCGCTGGTCCGGCGCTCGCGCCGGGCGGTGCGCTCGGCCTCCGACGAGGCGCTGCCGCCGGGTGCCCGGGTCGGGGCCCTGACCGGGGCACCGGCGGGGGCGGCGGTCGCGCCGGTGGACTCCTTCGGGGCGGGACCGGTCGCGGGCCTGGGGCCGGTACCGGTCGGCGGCCTCGCGACGGCACCGGTCGAGGGCCCCGGGACGGCCGGGCCGGTCGTCCCCGCCGCGGACGCGACCGCGGTCACGGGCGGCGTCGCGTACCAGGACCAGGCGTTCCCGGCGTCGGCGTACCCTGCGCAGGCGTTCCCGGACCAGGCGCTCCCGGACCAGTCGCTCCAGGGCCAGGTGTTCCCGGCACAGGCGTACCAGGAGCAGGCGTACCAGGACCAGGCGTTCCCCGCGCAGACGCTTCCCCAGGCCGCCTTCGCGGACCAGCCGTTCCCCCCGCAGACGCCCCCGGCGCCGGCGTTCGGGGAACCCGGCCCGCCCTACCAGCCGGCCCACCGGCCCGGCTTCCCCGAGCAGCCGATCCAGCACAGCTCCCCCGCCGACCCGGCACCGGTGTACGCGGCCACCCCGGCCGACGCGACCGGCACCACGGCGGCCCCCGCCCCCGCGCCCGCCCCCGAGGCCCCGGCCTACCCGGACATCGCCTACGCCCGGGTCACCGAGGCCGAGGCCCCGTACGCCGACGAGCAGTACCGCCCGGCCGACCACTACCGGCTCGCCGAGCGGCGCCGCACCCGCGAGTACCCCTCCGCCGTACCGGTCAGCCCGGTCGAGGGCGGGCAGCCGCCGCTGCCGCAGCGCGTCCGGCAGGCCAGCCTGGCCGCCGAGCTGCGGGTGCCCCCGGCGACCCGGCAGGAATGGATCGACCCGGCCGACGGACAGCCGGCCGTGCCGACCGCCGCACCGGCGGACGGCCCGTCCGACGGCCCGTCCGACACCACCGGGTCCACCGGGCGCCCGGAGCGGTCCGGACGCCCCGTCCGGCGGGCGGGCGCCGCCATCGGCGCCTTCCAGCGGCAGTCCCGCGCCGCCCGCGCCCAGGACAGCGGCGAGCACCCGCTGCCCGGGCCCGCCACCACGCCACCGGCTCCCCCCGCCCCGCCCGCCGGTCCCCCAGCCTCCGCGTCCGCCCCCTCCCCCTGGGCCCTGCCGGCCGCGGAACCCCGAACCACACGAACGGATGACCAGTGATGAACCGCACGACCGCCACCCACCAGGACCTGGACTGGCTGCTCGACGGACTCGTCGACTCGGTGACCGGGACCCGCAACGCCGTCCTGCTCTCCGACGACGGCCTCGTGGTCAGCCACTCCCGCACCATCGAACGCGCCGACGCCGAGCGCCTCGCCGCCGTCGCCACCGGCCAGCAGTCGCTCGCCCGCGGCGTCGGCCAGCTCTTCGACGGCGGCCCGGTGCACCAGGTGATCGTCGAGCTCGCCGAGTGCTGGCTGTTCGTCATCGCCGCCGCCCAGGGCACCCACCTGGCCGTGGTCGCCTCCCAGGAGGTCGACGCCGAGGTGATGTCCGTCGCCATGCACACCCTCGTGCAGCAGGTCGGCCAGAAGCTCACCACCCCGAACCGGACCGAGGGCGCCCCCGCGTCCTTCGACGCCTTCGCCACCCGGAACCGGGGCTGACCACGGTGGGCCCGTACCGCGACGAGGGGGGCGCCTGGGCGCGCGGCCGGGTGCCGCACTGGAGCGAGCTGGAGGAGCCCGAGGCCGAGGACGAGACCGGCATCATGGTCCGCCCGTACACCATCACCCGCGGCCGGACCGCCCCCGAGCGCGACGACCTCACCCTCATCACCGTGCTCACCACGGCCGAGGAGGAGGCCGAGGCGGCCCTCACCCGCGGCAGCCGTGCCGGCGCCCGGGCCCTCCAGCCCGAGCACCGGCTGATCCTCGACCGCTGCCGGCGCCCGGCCGCCGTGGCCGAGGTGGCGGCCGGCCTGGACCTCCCGGTCTCGGTCACCAAGATCCTGCTCGGCGACCTGGTCGCCCAGGGCCTGCTGAAGGCCCGGGCGCCGCTCTCGGTGGCCCGCGCCGCCGGGGGCGTGGACCTCGGCCTGCTCACGGCCGTACGCGAAGGACTCCGGAGACTCTGAACCATGGCAACACCCCACTCCGCCACCCACTCCGCCACCCCCGTCGCCGCCCCCGCCGCGGTCAAGATCCTGATCGCGGGCGGCTTCGGCGTCGGCAAGACCACCCTGGTCGCCTCGGTCAGCGAGGTCGCCCCGCTGCGCACCGAGGAGTACCTGACCACGGCCAGCGTCGGCGTCGACGACCTGGACGGCGTCGACCAGAAGGACACCACCACCGTCGCCCTCGACTTCGGCCGGATCACCGTCAGCCCCGAGCTGGTGGTCTACCTGTTCGGCACGCCCGGGCAGGAACGGTTCTGGTTCATGTGGAACGACCTGGTCAACGGCGCCCTCGGCGGGATCGTCATCGCCGACACCCGGCGGCTGGACACCAGCTTCGCCTCGATCGACTTCTTCGAGAGCCGGGGCATCCCGTTCGTGGTCGCGATCAACTGCTTCCACAGCCACAACACCCGCACCCCGGACGAGATCCGGGCCGCCCTCGACCTCGACCCTCAGGTGCCGATGCTGATCGGCGACGTGCGCGAGCGCGGCTTCGGCCGTGACCTGCTGCTCGCCCTGGTCGACCACCTGATGGACCTCGCCGCCGCCACGCCGGTCGGCTGAGCCCCCTTCCCCCGTACCGGAGTTCACCCATGACCACCCCCCTTCGCGTCCTCGTCCACGGCGGCGGCATCGGCGGCCTCACCCTCGCCACCGCCCTCGCCCGGCGCGGCCACCACGTCGAGGTCGCCGAACTGCGCGACCGCCTGGAAGCCCTCGGCGTCGGCATCATCCAGCCGTCCAACGCCCTGCACGTGATGCGCGAGATCGGCGTCCTGGACGCCTGCCTGGCGGCCGGCTTCGAGTGGGAGGTGCTGACCATCTGCGACCCGGCCGGCGCCACCGTCGCCCGGATCCCCCAGCCCCGGATGGGCGACGCCCCCTCCAACAACGGCATCCCCCGGCCCGCCCTGGCCCGGGTGCTGGCCGACGCCGCCACCTCGGCCGGCGCCGTCCTGCGCTTCGGCACGACGATCGCGGAGCTCAAGGACGACGGCGCCGGGGTCGACGTCACCCTCGACGACGGCCACCACGGCCGCTACGACCTGGTCGTCGGCTTCGACGGCATCGGCTCCCCGCTGCGCCGGCGCCTGTACGGCGAGAAGTACGCACCCGAGTACACCGGCTTCGCCAACTGGCGCGTCACGCTGCCGCGTTCGCCCGAGGTCCAGGGCGTGGTGATGTCCGCCGGCAACCTCAGGGCCAAGGCGCTGCTCACCCCGATCAGCACCGAACTCATGTACCTGGGCTCGGTGTTCGCCGAGGCCGAGGACTTCCGCCCGGACCCTGAGCGCGCCCACGAGCAGCTCCGCGAGCGGCTGGCCGGCTTCGCGGGCCCGATCGCCGAGGCGCTCGCCCTGGTCACCGACCCGGCCGCCGTGGTCTACTCCCGGATCTCCCAGGTCAGCGTCGAGGAGCCCTGGCACGTCGGCCGCATCGCGCTGGCCGGCGACGCCGCCCACGCCTCCACCCCGCACCTCGCCCAGGGCGCCGCGATGGCCGTCGAAGACGCCCTCGTACTGGCCCAGAGCCTCGACGCGGCGCCGGACGTCCCGGCCGCGCTGGCCGCCTGGGAGGAGCGCCGCCGCCCGCGCGCCATGTGGGTGCAGGCGCTGTCGCGCGCCGTCCTCAAGCAGGAGACCGGCACGCCCACCACGGCGGAGGAGGACGAGCTGCTCAAGATCGGCATCCCCGGCGCCGCCCACGTCCTCGTCCAGCCGTACTGATCCCCGCACCGGGGCCCCGCCCCAACCGGCTTACCGCACGGGCCTGTTGCGGTGACCGCGGGCGTCGCCGATCATCGTGGACATGACGACGGACGACACCGGGCACGACACCGGGCACGACACCGGGCACGACAGCCGGACCAGCGACCCGTCGGCCCCGCACAGCGCGGGCCGGCGGGTCGTCGAGCTGAGCCACCCGATCCGGCACGGCATGGTCACCTACCCGGGCCTGCCCGCACCCGAGATCGGCGTCCACCTCTCGCGGGAGGACTCCCGCGACCACTACGCGCCCGGCACCGAGTTCCAGATCGGCCGGATCGCGATGGTCGCCAACACCGGCACGTACCTCGACAGCCCCTTCCACCGGTTCCCCGACGGGCCGGACCTCGCGGGGCTGGCGCTCGCCGGACTCGTCGACCTCGACGGGCTGGTGGTCCCGGCCCTCGACGCACCCGACCGGGCCGTCGACCCGAGCGCACTGCTGCCGTACCGGGTCACCGGGCGGGCGGTGCTGATCCACACGGGCTGGGACCGCCACTGGGGCACCGACCGGTACGGCGCGGGCGGCCACCCCTTCCTCAGCGCGCAGGGCGCCGCCTGGCTCGCCGCCCAGCGGCCCGCCCTCGTGGGCATCGACTCGCTGAACATCGACGACACCACCGACCTGGCCCGCCCCGCGCACTCCACCCTGCTGGAGGCGGGCATCCCGCTCGTCGAGCACCTGCGCGGCCTGGAGCAACTGCCGCCGGAGGGGTTCCGCTTCCACGCCGCGCCGCCCGCCGTCGCGGGCATGGGGTCCTTCCCCGTCCGCGCCTACGCGGTGCTGCCCGGCGCGGAGCGGTAGCCGGCCCGGGCCGGGGTCGGCTTCGACACCGGGGCGACTTCGGCACCGGGGCGACTTCGGCACCGGGGTCCGGCAGGGGGGCCGAGGGCGCGGTCAGCGGCTGATCTGCCGGCGCCGCGCCCAGACCGCCGCCGACACCCGGGCCAGCAGCCGGCCCGCCGGGTCGGTGCGGTCGCTGCCGTCGGCGAGCGGGCCGGTGTAGCAGACCGCGATCAGGTACGGCGGGCAGTCGCGCGGGTGGACCAGGCCGACGGCGTGCCGGGCACCGGGGACCCAGCCGTTCTTGAACGCGATCCGGGTGCCCGGCGGCAGCCCCGCCGCGAGGTCCACCCGGAAGTCGTTGCGCTCCAACAGCCCCAGCAGCTCCGGCTCGTCGGCGAGCGAGTGGAGCAGCCGGACCAGGTCCCGGGCGCTCACCCGGTTGTGCACGCCCTGGGCGCGCGCCGCGTAGTCCTCGATCCCGCGCGGGGTGGCGCTGCGGGTCGCCCCCGCCCGGCGCCACACCTCGGCCACCGACCGCTGGTCGGTACGGGCCAGGCAGAGGTTGGTCGCCAGGTTGGAGGAGTGGGTGATCATCCGCTCGGCGAGCAGGCGCAGCGGCACGTGACTGCCGAGCAGTTCCCAGGGCAGCGGATCGCTGTCCCAGTCCGGATCGTTGCCGAACTCCCCGCCCACCACGGACTCGAAGCGGTTCACCACCGGCACCTCGGCGTCCAGGTCCGCCCCGCCCCGGGCCAGCGCCGCCAGCACCGCGACCTTCATCGTGCTCGCGGCGTCGTGCAGTTCGTCCGGCGCCCGCAGGAACACCGGCTCGGCATCGCCCTCCCAGGGGGCCACCACCACAGACAGCATGGGGAGAGCGTAGTGCCGACCGGCCCGCCGGTACGGCAACGGCCCACCGCCGCGGGGGCGGTGGGCCGCTCGGTGGGGCGTGCGCCGCGTCAGCCGTTCTGCCAGGTGGCGCCCGCGCCCGTGAACGCGCCGGTGACGCCGGTGTCATCGGACCAGACGTAGAAGTCGGTGTGCTGGGCCCCGTCGGGGGTGACGCTGGAGCTGGTGCCCGCGACCCCGGTGCCGTTCTCGTCGGCGAGGAACTGGCCCGCTCCGTAGTTCGCCTCGAGGCCCCCCTGGGCCGAGGCCAGGCCGGCACAGCCGAGCACGAGCGGGGCGGCGAGGGCGCCGACGGCCAGGACGCGCTGAATCGTCCGCATGATGGTCCTCCATGGAGCAGGTCGATCGACAGGGCGGGCCAGGGGTGACCCGCCGCGATCAAGTAGCGATGGACGGTGGCGGCCCGGCAAGCCGCGCCGCGCCGGGCGCCGGGCGGGGCGCGCACCGGAAACCCCGCGCCGACCTGCGGAAAGGTGCGGTCGTGCGATCAGCTGCCGAATCATTCGAGCGGCGGAAGCACCCTACGGCCGAACCGGGGCCCGCCCGTGCACCCGGGGCCGCGTTCCGGCCCGGATGCACTGACCCGTCCGAGTGGATACGGTGGAACCAGGTAGCTCAGAGCATCCGGGAGATTACGCCATGACTTCCGAAAAGCAACCTGTCCAACTGAAGGCACGGACCGTCACCGGCCACGCCGTCCTCAACGCACCGATCAGCGGCGACTTCGAAGCCACCCTCACCGACAGCGACGGCAAGCCGATCGCGGGGCGGGAGATCACCTTCTTCAGCACCGCCAGCGGCCAGCGCGTCGGCAGCGCGACCACGGACCAGAGCGGCACCGCCCGCCTGAACTCCGGGTCCAAGCTCCTCGATCCGGTCATCGTCGCCAGCACCCTCGCCACCGGCGCCGGCGCGCGGTTCGAGGGCGATGACACGTACCAGTCCGCCGAATCCCACGCCGGAACCGCCGTGGGCGTGTAGCCGGACGAAGCCCCCGACCGACGAAACGGAGCGGGAAGTCGGTCCGGCCGACTTCCCGCTCCGCCTCACAGCCGCTCCGCCTCGCAGCCGGGCCGCTACGCCGCAGCGGCGGCCGCCCGGCGGAGCAGCACCGTCGGCGACGGCATCACGGCGAACCAGGTGTTCTCGGTCTCCTCCGCGGCCGGGGCCCAGGCGGCCACCACCGGGAGTTCGCAGTGGTCGCCCGCCTCCAGCGGCGGCAGCGTCCAGACCATGCCGTGGTGGTCGCCGAAGTCCACGCCCCAGGTGGCGGACGAGCGGGCGTACACCTCGTCGCCCAGCGCCGCCCACCGCCGGGGCGCCTCGCCCGCCTCGCCCGCCGAGCAGATCGCCTCCTCGTCGTTGCCCCCGACGGTGAGCCGGGTCGTCCCGTCCTCCAGCGTGATCGCGGCCAGGGCCTGACCGCCGTCCCAGCCCGCGTCGACGCCGTCCGGAAGCCGCCCCGGCAGCTGCGCGGAGAACCGCACCCGCCCGAGCGGGACGCGGGCGTCGATCCGCCAGACCGCCGCGCGGCAGCCCGTCAGCGGCCCCCAGACCTCGGGGTCGAGCTCGGGATCGTACGGGGTGAGCAGCAGCTCGACGCGGGCGGCGGGAGTGGTCCAGCGGGCGAGCGTACGACCGCCCGGCAAGTCGAACAGCTCGTCGGGCAACGGCGGAAGGGCCGTGCCCCCGAAGCCGGTGGCGAAGGTCAGCGGACCGAACGGCGTCCCCAGCACCGGCCGGACGACGGCCCGCGAGCGGACGCGCGGGACAGTGGGGAGCAGCATCGCCCCAGCCTACCGGCGCCCGGCGGACCCGACTCCGCCGGGCGGGCGGGCGGCCGGGGTGGCCGGAGCGTAGACAGGGGAAGACCCCGGCCGAACGGATCGGCCGGGGTCGGTTGATGACGGCGCGTCAGCTGCTGCTCGGGCGGGTGGCCGGGAGGGTGGCCGAGCCGGCGAGCAGGGGCCATTCGCGGTGGAACGGCGGGAAGGGCAGGCTCTTCTCGAACAGCGGGGTGCCGAAGACCTTCAGGTGGGCGGTGAGCGCGCCGTTCAGGTCGACGCCGCCGACCAGCGCCCAACTGCCCTGGAGCTGCGGGGCGTTGCCGGGCAGGTCGACGGCGAGCGAGCCGTCCGCCCGGGCGCTCAGGTAGGGCGCGACGGTGGTCCGGACGCCGACGGTGTCGTAGAGGCCGAGGCTGACCTCGGCGCCCAGGGCGGCGCGGACGGAGGCCTTGCCGGTGAGGCGGACGTGCACCGGGGAGACCTTGGTGTCCGCGCTGGTGGTCGGCGTCCAGCCCTTGCCGCCGGTGTAGTCGGCACGCACGGCCCAGGTGCCGGCGGCGTCCTGCTCGGTCTCCAGGTGGACCTGGCCGTCGGCGCTGACCTCCAGGTAGCAGGTGAGGCCGAGGTTGACCACCACGGGCAGGCCCGCGACGGTCAGCACCGGGCTGGCCTGCAGCTTGGCGAAGGGGACCCGGATCGGCGCCGCACCGGTGGTGCGGGCGACGTCGCCGGTGACCTTCCAGTGCGCCTGGGCGCCCAGGTCGAAGCCGACCGAGGCGGTCCGCGGGCTGCCGGCGGCCGCGCCGTGGTAGGCGAAGTGGACGGCCGGGTGCAGTTGGAGGGAGCCGGAGGCGTCCAGGCTCGCACCCTCGGGCAGCGGGACCGGGGCCTTGACGTTGAGCTCCAGGGTGCCGGAGGCGTCGGCCTTCACCCCGTTGCCGTCGACGCCCGCGGTGGCCTTGAGGTCCTTGACCAGCGGGGTCACCTGGATGCCGTGCACATCGATCGGCGCCTGGCCGTCGGCCTCCGTGCGGCCGAGGAGTTCCGCGAGGGTGGCCGGGCGGGTGGTGAGGTTGAGGGTGTCACCCGCGCCGTGGTCGACGCCGGTGACGGCGACCAGCGCGCCCTGCGGCGCGGCGGCGGTGGGCGGGCTGGCGATCAGCTGGCCGGGCTGGACGGCGGCGGTCGCGGGGGCCGAGGCGGACGCTGAGGTCGAGGCGGAGGCGGTGGCAGTCGTGCTCGCGCTCGCACTCGCACTCGGCGACGTGGTCGGGGCCGCGGACGCGGACGGGGACGGGGACGCGGCGGGGGACGAGGAAGAGGAAGGAGCGGCGGAAGGAGTGCCCGACGGAGCGGCCGTCGACCCGGAGGCCGTCAGGACGGCGGTGCCCTTCCCCGGGTCGTACGCGGTGAGTTGAAGGGCCTTGGTCGCGGTCGTGACCGCGCCGCCGTCCTTGCCGGGGCTGCCGATGGCGGCCTGCTGGTCACCGGCCGGGGCGACCGTGACATTGCCGCTGCCGCCGCCTCCCGCTCCGGGGGACGACGCGGCGGAGGCGGCCGCACCGGCCCGGGCGTGGGCCGCGGCGGAGGCGGCGCCGCCCGCCGGGCTGCCCCCGGTGGTGGTCGAGCCGCTGCCGGCCGTGCCTACGGCGGCGCCCGGCTCGACGGCGGCCTGCGGGGTGGTGCTGCCGGGGCCGGTGGGCCCGCACGCGGCCGTTCCGGCGAGGATGAGGGTGAGCAGGGCTGCGGGCGCGGCCCTGCCTATCGAGGGTTTGAACACGCGGCGTCATGTTACTGACGAGGAATAAGTTTGTCGAAGACAGGCCAAGAGGAGCGATAATCCCAGGTCAGCATAGTCGCGCCACGGGCAGCCGAGCAGCCGCCCAGGAGCCCGCCGGCCCGGCCGGACCTGCCTGCACCGCCGGCACGCCCTGCGCGCCCGGCACCGCCTGCGTGCCCGCCGCGAGCTCGGCGAGATAGCGGGAGCGCTCCATCGGCGCCGCGCCGAGGCTGCGCACGTACGGCCCGTCCCACTGGGCGTCGAGCAGCCGCCCGCCCGCCGCGCCGAACCGCGCCCCCAGGTCGGCGACGGCGACTCGGGCGGCGTCCGGCCGCCGGTGGAACATCGAGTCCAGGCTCAGCACCGGCCCGACGGCCACCCCGAACACCCCGCCGATCAACTCCCCGCCCTCCCACACCTCGACGCTGTGGGCCGCGCCCCGCGCGTTCAGCTCGACCAGCGCCGCCCGCAACTCGACGGTCAGCCAGGCCGGTTGACGCCCCTCGGCACAGCCGGTGAGGACCTCGCCGAAGGCCCGGTCCGCGGTCGTCCACCACTCGACCGCGCCCCGCAGCCGCCGGGCGAGCCGGCGGGGCAGCCGGACGGCGTCGGGCCGCAGCACCGGCCGCGGGTCCGGCGACCACCAGGCCAGGGCGTACGGGTCCGCCCCACCCGGCAGCAACGCCACCTCTCCGGCCTCGACCGCCTCCCCGTACAGTGCCTCGTTGTACGCGCCCGCGTACTCGTCCGCCGCGGGCAGCGGGAACAGCCCGTGCCGGTAGGCGGCCAGCAGGTGCTCCGGCCCGAGCACCCCGCCGAAGGCCACCGGGCCGTCCCCGGGGGCGTGCCGGAGGTCCAGGGCGTCGAAGGCGGGCACCGTCACAGGAATCCCTCGTCGGCCAGCCGGTCCAGGTAGTGGTCCAGCAACCGGGCGTCCACCGCCGGCAGTTCGATCCCGCTGCCGTCCAGGGCCGCGTCCGCGTTGCGCCGGTCGAAGCGCGGGAACACCGGCTGGAAGTAGAGCTCGCTGATGGACAGTTCGGAGCCGGGTGCCCGGTCGACGAACAGCGGGACGAACGGCGTGATCGGGTGCGTCGGGTGCCCGGCGGCGAACCGGACCAGCCGCTGCACCCATTCCTGGTACGGGACTTGGTCGATCCGGTGGCCGCGTGCCCGGAGCCGGTCGGCCAGGTCGGGGAGCCCGCCCGGGTCCGGCGAGGTGAGGTGGTAGACCTCGCCGTCGGCGGGTGCGTGCGCGGCGATGTGGGCGACCGCACGGGCGAACCGGTCGGCGGGCACGAAGTCCAGCGGCAGCTGGACGTCCGGGTAACCACCGCTGTCGGCCACGTACTTGATCAGCGCGCAGAGCTCGGTGCCGGTGTTCATCACCCCGGCGGCGAGGTCCCCGGTGACGTCGTTGGTGCGCAGCACGGTGACCGGCAGCCCGCCCGCGGCCGCGTTGTGCAGCAGCTGCTCGGCGACCCACTTGCTCTCCACGTAGCCGACGCCGAGCCGCTCGGGGTGGGCCAGCGGGGTGCGTTCGGTCACCTCGTGGACGCCCGCCGCGCCGAACCCGGCCAGCACGGCGAGGGTGGAGAGGTAGTGCACCGGCACGCCCCGGCTGTGCCCGGCGAGCCGGACCAGCTCCCTGGTCCCGCCGACGTTGGGCGCGCGCAACTGGTGGTACGGGTAGAGGAAGTTGACCTGCCCACCGAGGTGGTACACCGCGTCCAGGTGGGCGGCCAGCCAGTCGAACCGGTGCTCCGTCAGGCCGAGCCGCTCGGCGGCCAGGTCGCCGACCAGCGGCACCACCCGGGCATCGGCCAGGTCCCGGCGGAGGAAGCGCTGCTGGGTGGCGCGCAGCCGCTCCAGCGCGTGTTCCCGGTCGGGGGCGCGGACCAGGCAGTGGATCCGGGCGCCGGTGGTGGCGAGCAGGACGTTCAGCAGGTGGGCACCGCAGAAGCCGGTGGCGCCGGTGAGCAGGATCTCGGCGGGCTCGGCCCGGGAGGGCGCCGGGCTCCAGGACTGCCCGACGGCGTGGGTGAGCCGGGCCTCGGCCTGCCAGTCCACGGCGGCCTCCCCCGGCGCGGTGCCGGCGCGGGCGGCCTGGAGCGCGGCGGTGAAGTCGCGCAGGACGGGCGAGCGCAGCAGAGCGCGGGTGAGGGTGCGGACGTGGCCGACGTCCAGGCCGAACATCATCCGGGCCCGGGCGAGCATCTCCATGGCGAGCAGCGAGGTGCCGCCGAGGGCGAAGAAGTCGCCGTCGGGGCCGACGAGTTCGGCGCCGAGCAGTTCCGCCCAGAGCTGCCCGACGGCGGCCTCCACGGCGGTGGGTCCGGCGGGTCCGGGGGTCGGTTCTGTGGCCTCCACGGCGGTCGGTCCGGCGGTCGGTCCGGGGGTCGGTTCGGCGGCGGGTGCGCGCACCGGGGCGTGCGGCAGCGACCGCCGGTCGATCTTCCCGGCCGCCGTGAGCGGCATCGCCTCCAGCGCCACGAACTCCGCCGGGACGAGGTACTCCGGCAGCCGCTCCGCCAGGAACGCCCGCAGCCGCTCGGGGCGCACCGCCCGGTCGCCGAGCGTGTAGTACGCCACGAGCACCCGACTGCCGTCCGGCGCGCTGCCGTCGGCGGCGACCCGGGCCTGCCGGACCGCCGGGTGGGCGTCCAGCACCGCCTCGACCTCGGCCGGGTCGACCCGGTGCCCGCGCACCTTCACCTGGTCGTCGAAGCGCCCGAGGATCTCCAGCTGCCCGTCGGCCCGCCAGCGCCCGGCGTCGCCGGTACGGTACATCCGCTCCCCGGGCAGCGGCGCGTACGGATCGGGCAGGAACGATTCGGCGGTGAGCCCGGGCCGGTGCCAGTAGCCGCGCGCCAGGCCGGGCCCGCCGAGGTGGATCTCGCCCCGCTCACCGGGCCGCACCGGGCGCAGCCGCCCGTCCAGCACGTGCACCCGGACGCCCGGCAGCGGACGGCCGATCGGGACGGGTGCGGCCGGGGTCGCCAGCAGCTCCGGGGTCACCTCGCAGTGCAGCGAGGTGACGGCCGCCTCGGTCACCCCGTACGCGTTGAGCAGCCGCACCCCCGGCAGCCGCTCCGCGCAGGCCCGGCAGTCCTCGGCGTGCACCACGTCCCCGCCGACCACCACCAGCCGCAGCCCGGCCGGGGCGGGGCCGCCGGGCGGCAGCAGGTCCAGCACGTGGTGCCAGTACGCGGGCGTGAAGTCGGCGACGGCCAGGCCGAGCCGGGGCAGCCGTCGGACCAGTTCGGTCGGCGCCCAGGTGTCCCGGCCGCCGAGCACCACGGTCGCACCGGCGAGCAGCGCGGAGAACACCTGCTCCAGGGCGGTGTCCGCGCCGAGCGCGGCCAGCTGGAGCACCCGCTCGCCGGGGGCGAGGCCGTAGGCGCGGGCGACCCGGTCGAGGGTGAACACCAGCGCACGGTGGGTGACCGGGACGCCCTTGGGGCGGCCGGTGGTGCCGGAGGTGTAGATCAGGTAGGCGAGGTCGTCCGGCGAGCCGTCGTCGCCCGGCGGGCCGTCGCCATCCGGTGGGCCGTCCCCGCGCGGGCCGTCGTCCGGCGTCATCCACGCGTCCGGCGTCACCCACGCGACCCCGTCGAGACCGTCGGGACCGTCGGCGCCGCCGAACCCGCCACTGTCCGTGACCACCACCCGCGCCCCGCTGTCCGCCACCAGCCCCGCCAGCCGCCGCGGCGGATGCGCCGGATCCAGCGGCAGGAACGCCCCGCCCGCCTTGAGCACCCCCAGCCAGGCCACCACCAGCTCGACGCCCCGCCCCAGGCACACCGGCACCACCTGCTCCGGCCCGACCCCCCGGCCCCGCAGCGCGGCCGCCAGCCGGTCACTGCGGGCGTCCAGCTCGCCGTAGCTCAGCGTGGCCTCCTCCCCCACCACGGCGACGGCCGCCGGATCCCGCGCGGCCCGGGCCCGGAACAGCCCGTGCACCGTCCCCGCGCCGCCGCCGCGGGCGGCAGGCCCCGGTGCGACGGGGGCGTGCCGTTCCAGCCAGGCCAGGCACTGGGCCCGCCCGGTCGGCCCGTAGACTGGCCGCCACCCGCCGGGCAGCGGTAAGTCCCCGGGCCAGAGCGCGTACTGATCGTCGTCGTTCCGCACCACGGCGTGACGTCCGGAGTTCACATCCGTCCGTACACCCCGTGCGCTGTCGGCTGCGTCGTCCACCGGCTTGACCTCGTGCTGAAGCGGAAGAATGCTGGGAGGTGCGACATTTCCGACTATACGCACTCAGGGGACACCGACAACGTCCGTCGCACGGACCGCCGGACGCCGCTGGACCGCGGGCCGATCCGTCCCCCACGACCCACCCTCACCCGAACTCCCCCGCCCGACCGGCGGGGTGGTGTCGCGGAGGAGGTAGCCTCGTTGACTCGCCGGCGCCAACGCCTGATGGTCTGTTACCTGCTCTGGATGGTGCTGTTCACCGGCATCTACTTCGCCGACCCCGCACTGCGGATCGTCTGGTGGACGGGCATGGGGCTCGGCGGCGTCGCCGCCATCGTGGTCGGCGTCCGGCTCAACCGGCCCCGGCACGCGCTCTTCTGGTACGTGCTGGCGCTCGCCAACCTCAGCTTCACCACGGGCGAGGCGGTGCAGGCCCTACAACTCGACATCCTGCACCTGCACAACCCGTTCCCGTCCGTCGCGGACGGCTTCTACCTCGCCGAGTTCCTGCTCTACGCGGTCGGCCTGCTCGGCTTCATCCGCTGGCGCACCGCCCGGCAGGACCGGGCCGGCCTGCTGGACGCGCTGATCATCACGTTCGGCCTGGCCCTGCTGGTCTGGATCTACCTGATCCTCCCGTACGCCCGGAACGAGCACCTGACCTGGGTGCAGCAGGCCGTCTCGATCGCCTACCCGCTCGGCGACGTGATCGTCCTCGCCCTGCTGCTCCGGCTGTTGACCCCGCGCGGCGGCAACTCCCGCTCGCTGCAACTGCTCACCGTCGGCGCCCTCGGCCTGCTCACCTCCGACGTCCTGTACGGGCTGATCCAACTGCACGGCACCTGGCGGATCGGCACCGGCGTGGAACTCGGCTGGGCCGCCTTCTACACCGCCTGGGGCGCGGCCGCGCTGCACCCCTCGATGGTCGAGCTGACCAGACCCGTCCCCTCCCAGCAGCCCGACCTGTCCACCGGCCGGCTCGTCCTGCTCACCGTGGCCTCGCTGATCGCGCCCGGCATCCTGATCATCGAGTCGCTGGCCGGGAACACCAGCAACGCGGGGGTGATCGGCGCCTTCTCCGCACTGCTCTACCTGCTGGTGCTGGCCCGGCTGGCGGTCGTCGGGCTGGCCCGCCAGCAGGCGGTGGCCCGGGAACGGACCCTGCGGGAGGCGGGCGCCCGGCTGACCTCGGCCGTCACGGTGGCCGAGGTCGCGGACGCCGTGCAGTCGGCCGCCGCCACCCTGATGCCCGCCGAGCGCGGGCACGTCGTCCTGCTCGCCGTCACCGAGGCCGGGGTGCTGCACGTACGGCGGGCGGGCGACGGTAGCGGTGGTACCGGCTCCGGCTCCGGCTCCGGCTCGGGCACCGGACCCGGCGGGCCGCAGGACGAGGAGGTGCTCGCCCGGCTCGCCGCCCACCGGGAGACCCGGCTGCTGCCGGTCGGCTCCGGCGACCTGCCCGACCACCTCGGCGGCATGCCCGCCGCCCTGGTCTGCCCGCTCGCGCTGGCCGAACGCCCCTCCGGCGACCCGCTGATCGGCGCCCTCGTGGTCACCGGCACCGAGCAGGAGCTGACCAGCCTCTGGGGCTCGCTGGAGATCCTGGCCGCACAGGCCGCCCTGGCCGTCGAACGCGTGGTGCTCAGCCAGGAGGTCACCCGGCGCAACAGCGAGCTGTACTTCCGCACCCTGGTGCAGAACGCCGGCGACGTCATCCTGATCCTGGACGCCGACGACAGCGTCCGCTACGCCTCCTCCTCCGCCGAACGCGTCCTCGGCTACCCCAGCCTGGTCGGCACCCTGCTGACCGACCTCGTCCCGCCCGAGGACAGCCGGGAGGTCGGCAAGGCGCTGGCCCGGATGCGCGGCCCCGTCGACCCGCCCCGCGGCGACCAGCCGCGCGAGCACTGGCGCCTGCTGCGCCAGGACCGCACCCCGATCGAGGCGGAAGTCCGCTCCACCGACCTGCGCGAGGACCCGACCGTCGGCGGCCTGGTGCTCACCCTGCGCGACGTCACCGAGCAGCGGCAGATGGAACGCGAGCTGACCCACCGGGCCTTCCACGACTCGCTGACCGGCCTCGCCAACCGGGTGCTGTTCCAGGACCGGGTCGGCCACGCGCTCTCCCGCGGCGAGCGCAGCGGCGCCGTCACCGGGGTGCTCTTCATCGACCTGGACGACTTCAAGGTGGTCAACGACACCCAGGGCCACGCGGTCGGCGACGAACTGCTGGTCGCCGTCTCGCTCCGGGTCTCGACCGCGCTGCGCAGCTCCGACACCGCGGCCCGGCTCGGCGGCGACGAGTTCGCGGTGCTGGTCGAGGACGCGCTCCGCCCGGCCGACGTGGACACCATCGCGGGCACCGTGCTCGCGGTGTTCGCAGAACCGTTCAAGCTGAGCGCGGGCGCGGTCCGGGTGAGCGCCAGCATCGGCGTCGCCACCACCGAGGACAGCGTGGACGCGACCGAGCTGCTCACCCACGCCGACCTCGCCCTCTACTCGGCGAAGGCGGCGGGCCGCCGCCAGTGGTGCCACTACCGGCCGGCCCTCCAGGCCGGGCTGGTCGAGCGGCACGAGCTGAACGAGAACCTGGACTCCGCCATCGCGGAATCCGCCTTCCAGCTGTACTACCAGCCGATCGTCGACCTTCGCACGGGTGACCTGGTGGCCTTCGAGGCCCTGGTCCGCTGGCCGCACGACCGGCGCGGCATGGTCCTGCCCGACGAGTTCATCGCCCTCGCCGAGGAGAGCGGCCAGATCGTCCCGCTCGGCGCCTGGGTCCTGGAACACGCCGTGCAGGAGGCCGCCGCCTGGCACGCCGTCAGCTCGGCCGCCCGCAGCGCCGCCGGCCGCCCGCCCCTGCGGGTCAACGTCAACGTCTCCGCCCGCCAGTTCCGCGACGCCGGGTTCGTCGACGTCGTCCGCCGCGCGCTCGACAGCTCCGGGATCGACCCGCGCACCCTCGTCCTGGAACTCACCGAGTCCGTCCTCATCCGCCGCGACGACCGGCTGCGCGCCGACATGGCCACCCTCGGCGCACTCGGCGTCGGCCTCGCCATCGACGACTTCGGCACCGGCTACTCCTCGCTGTCCTACCTGCGGGAGTTCCCGATCTCCCTGCTGAAGATCGACAAGTCCTTCATCGACGGACTCGGCCTCTCCCCTCAGCAGTACGCCCTGGTCGAGGGCATCACCCGGATCGCCGACACCCTCGGCGTCCAGGTCATCGCCGAGGGCATCGAGCACTCCGACCAGCGCGACCTGCTCGCCGCCATGGGCTGCCCGCTGGGGCAGGGGTACCTGTTCGCGCACCCGATGGACGGGGAGCGGGCGCGGGCGCTGGTGCGGCGGGCGACGCGCGAGACCGCGTAGTCGGACAGTCCGTCAACAGGGCAATGCCGGGGAAAAGTACCGGCAAAGAACAATCCGCCCGAAGCAGCGAAAACCGCTGACGGTGGATCAGAAAATTCTCCCCTTTTTGACATATCACCATTAATCGGCACTGCGCGTAAGTGATCCGTTACAGAATCTTCATCACTCCTGGTCATCGGTTATCCATCCGGAATGAGAGATTGTCGTTCGGCTTCGAAGAAGTCTTTACCAACAATGGCAATCTCTTGAGAGAGTCTTGATGTCACGACGGTCTCTGGCCTCGTCCGGTTCCACGGACGGGGCCTTCTCCACGCGCAGGACCCGGCGAATAGCCGCGCTCCTGACGCTCGGTCTGCTGGTGCAGACCGGCGTGGCGGTGGACGCGCTCACGGCGGCCCCCGCCGTCGCCGCGCCCACGCCACCCGTACCCCCGATCGCCCCGGTCACCGAGGCGACCGACGAGGCGTCGGCCCTGCTGACCGCCCGTCTGCAGAAGCGGCGCATCGAAGTCACCGGCGCACGTACGGAGTTCACCACCCTGTGGGCGAACCCCGACGGCACCCTGACCTCCGACCGGTCCACCGGACCGATCCGGATGAAGGTCGGCGACGCCTGGGTGCCCGTCGACACCACGCTGGTGCAGACGCCGGA